>JAQBPY010000087.1 GCA_028287285.1 Gemmatimonadota bacterium
CGATTGCGGGGGCGCGCGACCTGACGGTCGAGTTTCGCACGTTGTGGGCCGATGGGTCCGTGCACTGGCGTCACGGACGTGCCGAGGCATCCTATGACGCGCAGGGGACACCGACTCGTGTGCTCGGCATTGCCATGGACATGACCGAGCGCATGCTCCTGGAAGAACAACTGCGGCACGCGCAGAAGCTCGAGGCCATCGGCCAGCTCGCGGGTGGCATCGCGCACGACTTCAACAACGTGCTCACGGTGATCCTGGGATTCAGCGAGCTGCGGCTGATGGAAATGTCTGCAGACGATCCAGGGCGAACCGATATTCTCGAGATCAAGAAGGCGGGCTCGCGCGCCGCAGGACTGACGCGACATTTGCTCGCGTTCAGCCGCAAGCAGATCCTCCAGCCGGAAGTCCTCGACCTCAATGTCCTGATCGACGGCATCGCGCCAATGATGCGGCTGTTGATTGCCGAGCATGTGGACCTTGGTATGTCGCTCACCGCGGAACGCGCATACATCAAGGTGGACCGCACGCAGGTGGAGCAGATTCTCGTGAACCTCGCCGTGAACGCGGCCGACGCGATGCCGCGTGGTGGCAAGCTCACGGTCGAGTCGCGGACAGTGACGCTCGACAAGCACTACCAGCATCGGCACCTGCCGATTTCTCCGGGCGACTACGTAATGCTCACCGTGAGTGACACCGGCACCGGGATGACGGACGAGGTGAGCAGGCAGATCTTCGAGCCGTTCTTCACGACGAAGGATGTGGGCAAGGGCACGGGACTGGGCCTCGCCACCGTGTACGGCATCGTCAAGCAGAGTGACGGAGATATTTCGGTTTCCAGCGTCGTAGACCGGGGTACAACGTTCACGATCTATCTCCCCTTGGCCGCGAACGCCGCGCCCGATGTTGTCCAGGTGGATGTCGACGAGCCGGCGACTGGCGATCGCGGCACGGAGACGATCCTGCTCGTGGAAGACGACGAGGGAGTCCGGTTACTTGCGCGGCTCACGCTCGAGCGTGCGGGCTACCACGTGTTGCAGGCGGGCGATCCACGCATGGCGAGGGAGCTGGCTCGCGAGTACGCCGGGGAGATCAACCTCCTGCTGAGTGACGTGATCATGCCCGAGTCGGACGGCGCTCCGCTCGTGGACGAACTGGTCAAGGAGCGGCCGTTGCTACGCGTGCTGTACATGTCCGGGTACGCTGACGAAGCCATTCGCCACGTCCTGCTGATCGAGGGAACACCGTTCCTGCAAAAGCCGTTCACAGGCGAGGTGCTGGCGAGGAAGGTGCGTTCGGTACTCGACTAGGCCGATTGGACTCCTGCTTGCATGCAGTCACGTCGACTGGCCGGCGTGAGTTTGCGGCCGGCTCTCATCGTCCCGCGCAGGAGTTTCCGGTGCCAGCTGCTCCCGTTCCTCCCTCCGACGGCCTTGGCCTGCTCGACGCCTGGTGGCGCGCCGCGAACTTCCTTTCGGTTGGACAGATCTATCTGCGCGCGAATCCCCTGCTCCGGGAGCGGCTCACCATCGACCAGGTGAAGCCGCGCCTGCTGGGGCACTGGGGAACCACGCCCGGGCTGAACTTCGTCTACGCGCACATGAATCGCGCGATCCGCGAACGCGACCTGTCCGTGATCTTCATTGCGGGTCCTGGCCATGGTGGGCCGGGAGTCGTGGCGAACACCTACCTCGAGGGGACCTACTCAGAGGTTTACCCATCGATTACGCGCGACACCGCGGGACTCGCTCGCTTGTTCACCCAGTTCTCCTACCCCGGTGGCATTCCGAGCCACGTCGCTCCCGAGACGCCGGGCTCGATTCACGAAGGCGGCGAGCTCGGTTATTCCCTGCTGCACGCATATGGTGCGGTGTTCGACAACCCAGATCTGCTCGCGTGCTGCGTGATTGGTGATGGGGAGGCCGAGACGGGAGCGTTGGCCGCGAGCTGGCATTCGAATAAGTTCCTGGACGCAGCGCGAGATGGCGCGGTGCTGCCCATCCTGCATCTCAACGGCTACAAGATTGCCGGCCCGACGGTACTCGCGCGCATTCCGGAAACGGAACTGACGTCGCTGATGCAGGGCTACGGTCATGAGCCGCACTACGTCGCCGGCGATGATCCGGCGTCGATGCATGCGCTCATGGCCGCGACGCTGGACGTCGTGCTCGACAAGATCTCCGACATCCAGCGTCACGCGCGGTCGACACCTGGTGCGGCTCGCCCGCGATGGCCGATGATCGTGCTGCGGTCACCGAAGGGGTGGACGGGCCCGGTGTCGGTCGACGGCAAGCCGGCGGAGGGATCGTTCCGGTCACATCAGGTGCCGCTCGCCGGTCTCGCCGAAAATCCGGAGCATCTCGCGCTGCTGGAGACGTGGATGCACAGCTACCGGCCGGAGGAGCTGTTCGACGCCGATGGCCGCCTGGCGCCGGAGATTGCCGCGCTCGCACCGACGGGCGACCGCCGCATGAGCGCCAATCCGCACGCTAATGGTGGTCTTCTCTTGCATGACCTCGTCCTGCCGAGTTTCCGCGAGTACGGACTGGAGGTGAGCGTACCAGGATGCGTGGACGGCGAGGCGACACGCGTGCTTGGGGGCTTCCTTCGCGATGTCATGCGTCTCAACGCGGATGCACGCAACTTCCGGGTGATGGGCCCCGACGAGACCAGCTCGAACCGCCTCGATGCGCTCTTCACGGTGACGGGGCGGATGTCGTCGGCGGAGATCCTTCCCACGGACGAACACGTGACCGCCGATGGACGCGTGATGGAAGTGCTGAGTGAACACCTGTGCCAGGGATGGCTCGAGGGCTATCTGCTCACCGGGCGGCACGGCCTGTTCTCGTGTTACGAAGCGTTCATCCACATCGTGGATTCGATGTTCAACCAGCACGCGAAGTGGGTGGATACCACTCGGCACATCCCGTGGCGTGCGCCGATCGCGTCGCTCAACTACTTGTTGACGTCGCATGTCTGGCGGCAGGATCACAACGGCAACAGCCACCAGGACCCGGGCTTCCTGGACCATGTGGTGAACAAGAAGGCGGACGTCGTTCGGGTGTACCTTCCGCCCGACGCGAACACGCTTTTGTCCGTCGCCGATCATTGCCTGCGCAGCCGCAACTACGTGAATGTCATCGTGGCGGGAAAGCAGCCTGCGCCCCAGTGGCTGTCGATGGACGCGGCCGCGACTCACTGCGAGGCTGGGCTGGGCGTGTGGGAATGGGCGAGTACCGACATGGGACGCGACCCCGATGTCGTCATCGCCTGCGCCGGCGACGTGCCCACGCTCGAGGCGATGGCCGCGACCGCGCTGCTCCGCGAGCACCTGCCGGCGCTGAGAGTCAGGTTCGTGAACGTCGTGGACCTGATGACCCTCCAGCCGCAGGTGGAACACCCGCATGGGTTGAGCGACACCGGGTTCGACGCACTGTTCACGATGGACCGTCCCATCGTGTTCGCGTTCCACGGATATCCATGGCTCATTCATCGGCTGACGTACCGGCGGACGAACCATGGCAACCTGCACGTGCGCGGCTACAAGGAAGAGGGCACGACCACCACGCCGTTCGACATGACGGTGCTGAACGACCTCGATCGATTCCACCTGGCGCTCGACGTCATCGCGCGCGTGCCGGGCGTTGCGCAGTCGGACGAAGGGGAGCGCACCATCCGCTACTGCAACGCGCGCCTTGCCGAACATCACGCATATATCCGGGCACACGGGGACGACATGCCGGATGTGCGCGATTGGCGGTGGCCGGCGTGAAGGTGCTCGTACTCAACGCGGGCTCGTCGTCGCTCAAGTGCCATCTCATCGAGACCGACGAGGTGGCAATCGTCAGACTTCGGTGGGCGAGACGGCGCCATCTGCCGGACAGGCTGTAGCGCTGCGCTGTTCCACCGTCGGTGGAGTCGAGCTGGCCGAACCTCGAGGTGTGCCGTCGCATCGGCGTCAGCAATCCGGAGGAGGAGCAGCAGGATCGCGACGCCTGTCGTCGCAGATCGCTTACAACTTCCTTACGCAACGCCTACAGACCCCAAGCTGTACGTATCATGGGTGCAAGTGATCATTAGATGTTAACGCTGATCGTCCACCACAGCCGCACTCGCATGTCGCCTCTCCGCACCGCCGCTGCCCATCGCGTCCTTACCTGGCTGGCGGTGGTCGTCGCCGTGGTCGGTTGTGGTGAACGCGTTTCCGCGCCCCCGCCCGCGGCACCTGTCCGGCTGCTCGCCCGCGTGCAGTGCCTCGCCACGCCCGCCGCCCGACAGCTCGCCTGCGTGTCGGAGGGCGCCGCCAAGCCCATCGCCAGCGGCGTGAATGCCGATCTCATTGTGGGTGGCCAGAACACGTTCGTCACGCTGACCTCCAGCAATGTGACGTACGCGGGCGATGTCTTCTCTTTCACCACGACCGTCCAGAATCTGATCGGCCAGGCGCTCGGGACGACGGACGGGACGACACTCGATCCCGCGGGCGTACGCGTCTTTTTCGACGACCAGCCCGTGGCGACGAGCGGAAGCGGTACCATCGATTTCGTGAATCCGGTAGGCGGTGGGGCACTCGTTGATGGGTATGCGAGCTTCACGCACTCCAACCAGCCCTACTATCAGTACAACGAGCTCCTCTCCCCGCACCAGACGTCCGCCGCCAAGGGCTGGGCGATCCACGTGCCATCGACGGTCGGAAGCTTCGGGTTCTCCGTCTATGTCAGTGCACCGGTGCCGTATCCGACGGGCTATGTCGTGGTGAGCCCTGCCACCGCCACCCTGCGCGCCGGCGGAGCGACGCAGACGCTGAGCGCGGTGGTAAAGGACGTAGTGAGCCGCACGGTACCCGACGCGGTCAGCTGGAGCTCGAGCAATTCCGGGGTGGCGAGTGTGGATGCGAATACCGGTGTCGTCACGCCGATCGCGGATGGTGTCGCGACGATCACGGCGACGTCGACGACGCGGACGGGCACGGCGGTGATCATGGTCAGCGCGGCCAGCGGCCCGAACACGACGATCACCGGTGCCCCCGCAACGCCGACGGTGGGGAGCCCGGCGACGATCACGGTGCAGGCGAAGACGGCAGGCGGTGCGAACATCACCCTGGGTGGAGATGCCGTCGTGCTGAATGCGAGCGCAGGGTCGTTGAGCGCGGCAACGGACAACAACGACGGCACGTACACGGCCACGCTCACCAGCACGGCGGCGACGACGATCAGTATCACCGGCACGATCAACGGCGCGGCCATCGGACATCCGGGCACGGTGACATTCACGGCAGGCACGCCCACGTCGATGGTGAAGGGCGCCGGTGACGGGCAGAGCGCGACGGCGGGCATCGCGGTGGCCGTCGCGCCGGCCGTCACGATCACGGACGCGCATGGCAACCCGGTGTCCGGCGTGAGTGTCACGTTTGCCATCGCGAGTGGTGGCGCGGGCGCCGCCGTGGCGGGGAGCCCGGCCACGACAAACGCGAGTGGGATCGCCACGGCCGGCAGCTGGACCCTCGGCACCACGGCGGGCGTGAACACGCTGACCGCGTCGGCGACGGGTCTCTCGACGGTCACCTTCAATGCGACCGGCACCGCGGGTCCGCCGGCGAGCGCGACGATCCAGTCGACCAACCCGCAGTCGGCGGCGGTGAATGCCGCGGCGTCGTCGGCACCGTCGGTGCTGATCACGGACGCGAACAACAATCCCGTGCCAGGGGTGCAGGTGACCTTCGCCGTGACGAGCGGCGGAGGGAGTGTGACCGGCGCGACCCCCACGACGAACACCAGCGGCATCGCGACGATCGGGAGCTGGACGCTGGGCACCACATCGGGCACGAGCAACAACACGCTCTCCGCGACGGCGGCGACCGGCAGCGCGACCGCCAGTTTCACGGCATCGGCGACGCCGGCGCCCGTACATCACTTCGTCGTCGAGGCGGTGGGCGGCGGCGCCATCGCCGCGCAGCTGGCCGGCGCATCGTTCAATGTGAAGGTCACGGCGCAGGACCAGTTCAACAACACGGCGGCCAGCTTTACCGGTACGGCCGGCTTCACGACCACACCATCGGGCGGCGTTACGGCCGGCGGCACCTCGGCGGCCTTCACCGCTGGTGTGCTGGCCTCGCACGCCATTACACTTGGCACGCCCGGCGACGTCACCCTCACGGCGACGCGGTCGAGCGGCGGCAGCGAGACGGGCACGAGCACCTCGTTCCAGGTCCAGCAGGCGCCCACCGCGGTGTCTGATGCGCCCACGGGAACGAGTGTTCCGGGCGATGCATATCACGCCACCTTCAACACCCCATTTGCCCTGGCCACGCTCGGCGTGCTGGCGAATGACACACGTGGCTTCCCGCTCGCCACCGTGGCCAGCTTTGGCGGGGACAGCCTCGGCGGCGTAGTCACGGGCCACGCGGCCGGTTCGGCGGTGAGCCCGCTGCCGGGTCATGCGGACGGTTCGCTCGTCGTCAACGCGAATGGCAGCATCGCGTTCACGCCGCCAACGGGCTTCACGGGACTGTACATCACCAAGTACCGGATCAGCAATGTGCGTGGTACTTCGGATGCACAGCTCACCATCGCCGTGGGGGTGCGGCCCGCAGCGACGGACGACACCTATCCCATCAATGTGCTGGGCAACGTGCCGATCAACACCGCGACGAGCAGCACCTTCAACGTCACGGCGAACGACGCGGGTGATGCACGGGTGCTGGCGGTGGGGACGGCAACCAATGGCACCGTCATACTCGCTCCCGGCGGGACGTTCACCTTTACGCCAAATGTCGGCTACACGGGTCCGGCAAGCTTTACGTACACGGTGACGAACGGTTTTGGCACGACAGCCAGCAAGACCGTCAGTCTGACCGTGAGCGGCATCGCCTGGTTCATCAACAAGGGCGCCGGCGCCGGCGGGGATGGCCGCTTCGGCACGCCCTTCAATGATCTGAGCACCGCGTTCGCGGCCGCGACCAAACCGTTGGCGAACCAGCCCATCTTCCTTTACGCAAACGGCACGGCATACACGGGTGGTGTCACGCTGCTCGCCGGGCAGAAGCTCGTGGGCGCGGGCGCCACTGACGCCTCGTTCGCCGCCGCCTTGGGGGTAGCATGGCCCGCCGACGCCGGCCCGCAGCCGGCCATCGGGGGCACGAAACCGACCGTCAACACCGGCCTCACCCTCGGCAGCGGCAATACGATCAAGGGGTTTGCGCTGAGCGCCGGTACGCTCAGCGGCACGACCTTCGGCACGCTCACCGTGAGCGACGTCGGCATCAATACCACGAGCCAGGCGCTCAACCTCACGACAGGCACGATCGCCGGCAACTTCACGCAGGTGCGCTCGACGGGCGGCACGAACAATGTGCTCCTCTCCGGCGTCGCGACGAGCGGCACCACCGTGCTCGGCACCAGCGCCGACGTGCTCTCCGGCGCGACGGGCGATGCCTTCGTCCTCAGCGGCCAGAACGGATCCTTCACCTATGCGGGCAGCATCACGAATACCGCCGCACTCACGGTGAACATCGCGAACAAGACCGGCGGCACCGTGCTCCTTTCCGGTGATATCAACCCGGCCAGCGCGGCGCGCGGGATCTCGATATCGAACAACAGCACGAACACCAACACCATCACCTTCAGCGGCACCGATCAGAAGATCAGCGCCGGCACGGCCAGCGGCGTCAGCCTCGCTACCAATACCGGTGCGACGATAAACTTCACTGGTGGTGCACTCGCCATCACCACGACAACCGGAGCCGGTTTCAGCGCGACGGGCGGCGGCACGATCAACGTCACCGGCGCGACCAACTCCATCACGAGTGCCGGCGGTATTTCACTCAACGTCGTCAACACGACCATCGGTGCAAGTGGACTGGCGTTCAGGAGCATCAATGCGAACGGCGGAAGCAACGGCATCGTCCTGACGAATACCGGAACGGGCGAGCTCACCGTGAGTGGCGATGGTGCAACGCAGGGCAGCGGCGGCACGATTCAGAACACCACCGGCGCCGACGGCGCGGTCGCGGGGAACGGCGTGTATGTGAGCAATGCCCATGGACCAAAGCTCAACTGGATGTTCCTGAGCAATCACGCCAACCACGCGATCTACGGCACGGAGGTCACCGGGTTCACGCTGAACAAGACGCGCATCACCGGTACCAACGGAACGAGCACCGCGGCCGACGAGGGCAGCGTCGGATTCGACAACCTCTATGGGTCAGCGTCCATCACGAACAGTTACATCGACGGGGGATTCGAGGACAACGTCCGTGTCGTGAACGGTCTCACCACGGCCACCGCGAGTCTCAACCGGTTGACCATGACGGCGGACACGATCGGCTTGAACAGTGCGAGTGGAAACGATGGCGTGCTCGTTGCGGGGTACGGTACCGCCTCTGTAAGCGCGACCATCCAGAGCAGCAAGTTCCTCGGCTCACGGGCGAACAACATTGCGTACGTCATCAATGAAAACGCATCCGGAGACGTCGTCATCTCCTCGAACAACATCGCGAACGCGCACCCGGGAAAGCTTGGCAGTGATTTTGGCCTGTACGTCGCGCACGCGAGCAACGGCGCGGTAACGTATCAGGTGTCCGGCAATACCGTGAACAACGCGGGCGGGTCCGGAATCGAAGTGGATCGCGGCGCGGGCGGAAACGGATCGATGACGGGAACCATCACGGGGAATTTCGTGGGGACCGCAGGTGTTGCCGGAACGGGGTCCACTGCCGGGACGGGAATATTCGTCGGCCTGGTGGGCTCTGTTTCCCTGGGGAGCGGTGTCACGCACACCACTACCATCAGCGGCAATACCGTGCGGCAATTCGGCAACTACGGATTCCGGATCGTGAACCGTGGCACCGGCGCGAACTATTTCAATGCTCAGGTAAAGAACAACAACGTCGCCGAGCCCTACAACACCGCGACCACGCAGTTCCCGTCGAGTGGCCTGCGGTTCGAGATGGGGTCCTCCTCCGGCCCGCCGGCGGATGACGGGAAGAGTTGTTTCGACATCTCGGGCAATGTCGTGACGAACGCCGGAACCAATGGCGGAGCAGAGATACGTCTGTTCGGCCGGTTCTCGAGCAAGACGGCCCTGCCCGGACTGACGGCAGCGGGGGCGAACGCATTCATCCAGGGCCAGAACACCATTACCACATCGGGCACGACGGTGAATGCCACCAGCACGAACGTATTTCAGAGTAGCTGTCCCCCAACCTGAGTTGGGGGGCGGCAATCGAGTCAGGATTCGAGGGCTCCCCCTGGTCGGGAGCCTTCGGAACCGCACCACGACGGCGCCGCCGCCGCCGACGTGACGATCTTTGCGCGGACGTGCGAATGGCGTGATCTTTTGGGAGTCATCGCCCCCAAACGGAGCCGCTCGTGCGCCAGAACATTCTTTCCATCCTCGCCCTCATACTCGCGGCTCACTCTGCGGCCGCGCAACGCGGCGGCATCAGTGCGCTCCCCGACAGCACGATTGCCCGGATCGACCGAGCCTTTGCCGTCGTCGGCGGCGCCGAGGCGCCGGGCTGTGCCATCGGCATGGCGCGCGACGGAAAGGTGGTGCTCACGCGCGGATACGGACTTGCGAACCTCGAGCAAAGTTCGCCGAATATGCCGGAGACCATCTTCGAGAGCGGCTCCGTCGCCAAGCAGTTCACCGCGGCGGCCACGGTCCTCCTCGCGCAGGACGGCAAGCTCGGCCTCGATGACGACATCCGCAAATATCTCCCGGAGATGCATGACTTCGGCAAGAAGATCACGATCCGGAATCTGCTGACGCACACGAGCGGACTGCGCGACTGGTACGAGCTCGCTGACCTCGAGGGCGCGCCGGCGGGGCTGCACGTCCACAGTCCGGCGTCAATTCTCGAGATCGCGTCGCGCCAGCGCACGCTGAACTTCGAGCCCGGCGCGGAATACCTCTACAGCAACACCGGCTACATCCTTGCCTCGGTGATCGTGGAGCGCGTGAGTGGCAAGCCCTTCGCCGCCTTCTCCAAAGAGCGTCTCTTCGCTCCGCTGAACATGACCCACACCGAGTGGCGCGATGACTTCACGAAGGTTGTGAAGGGTCGTGCCACTGCCTACACGAGGACTGCACGGACCGGGTGGCGGCAGGACATGCCGTTCACGAACGTGATCGGAAGCGGGGGTCTTCTCACCACGGTGGACGACTGGATGGTGTGGAATGCATTTCTCGACAACCCCGCCGCGCTCCCCAGTGGTCCGGCGCTCGTGCAGTCGCTTACCACGCAGATGGTACTCAACAACGGCAAGCGGATTCCGTACGCGCTCGGCATATCCGTCTCGTCGCGCGAGGGAATGAAGGAGATCTCGCACAGCGGCTCGACCGGTGGATACCGCACGTGGCTGGCCCGGTATCCCGACCAGCGTGTATCGATCGCCGTCATGTGCAACGCGGGTGACGGCGCAAACCCGACGGCACTCGCACAAACGTCGCTCCTGGCGGTGCTCGGTCGCGCGCCGAATGTCGCGGTGGCGCCCGTTCGCGTGCGTATGCCGGTGGAGTCGCTGCGGTTGTACGAAGCGACATTCGTCGGCCCGACGCCGGAGGGCATTGCCCGGTTTGTCGTGCGCGACACGGTCCTCGTCCAGACGATGCCCGGAAACCGCACGCTCGTTCCCGTCGGCGACCATCGGTTCCGCGCCGGCGCCGCCGAGCTCCTGTTCGACGTCCGCGGTGGGAAGGTGGAACGAATGCGTCAGCTCAGCGGGATGGATACCACGACCTATGTGCTCACGAAGGCAAGCGCACCGACGCGCGCGGAGCTGGCGGCGTTCGCGGGCTGGTACACGAGCAACGAATTGAAGGCGCGTCTCGAAGTCGTGGTGCGAGATTCGGGGCTGGTCATCAAGCGGGGAGCGGCTGACAGCCTTGTTCTTCGTCCCACGATTCCGGACACGTTCACGTCGAGCGGCGGAACGGTTCAATTTGCGCGCGACAGCAAGGGCAGGGTCGACGCGTTGGGAATCTGGGCTGGCCGCGTGCGCAACATCCGCTTCGTGCGCGAGCGCTCGTCAAAGTAGCTGGCTGTTATCGGTTCCCCTATTCGACTCACATGCTTCGCCCGACGATCGCATCGGCCGCCTTGGGATCGACGGCGACCGTGACGCTGCTGAGGCGCATCGTCTGCTCCACGAGCGCGCCGGTACGCAGATATGCGTCAATCGCGCCGTCCCCGGGGGTGACGCGAGGGCCTTACTCAGTGGCTGGCTATGCGCCATTTGGAATTCTCGTCAGCATCCTGTCATCCCGCAGGAGTGAGCACCGCGAACGAGTGTCGGGAGATTGCCGGCCATAATTGTGGCCAGGCATGCCCCCGGCCAAGGCGAGTATCTCCCGACACTCGCTTCGCTCCTGCGGGATGACAACTGGAGGGTCTGCAGAGCGTGCACTCGCTTCGCTCCTGCGGGATGACAACTGGAGGGTCTGCATACCGTGCACTCGCTTCGTATGACTTGACAGGTATATGACCTAAGCGGTATATACCTGCCATGGAATCTGCATTCGGCATCATCGCGGAACCGAATCGTCGCGCCATCCTGAGCCTCCTTGCTTCCTCGGAACGGTCCGTCAGCGAAATCGAACACCAGCTTCGGATGCCGCAGCCCTCGGTCTCCAAGCACCTCCGAGTGCTCCGGGAAGCCGGCTTTGTCGAGGCGCGAGTGGATGCGCAGCGGCGCGTCTACCGGATCAGACCGGAACCGCTCATGGAGGTCGAGGCCTGGCTCGCTCCCTTCCGGTGCTTCTGGTCCCCCCACGTCGACGCGCTCGAGCGGCACCTCGATCGCATGGGCCAGACGTCTCATGGAAAGAAAAAGAAGGAAAAAAAACGATGAGCAGCCGCGAGACGTACGCACCGGGCGCCGCTGCTGGCGCTGAGGCCCGAAAGGAAGGGGACACGTGGACGCTCGTTCTCGTCCGGGACTTGGCCCATCCGGCAACCAAGGTCTGGCAAGCGCTGACCGATCCGGCACAACTGCGCGAGTGGGCACCGTTCGACGCCGACCGGCATCTCGACACCGCCGGACCGGTCAAGCTCTCCACGGTAGGGACGCCCACCCCGCAAGTCTCCGAAACGAACATCAGACGGGCCGAGGCCCCGAGGTTGCTCGAGTACAGCTGGGGCGGGAATGACATGCGCTGGGAGCTGGAGCCGCTCGCCAGTGGCACGCGTCTCACGCTCTGGCACAACATTGGTCGCAGGTTTGTGTCGATGGGCGCGGCTGGCTGGCACATCTGCTTCGACGTGCTCGACCAGTTCCTGTCGGACCACCCCATTGGCCGCATTGTCGGTGCCGAGGCCATGAAGTTCGGCTGGCAACGCCTCAATGCCGAGTATGCCAGCCAGTTCGGCATTGAAGCAGTGAACCCACATACCACCACGTGACCGGAGGAAATCACCGTGAAGATCAAAATCACGAGCATCTACGTGAACGATCAGGAAAAAGCGCTGTGCTTCTACACCAAAGTTCTCGGCTTCGTGAAGAAGGCGGACTTTACCCAGGGGCCATTCCGGTGGTTGACGGTCGCCTCGCCCGAGGAGCCGGATGGCACTGAGCTGCAGCTGGCCTCCAACGACAATCCCGCCGCTCGGCCCTACCAGCAGGCGCTGTTCGAGCAGGGCCAGCCAGCCGCCATGTTCTACGTGGACGACGTCCAGCGGGAGTACGACCGCATGAAACCCCTAGGAGCGGAGTTCACCATGCCTCCGACAAAGGTGACCGGGTCGACCATCGCCATGCTCAACGACACGTGCGGCAATCTGATCCAGATCGTCACGCTCGATCGCTGGCAGAGCTGACCAGCCGAGCGTACGCGCTGCACAATGGACCTATCCAGAACTTCCAGGATGAAAACATGAAAAAGCCGGATGCGAGCGGGAACCAGTCGGCATCGGAGCTCATCACGAACAGAATTGCGGAGCTGGGCGACTGGCGCGGGAAAACCCTGGGCAGGATGCGCGCGCTCATCAGGGAAGCAGACCCGGACGTCGTCGAGGAGTGGAAGTGGATGGGCACGCCGGTCTGGTCGCACGACGGGATCATCTGCACTGGCGAGTCCTATAAGAAGGTCGTGAAGCTTACCTTCGCCAAGGGCGCCTCCTTGGAGGATCCGGGCCGTCTCTTCAACTCGAGCCTCGACGGAAACGTACGTCGCGCCATCGACATCTCCGAAGGAGAAGACATTGACGAGCCGGCCTTCAAGGCGCTCGTTCTGCGGGCGGTCGCCCTCAACAGCGCCGGCACGTCGAAACCGTCAAAGAAAGCGAAGTCCTGAAAGACTCTGCCCTGACAGGTTCCACATAGAACCTCGGCTTGCTCGGGCGCTCCGAGCTTCCAGACGCGAGCGAGCGCCAATGCATCGAAACGGGTGCGGCATCGACAAGCCGTGCCCGTTTTTCGCACGCTCATGCCGCAGCGTGCAGGCTCTGCGTCTTTCTGCTTGTTCCGAGTCCGACGCTGGTGAAATGTCGTCGGTCGCCGCTCGTGTGCCAGCGTCCTCCCTGAAATGTCCGGCCGCACCACCGGTGCTGCTCGGATGTAATGCATGTCCGTGGGAACGACTGCTGTGACGTGAGCTCCGGTCGCTGTCCTCCCTGACACTCATCACCAGCATGCTTTCTCTGCGCGCCGCCGCCATCCGCCGCTGTCTCCCCTGGCTCGCTATGGCGGCCGCCGTGTTCGGCTGCGGCGAGCGGATTGCCGCGCCGGCGCCGGTGGCGCCCCTGCGAGTACTCGCGCGTGTGCAATGCGTGGCCACCACCGCCACCCGGCAGCTCGCCTGCGTATCGGAAGATGCCGCGAGGGCTGTCGCCGGCGGCGTGACTGCAGACCTCATCGTGGGTGGTCAGAACACATTCGTCACGCTGACCTCGAGCAATGTCGTGTACGCAGGGGACGTCTTTTCCTTCACGACGACCGTTCAGAACCTCCTCGGCCAGGCGCTGGGGACGACGGATGGGACGACGCTCGATCCCACGGGAGTCCGGGTCTTCTTCGAGCAGCAGCCCGTGGCCACGAGCGGGAGCGGATCGCTCGATTTCATCAATCCGGTGGGGGGCGGGTCGCTGGTCGACGGGTATGCGACCTTTACACAAGCCAACCAGCCCTACTATCAGTACAACGAGCTCCTGTCGCCGTCCGAGGTCTCGCCGGCCAAGGGTTGGGCCATTCACGTGCCCGCAACCGTCGGGACATTTGCCTTTTCCGTCTATGTGAGCGCTCCGGTGCAGTATCCCACCGGGTATGTCGTCGTCAGCCCGGCAACGGCCACCCTGCGTGCCGGTGGCTCGACGCAGGCGCTGACCGCCGTGGTGAAGGACGTGGTGAGCCGCACGGTGCCAGATGCCGTGACGTGGAGCTCCAGCGACCCCGCCGTCGCGAGCGTGGATGCGAACAGCGGTGTGGTAACCCCCGTCGCGGACGGTCTCGCGACGATCACGGCCACGTCCACGACGCGGACGGGGACGGCGGTGATCACGGTCAGCGCCGCCAACGGGGGCAACACCACAATCACCGGTGTGCCGGCGACATTGACGGTGGGGAGCGCGTCGACCATCACGGTGCAGGCCAGGACCGCCGCGGGCGCGAACATGACGCTGGGTGGGGACGTCGTGCTGCTGAGCGTGAGCGCCGGGTCGGTGAGCGCGGTCACGGACAACAACAACGGGACGTACACCGCGACGTTGAACAGCACGGTCGCGACCACAATTTCGATTACCGGTACCATCAACAGTGCGGCGATCGGACATCCCGGGTCCGTCACGTTCACGGCCGGGACGCCGGCGTCGATGGTGAAGAGCGCGGGAGACGGGCAGAGCGCAACGTCGGGGAGTGCGGTCTCGATAGCGCCCGCGGTCACGGTCACGGACACGTACGGCAACCCGGTGTCCGGCGTGAGCGTCGCGTTCACGGTTGCGAGTGGCGGCACGGGCGCGGCGGTCACGGGCAGCCCGGCAACCACGAACGCCAGCGGGATCGCGACGGCGGGCAGTTGGACCCTCGGCAACAGTGCCGCGACGAACACGCTGGATGCCTCGGCGACGGGCCTGTCGACAGTGACTTTCACCGCGACCGGAACCGCCGGACTTCCCGCGAGCGCGACGATTCAGTCGGCCAACCCACAGTCGGCGGCGGTCAATGCGGCGGTCGCGGCCGCACCGTCGGTGCTGATCAGGGATGCAAACAACAATCCCGTGCCGGGGGTGCAGGTCACCTTCGCCGTTACGGGCGGCGGCGGCAGTGCCACGGGCACGACCCCGACGACGAACGCCGGCGGCATCGCAACCGTCGGCAGCTGGACGTTGGGCACGACATCCGGCACGAGCAACAACACCCTCTCCGCCACGGCGGCCACCGGTTCCGCCACCGCGAGCTTTACGGCATCGGCCACGCCGGCCGCGGTCCATCACTTCATCGTTGAAGCCGCGGGCGGTGGTACCATCCCCGCGCAACTCGCCGGCAGCTCCTTCAACGTGAAGGTCACGGCGCAGGATCAATTCAACAACACCGCGACCAGCTTTACCGGCACGGTCGGCTTCACGACCACGCCACCGGGCGGGGTAGCGGCGGGCGCCACGTCGGCCGCCTTCAGCGCCGGCGTCCTCGGTTCACACGCAATCACGCTTGGCACGCCGGGCGACGTTACGCTCACCGCAACGCGCTCGAGCGGCGGCAGTGAAACCGGCACCAGCAATTCCTTCCAGGTGCAGCAGGCGCCGGCGGCGGTGGCCGATGCGCCCGGCGGCACGAGCGTGCCGGGCGATTCGTACCACACGGCCTTCAACACCACATTTACCCTGGCCACGCTGGGGGTGCTGGCAAACGACACGAGGGGCTTCCCGCTCGCCACCGTGGTGAGCTTCGGCGCCGATAACCTTGGCGGCGCGGTCACGGACCACGCCGCCGGCACGGCCGTGAGCCCGCTGCCAGGCTACGCGAGCGGATCAATCGTCGTCAACGCGAACGGCGGCGTCACGTTCGCGCCGCCCACCGGCTTCACGGGGCTGTACGTCATCAAGTACCGGATCAGCAACGTGCGCGGCATCTCGGACGCCCAACTCACGATCGCGGTCGGTGTACGGCCCGCGGTAACCGGCGACACCTATCCAACCACGTTGCTGGGCAACGTGCCGATCAATACGGCCACGAGCAGCACCTTCAACGTGACCACGAACGACGCCGGTGACGCGAAGGTACTGGCTGCCGGCGCGGCCACCAATGGCGCTGTCACGCTCGCACCCGGCGGCACATTCAGCTTCACCCCCAACGCCGGCTACACGGGTCCCGCCAGCTTCACCTACACGGTAACGAATGGCTTCGGCACGACGGCCAGCGCCACCGTGAACATGACGGTGAGCGGCATCGCATGGTTCATCGACCGGGGGGCCGGCGCGGGCGACGGCCGCTTTGGCACCCCGTTCAATGACCTGAGTACTGCGTTCGCGGCAGCGACCAGGCCGCTCGCCAATCAGCCCATCTTCCTCTACGCGAACGGGACGGCGTACACCGGCGGCATCACCCTGCTCGCCGGACAGAAGCTCGTTGGCGCCGGCGCCACGGGCGCCTCCTTCGCCAGCGTGATGGGCGTGGCCTGGCCCGCCGACGCCGGCACGCAGCCGGGCATCGGAGGCACCAACCCGTCAGTGAATACCGCACTGACCCTCGGCAGCGGCAACACGCTGCAGGGCTTCAACCTCACGGCTGCGGGCACCCTCAACGGGACGAGCTTCGGCACACTCACCGTGAGTGAGGTCGGGATCAACACGACGACGCAGGCGCTCAACCTCGCCACAGGCACGATCGCGGGGAGCTTTACACAGGTGCGCTCCACGGGTGGAACGAACAACGTCCTCCTCTCTACGGTCGCCACGAGCGGCACGACGGCCCTCGGCACGAGCGCTGACGTACTCTCCGGTGCGACGGGCGATGCGCTCAAGATCAATGGCGGCATCGGCTCCTTCACGTATGCGGGTACCATCACGAACGCCGCGAGCCTGGCCGTGAACATCACCGGCAAGACCGGCGGCACGGTCCTCGTATCGGGCGACATCAATCCTGCGGGCGTCAACAAGGGCATCTCGGTCTCGGGGAACAACACGGGCACGAACACCATCACCTTCAGCGGGGCGAACAAGAAAATCAGCTCGGGCGCGGCAGCGGGCGTCAACCTTGCGAACAATACCGGCGCGACGATCAGCTTTACCGGCGGCGGGCTCGCCATCACCACGACCAGTGGCAACGGTTTCAGCGCGACGGGTGGAGGCACGGTCAACGTCACTGGAACCGTAAACACCATCACCTCCGCCGGCGGAATCGCGCTCAACGTCAGCAGCACGGACATTGGCGCCAGCGGTCTCACGTTTCAGAGCATCAGCGCCAACGGCGGCAGCAACGGCATCGCGCTCAGCTCCACCGGAATTTTGGGTGGCCTCACGGTCACCGGCACGGGGACCTTTGGCACCGGCGGTACCATCCAGAATACGACGGGAGCGGACGGGGCATCGGCCGGCAATGGCATTTACCTGTCGAGCACCCGCAATGTCAATCTGTCCTACCTCCAGGTGAACGATCACGGCAACAACGGGCTGTACGGCACGAGTGTCGTCAACCTTACGCTGACTCGCGTTCACTTCTCGGGTGCAAACGGCAATAATCTTAGTAGTCCGTTCGTCGAATCCGCGGTGAAGCTCGACGAGTTGACGGGGAGCGCGAGCATCACGGGCTGCTACTTCAGCGGCGGCATGAGCAACAACTTCCGCCTCAGCAACACCACCGGATCGCTGAATCGCATCACCTTCGCGACCGATACCTTCGCGGTCCAGCCGGGCAACCCCACCACTCGCCTGCTCAACGACGCCCTGCTTGTGCAAGGGCTCGGGAATGCCACCGTGAACACCACGATCCAATCGTCCCGGTTCGAAGCGGCGGGCGGTGACTTGTTCCAGTACGACCTCGGCGCCACTGCCGTGGGCGATTTGGTCCTCACGACTACGGCGTTCAGCAACAGCCACTCGAACATCGCGTCCGGCGGCGGAGGTGTCGTGCTCTCAGCGGGTGGCGGAGGCAGCCCCACGTTCACGTACAGCGTCACCAACAACACCTTCCGTGACGCGCTCGGCACAGCGCTCGTTGTCTCCAAGACGAGCGGTACCGGCACCGCCACCGGCACCATCTCCGGCAACCTGATCGGGGTGGCCGGCGTGGACAAATCCGGCTCGCAGCAGGGATCCGGAATCGACATCGGCCAGGTTGGCGGGGGCACGCACACGACGACCATCACCGGTAACACCATCCGCCAGTTTACCAACCTGGCCGGCGTGCTGATGCAAGTCGGCAACAATGCCGTGGCGAACGGCGGCCAGGGGCGGCTGAAGGCCACGATCCAGAGCAATACCATGGCGGAGCTCTCGTCCACGGTGACGACGGCGAGCATTGCCACCAACGGCATTCATCTCCAGACCGGCACGAACGCCGGCGACAACATCATCACCTGCGCCACGATTGGCGGGGCCGGCACGCTGGCGAATACCTTGAATGGCACGGGAGCAAACGGTGGCACGGACATTCGTCTTCGCGCGCTCCAGGCGACGACGCTGTACATGATCGGCTATTCGGGCTCCACGACGGTATCGACGGAGCGAAACAACTTCCTCATCGCCAACAACAAGACGAATCCCACCGCGAGCTCGGTGACGGGCGGTACGGGCGTGTTCGCGGGGGGGAGCTGCCCGTTCTGATGTGATCGGCATACGTCGAGCCCGGGCGCAGGAGACACACGCGCTCGGTGCCGACTCATTGAGTGTGACGGTCCTGCCTTAGCATTGCGGAGTGGGTGTGTGTTTCTGACCATCTCCTTCAGGTATCACACCATCGGCGTGGGCTGGTCAGTGGCGCCGGCCCAGAAGTAGTTCCCGTCCCCATCACGATACCAATGCGAGTTGCCGTGGAGCGACTCGCCCGTGCTCGTCCAGCCCACCGTGCTGAGCACCGACGCCGCATCCACGACCCGGGCGACATCCGCGATCGTGTTGGGCGCGGCTCGGCGGATGTTCAACCGGCTGCGCGCCGTCACGCTGCCCGTGATTCCCACGAAGGTGTTGTTCGTCGCTAAAGTCACCGCGTTCCGCGCGCGTGCGATCAGCTGGTCCAGATCGACGCCGCGCCCCGGACAGAAGTGCTTCGCATGGCGAATCTCGGCGTGGCGGATGATGTGCTCGCGGTCGAGCGGGATCGACCAGCGTGCCGCAAGCTCGGCGACCAGCGCGGCGCTCGTGGCATAGAGCGCCTCCGGCCACGGGTCGCCCGTTTGTCCTTCGTGCTCGATGCCCAGCGTATACAGATTCGGGTTTGGTCCCGTCGTGATGAGCGGCCACGTCGGCGCGTCCACGGTGCCGGCATGCCACGCGGTATCACTTTCGGCAACGTATTGGTGCACCACGCCAGTTCTGGAAATGCCATAGTGAGCCGACACCTTCGACTTGGGCGTTGCAAACCACGAGTCGGTGTCGCTCAGGCTTCCCTGCATGATGTGGATGACGATCGCGATGGGGCTGAAGCCTTTCCGCCCCTTCGCAAAGTTCGGTGATGGTGTCCAGTCTGCATGCATGGGCGGATGTCCTCAGCCTTGAGTCGTGGTATTCGCCGGATCGGCCGGTGTCTGGCCGGCGCTTTCGTCCGACGGAAGTGTCGCGGCCGGGTCTGCGGCGTCGACGTCGTCCGCATTCCCGGCGGGATCGGCCGGCTTTGCGTTCGCATCCGCATCGGCGCCCCCGTTCTTTCCTGCCGCGCCCGCCCCAGGCGGCTTGTCCGGCGCACGCTTTACCGCATCGGTCACGGCACCTGCGACGGTATCAAAGAAGCGCTCGGAGAATCCAAGCAGGAACGCGAGGCCGATCGTCCATAGGCTCATGGGGTTGTCCCACTTCACCGTGCCGAATGCAGATCCGAACACCCCCGCCTGGACGCCGAGGTCGATGAGTGCGACACCGAACCACGCGGCGAGTGCGCCGAACACGGGACTCAGGAACAGGGTCGCCCATGACGCGCCATAGTCGAGGGGCACGTCGGTGGCGACCGTTGCCCGCGACAGACGGCTGGCGAATCCTCCCGCCGCGCCAACGAGGAACAGAATCGCGCGTCCCATTGTTCCCGCCAGCAGGCCGATGATGACGAGCGCGAAGAAGATCAGCCAGCTCGTCTTGTCCTGCCATTCCATCAGCGTTACGAAGCTGTTGTCACGCTCGCTGTTGATGATCGACAGGGCTCGGCTCAATAGTCCCTTGCGGACGCTCAGTAGCTCGACCGTCTCGGAGCGCGATGTCCTGGCGCCGGCCTGTAGCGACGTCTTGATCGCGTCGGCCAGGGCCGTCGCGCCTGGATTGTTGGAAATGCCGCGCAGCTCCGCCTCGGCCCAGACGAGGTAGCCCAGGATCTGCTCTGCCGGCGTGAAGAACGAGATCAGCTGGCTTTCGATCGCGTGGATCTCGACCCAGGCTGCGTTCTCCCGGCCACGCGACCAGAACAGGAACTCGAACAAGCGTCCACCCCGGTGCCGCGGTCTCCGCACGGGCTCGACGTTCGCTTCTGCGGGCTGACCGTGCGCCTCTGCCGCCCTGGCGTTGGGCTTCGGGGGCTTCCTTGCGCCCCAATCGGCCCAATCGTCTGTCGTCCACCCCTCCAACGCATCGAGCTGGGTCTGGAGCGCCTTGAACGCTTCCGTTCGTTCGCCCGGATCGGCTTCGGTGGCGAGGCGCGTCCGCAGGGTCGCGATGTGGACACGCAACAACTCGTGCACCGATCGCGCAATGTGATGCCATCGCCAGATGAGGATCGTGGCAAAGTACGTGAGCAGCACGCCCGCGATCCACAAACGTTCCCACCCGTCCGTGGAGGTTCCGGGCGCGGAAATCTCGACGTCGACGATGCCTCGCACTCCTGTATCGACGTCAATCCGCTTCACGGCCGCTTCCCTCGGCCCATAGAGCGTGTGGAGCTCGTAGGAGCCCCGAGGCACCCTGGCAAGAAGGAAGCGGCCGAGCGTATCGGATGTGGCGGTGAAGGGCGTGGGCGATTTTGCCGAGTCGCTTCTGGTGAGCACGATGAGCGCACCCGGGATTGGCTGCCCGTCCCTGTCATGCACAGTGCCGCCGAGCGTAGGCAGCGCTCCCACTGCGCTATTGCCCGACGTATCCGGCGGGGCCGCCGGCCGCACGGTTTGAGCATTTGCCGCAAGCGCCGCCATGCACAGGAGGAGAAGCGTACACCGAGCTTGTCGGAATAGCCGCCGCATTAGGGTCATCATTGCAGGTGCGACGGAATCGCGGTAAGGGAGGTGTGCGGCAGCAGACGAGGATAGGTGATGCGCTGCAAACTTGTCATTTTTCGTTCGACTTATGCAAGGGGGTGCAGAATCGTGCATGTCGA
>JAQBPY010000268.1 GCA_028287285.1 Gemmatimonadota bacterium
GATGCTCCCCGCAAATTTGACGAAGGCAAGCGTTTTTCCGTCGGGAGACCAGCATGGAAGCTGGGCGTCCTCGAGCCTCCATGCAGGCCGTTGCCACTCGCCGCGAGCGTTGCGCTGCACTACGAAGATTGCCCCCTGCTCCGTCGCGTGACTCCACGCTGCGAGAGACGAGCCTGCGGGAGACCAGCGTGGAACGCCCTGATCGCCAGGCGCGGGATCAACCTGGCGTGGGCTCCCTCCGTCGATCGTCTTCACGAAAAGGTGCCGCTCTCCGTTCGACCACAGCTGCCACGCGAGCTCCCGGTTGTCGGGCGAGAGAGTGCCGGCGAATTCCTGTCTGGAATCGTCGGTGAGCCGCTCGACGGCCCCGCCAGCTGTCGGCATCCGGTAGATGTCGGAGTTGCCCCGCAGATTGCTGTCGAACACCAGCCACTTCCCATCCCGCGACACGGTGACCAATTCGATCACCTGGTTACCGGAAGTAACTGGAGTTGCGGACGCAACGGTCACGGGTCCGTTCGTCGGAATTCGCAGCGCCCAGATGTTCTGCTTCCTTACAGGCACAGAGTACGCAATGCGACGAGCGGACAGGCTTATCGACTCGGCGTTGAGCCCGGCGCGCGTGAATGGTCCGGCTGGATGTCCATCACCGCCGATCGGTACGCTGTAAACCTCGCCCGAGACGCCGTCGCTATTCGACAGGAACCAGAGAGCCTTTCCGTCGGGAGACCAGGCAGGACTTGCGTGCTCTTTTTCACGATCAGTGAGCGCGATTGCGGCTCCGCCCGCCGCTGGATACAGGACGAGACCGCTCGGAGCGCGATTCCCGAAGAGCGTCCCCGGAGTCAGCGCAATCCAGTTTCCCGACACGCAGGCAATCCACCTTGCGTCCGGCGACCACACGCACGAGTGCAGCTGATCGCCGCTTCCCACAAATCGCGAGCCCGATACGTCGAGCGCCTGGACGAACAATGAATCGTTGCGGACGATCGCGACCGAATCCCCGTTGGGAGACCACGACGCCGAGCGCACCGAACCATTGCCCTCGGTGCCTGCCGCGATCAGCCGCGGCTGACCGCCGAGCGCTGGCGACACGAATGCGCTGTTGCGCGCCAGGTAGAGGAGCTCATCGTTGTCCGGCGACCAGCGCGGCACAATCTCCGAGGAGCCTGAATCGGCGGTGAGCGGCCATGCGGCTCCGCCGGCGATTTTCTGTACGAAAACACGCATGCGACTCGGATTACCCTTCACATACGCGACGAGCCGTCCGTTCGGTGAGACCGCCGGCTCGACCTGCAATCCCTCTTCCGACGTGAGTGGCGTCGAGACGCCAACGGCGAGCGGGCGCGGCGGCCGCGACACCGCCCAGCCGATCAGCAGGATGACAACGAGAATGAGCAGCGTTGAGCCGACGGCAATGCGCATCCTCCTGCCCGACTGACTCGTCAACGCCGAAACGCTGGCGGCTTGTGTTACGCTCTCCTCCGCGTGGGAAGGAGGCACGGTTGGCTGCGCACTCCGGCGTCCGCTAGTGACGAACCGGGCGGAACGCGGAGCTGGCATCCCAGTAGATGCGCGTAGTCGGTTTGCAAGAGCCATTGTCTCGGGGGCTGGCTCGGCCTCGAACTCGCTCGCCAATCTGCTTCGGTAGGTCTCGAACACGCCGAGAGCTCCGGCCCGGTCGCCCATCGTATCGTGAAGTGTGATCAGCCGGCGCACAGCGGTTTCATTGTCGGGCTGGATCTCAATCACTCGCTGGGCCACGCTCAGTGCCTCGGCCAGTTTCCCTTCCCTCTCCAAAGTGGCCACGAGCACCAGCGCCGCCTTGGACACCTCGACCTTCAACCGAGCGCGCTCGGTGTCGAGCCAACGTTGAAAACCTTCGCTGTCCGAGGCGAAGAGCGCGGGCAACAGCTCGCCATGGTAGTTGGCCAGTGCATCCGCGACTCGCCCTTCCCGCAGCGCGGACCACACCTCGCCGAGGTCTGTTTTGAGCTTAGCTGGGTCGACCGAGATCTCCTCATCTCCGCGCGTTCTGAGAACGTTGTCGCCCAAGGATTGTCGCAAGACATAGAGAGCGTTTCTTAGCGACGTTCTCGCGTGCGCAGTGTCTAGCTCCGGCCAGAAGAGAGCGAGTAGCGTATCCCTGCGGTGCCACGTTCCGGGGACCGGAGCCACCAGATAGGCGAGCAGCGCGAGTCGCTTAGGCTGCCGCAGTAGCGCATCGACCTCTGCGCCATCCGTGACCTGCAGGCGAATCTCACCGAGAAGTTGGAAGCCTATCACCGGGTAAATCATGGCGCCGGAACGGCAATCGGCCAAGATCAGCCCAACTCACGGCCAAGAGACGCAGGGGAAACGGCTTGCTCACGCCCCCGCCTTATAATCGCGCCGGTTTCTCCTTCCCCTACACCCCTCGAGGATTCGCCTCATGTCTCTCCGTTTATCCCCACCCCGTATTCGGACACCCAGGCACGCACTTCCGTGGCTGCTGATTGTCGTCATGGCTCTCGCATGCAGCCCGGAATCGACCCCCACGACGACCGAACCGCTGGTGCTGTCGCCAAGCCAGGGCGGAAACGCGAGTGCATCGCGCCGCGCAGACGGTACGCGCGCGCTCTCTGCCGTCTTCGCGGGAAACGCGCAGGCTGTCGCCGCGGCGCCGTCTCTCGTTCCACCTGGCGCACCGTTGGCTCCGTTCATCGAGGCCCGTTTGTACGCGATCGCGAACGTTGCGATGCACGACGCGCTCAATGCGACAAATCCGCGATTCGCGCGGTACGCCGACACGGGTCCAATCAATCGCGACGCCAGCGGAGCGGCTGCAGTCCTAACGGCGGCGCATGACGCAATCGTCGGCGCCGATCCCGGCGCACAGGCCTCCACGGATGCCTGGTACGCGAGCGAAATGGCGGCCCTTTCCGGTACGTCGGGAATCGCTGACGGCGTCTTGATCGGGCACCGCGCAGCGGTGGCAATTCTGACGAGACGGGCTTCGGATGGTGTGGCTGGCGGCGGCGTCGGGCCTTATCACCCCGGATCAAATCCTGGCGACTACCAATTCACCTTTCCGTTCAACACTCCGGGGTTTGATTTCTTCGGCACGGGAGGGTTTGCCGACGCATCGAACTGGGGCACCACTGTGACGCCGTTCGTTCTCACTAGCGCATCACAGTTCCGTCCTGGACGCCCGTATGGAGCAGCGTCGAATGCGGCGGCGGTTCTCACCAGCAGGTACACCGCAGATTTCAACGAGGTCAAGGCTTTGGGTTGCGCCGGTTGCGCGGCTCGCACTCCGACGCAAACAGAGATCGCACTTTTCTGGATGGAGAACTCGCCAACTGGTTGGAACAGAATCGCGCGCGTAGTGGCCGAGCAGCAGAAGCTCGACGCAGCGGATGCGGCAAGACTGTTCGCCGTGCTCCAGATGGGAGAGTTCGACGCGTATACGGCGAGCCTCGAGGCCAAGTACTACTACAATTTCTGGCGTCCCGTGTCAGCCGTGGCGCTTGCGGAGTCCGATGGGAACCCG
>JAQBPY010000186.1 GCA_028287285.1 Gemmatimonadota bacterium
CCTCGATGCGCTGCGTCTCGACGAGATGCGGGATGTCCGCCAGACCGCCGAGCACAGGAATGTTCTCGATCCGGAGACCGTGAATGTCCCGGTCATCGTCAACGAAACCGATGGGTGACAGCTCGAGGGTCGGATGCATGGCCAGCTCGCGCGCGATCATGTGGCCTGCCGAGCCTGCTCCCACCACGAGGACGCGCCGGTCCGCCGACGACCGCGGCCGGCGGCGGCGCGTGAGCTCCTGCATCCGGATGAACACGCGCGGAATCGCGATGATCGCGACGCTCAGCATCGCGTACGAGAACAGCACGGAAAACGGTACTTCCGGCGACGGCACTATGAACCCCGGCACCACGTACCGGCCCACGATCATGTTCACGACACCCGCACAGACGCCGGCCGCAAAGATGAGCTTGAGCTCCGAAACACTCGCGAAGCGCCAGAAGCGCCGATAGAGGCCGAATGAGAAGTACACCGCCAACTGCACCAGCAGCCCGCACGCCGCGAACTCACGCGCCGACTCGAAGTGCCCCTCCGGCCAGGCCAACCCTTCGAACCGAAGCGCGAACAACAGAAACGGAGCCGCCGTCAGCAGCACCGCGTCGAGAACCAGGAGATACCGATTCCGTAAATTGTTCATTCCGATGGTGCGGATGGTTCGTCGGCCCACGAGCACGCAGGCCCATAGCCCACCCCCTGTGCACGATTCTCGTCACGCGACGAGGCCGAGCGCGCTTCGGAGGGATGACTACCCAATGTTTGCTTTGTTAAGTATTTCCACGTCATAACCGGACAGCGCGACATAGATGCATTCGCGACGATTGATGTACTTCCTTTTTTCGGATCCCTACATGTCCGGGAGGCTGCCGTCGAGCTCATAAGCGATGACCGACCGCAGGATGCCGTCCAGGGTCATCGTCGGGGCAAACCCAACCATGTCACGCACCTTCGATATATCCGGAACTCGGCGCGGCATGTCCTCGAACCCCTCCTCATAGGCCTCGTCATAGGGCAGGAACGTGATCTCGGAGCTCGATCCCGTGAGCTCTCGAACCCGCCGCGCCAGCTCCCCGATCGCGATTTCCTGATCGGAGCCGATGTTGAACACCTGTCCGATGGCGGCCTGTTCGTCCATCAACTTCATGAGCGCCCCCACGACGTCCCCCACGAAGCCGAAGCATCTCGACTGGGTGCCGTCGCCATACACGGTGATTGGACGGCCCGCGAGCGCCTGTTTCACAAAGGTCGGGATGACCATCCCATATTGCCCGGTCTGGCGAGGGCCGACGGTGTTGAACAGGCGCACGATGGTCGTCGGCAGCTTCTTTTCCCGGTAGTAGGCCAGCGCGAGAAACTCGTCCATGGCCTTGGAACACGCGTAGCTCCACCGGTGCTTGGTCGTCGCCCCCATGACCAGCGGTCCGTCCTCCCGGAATGGCAACTGCTCGCTGAGCCCGTAGACCTCCGAGGTCGACGCGATCATCACGTGTTTCTTCTTCTTGTTGGCCAACGACAACACGACCTCGGTGCCGCGGACGTTCGTCTCGATGGTGTGAACGGGGCTCTCCATGATCAGCTTCACGCCCACCGCGGCCGCGAGATGGAACACCACGTCGCACTGGTCCATCACCTCGCTCAGCACCGGCTGGTTGAGGACGGTCTCGATCGTGTAGTGGAATCTCGGGTGCCCCTTGAGATGCTGGATGTTTCGGAAGCTTCCAGTCGAGAGGTCATCGATGATGTCGACTTCGTCGCCGCGCGCGAGACACGCGTCAGCAAGGTGCGACCCGATGAACCCGGCACCGCCCGTAATGAGAACTCTCAACGTGAACGCGCTCCAGTCTGTTGCCGTAGTCGAACGCAGCCGAACTGGGCTGACTTCCCGCGAGGGGCGAAAGCTACCGGCTTGCGATTGCCACGAATAGATGCGGGTTCACACCAGCTCGAGCTCCACTGCCCATTCCGCCAACCTGGGCGCCACATAGCAGTGCAGGCCGCAACCGACCAGGCCAGCCGAGGCAAAGAGGCGGCGATAACGCGCCTTGCTCCGCGGATGCCACCCCGCAAGGTCGCCCTCCATCTCGTCGCCCGTGGTATACGACTCCAGGAAAGCGACACCATCGAGAAGCGTTGCGATGTGGCGGACACCACGCTGGAGCGCGGCGTCGGGCACGTACTGGAGCACGTCGGCGCACACGATGAGATCGTAGCTCCGCGCCAAGGCCAACTTGGGCAAATCCTGGAAGGTGCCAAGCGTGATGTTTCGCCGGCGGCCGTGCTTGCGCACCACGTATTCGCTCGGGTCCACGCCCTGGTAGCGCACGCCGGGCCGCAGACGGCGCAGCTCGGCGCGCCAGCGACCCTCTCCCGCCCCGATGTCGAGAACGGATCGTACCTTTCGCTTCAGAAAGTACTCGGCCACTCCGACGACCATGCGCACCTTGCGGCGCACCGCATCCGGTGTATGAACACGGGTACGGGGATCGCGATACCATTTCGCGAAGTATGCTTCGTCGTAGACTTTACGATCGGCGT
>JAQBPY010000262.1 GCA_028287285.1 Gemmatimonadota bacterium
GACTCGGCGGCAATCTCCTCCAGTCGCTCGCGCGAAACGTGTGGGATATGGCGCGCTCGGCCAGAGACCTGGGTGAGGTCGGCGCACCGTTCCCGGGTGACGATGAGGATCTCCGCTGGCGATGCAACGGCGAAGCTCTCGAGTGCGGGATGCTGAAATGGCTCAATGGCGCCGTGATTCGCAGAAAACCCCCGGGCGGAGGCGCGCCAGTCGTGCGCGCCAACGCCGGGCTCCAACAGAAGATCGAGCATGAGGGAGAAATCGGATCAGGTGCTCTTCTTCGCCTGGCGGTCTCTGGCGCCAGTAACCTTTCCACCGGCGCGGAGCGTGCTCTTTTTCGCTCCCGCCTTCTTGGCGACGGTCTTTTTTACGGCTGTCTTCCTTGCGGTCTTCTTTGCGGCGGTTTTCTTTGCGGTCGCCTTCTTTGCCGTCTTTCTGGGGGCTGCCTGATCCTTCTTCGCCTGGCGGTCGCGGGCACCCGGCCCCTTCGCCGTCAACATCCCGGCATCCTTCTTCTTTTGCCGGTCGCGTGCGCCAGGGCTTTTCGACGTCGACGTCACCGATTCCTTCTTCTTCTGTCGGTCGCGGGCGCCAGGTCCCTTCGCCGTCAGTATCCCGCCATCCTTTTTCTTCTGCCGGTCGCGGGCGCCAGTCCGCTTCGCCGATGCGGAATCTCCCGCCTCCCCCGCCACAGACGACTCGTCCTCGAAGATGTCTGATCCATCGGCAACGCTGATTGACGGACTGTCTCCTTTCGTCTTAGCCATGCGTTCGTTCTCCCGTCTGGTCTAAGGCATGACTCGCAAGAAGCCACATCGCTCCCTTGCTCGAGTTCGCCTTCGAACCGACCTGGCTAAAGTGCGCGTGATTCTCTGCGAGCGTAAGATGGTCGTGCGTCGAATTGCCACGGCCTGCGCTCGTCTGGTGACGCAGTCTCCGGGAGACCGCCTATCATGCGTTCATGTCAGAGGCCAGGCAGGCATTCGGAGAGCTCGGAGAGCGAATTGCGGAGCGGTGGCTCCGGGAGCGCGGCTGGAAGATTGTCCAGCGGCGTTTCCGGTCCGGGCACCGGGATATCGATCTCGTGGTCGAACAGGACGGGTTGGTGGCGTTCGTGGAGGTCAAGGCGCGCAGGGGGGACCGGTTTGGGGACCCCGTGCAGGCCGTCAACTGGCGGAAGCAGAAGGAGTTAGGTCGCTCCGCCCGCGTGTGGGTGGCCCGCCATGGACGGAAAGGGGAGGCGTATCGCTTCGATGTGGTGGGCGTGCTGATGGATGGAACCAGCGTCCGGATCCGCCACGTGGAATCGGCATTTCTCCTGCGGCTTTCGGTTTGACTTCGGGTGTCCATCTTCGTATTCTATTCGGGTGTCGAAAAACAGCGATTTTTCGATTACGCTCAAATGCCCGCGTGGGCCCAGGGAATCCACGACAAACGAGAGGCTTTACAGACAATGGCCGTGTCCACGATTGCAGACGACAAGAAAAAGGCGCTGAACCTCGCCATTGCGCAGATCGAGAAGAACTGCGGCAAAGGTTCGATCATGCGGATGGATGCAAAGGAGAAGGTGCGCATCGAGGCCGTGCCAACCGGAGCGATCAACCTCGACGCCGCCATCGGCGTGGGTGGCATTCCGCGTGGGCGCGTCACGGAGATCTACGGGCCTGAATCCAGTGGCAAGACCACGTTGTGTCTCCACGTCGTGGCCAATGCGCAGAAGATGGGCGGTGTCGCCGCGTTCATTGATGCCGAGCATGCGCTGGACACCGAGTATGCGCGGAAGCTCGGGGTGGATGTGGAAGCGCTCCTCATCTCGCAGCCGGATACCGGCGAACAGGCCCTCGAGATCTGCGAGATCCTGGTACGCTCGGGCGCCGTGGACATCGTGGTCATCGACTCGGTGGCGGCGCTGGTGCCCAAGGCGGAAATCGAGGGTGACATGGGTGAGTCGCACATGGGCCTCCAGGCGCGCCTCATGAGCCAGGCGCTCCGCAAGCTCACCGGCTCCATCGCACGCTCCAAGACCATCGTCATCTTCATCAACCAGCTGCGTGAGAAGATCGGCGTGATGTTCGGCAACCCGGAGACGACCACGGGTGGCAAGGCGCTCAAGTTCTATGCGTCAGTCCGCCTGGATATTCGTCGTATCGGGCCGGTGAAGGACAAGGAAGACATCGTCGGCTCCCATGTTCGCGTAAAAGTGGTGAAGAACAAGGTGGCGCCGCCGTTCAAGCAGGCCGAATTCGACATCATGTATGCGGAGGGCATCAGTCATACCTCCCTCCTGGTGGATATTGGCGCCGAGTCAGGCATCATCGAGAAGTCGGGTGCCTGGTATAGCTACAATGGCCAGAAGATCGGTCAGGGTCGCGAGAACGCGAAAATGTATCTCAAGGACAATCCCGCGATCATGGCCGAGATCGAGGAGAAGGTGAAGGTGGTGCTTGGCATTGGCGTAGATCTGCCTGGCGTGGCGGCACCGGAGTCCGAGGCAGACGACGACGAGTAGGGCTCCCGCGGTGCAGTGAGTCGCTGGAGTAGCTGTGGTTGGGCAGGAAAAAGGAAGCCGAAGAGTTGCTATGCTGTGATCGATGGGGCCCGGAATCCCCAACGTGACCGGTTCGCTCTTCGGCTTCTTTTTTGCTCTTGCCGTTCCATGAATTGGCACGCTTCACGCAGTTCCACGGCATGCGAAGAAGGTCTGATCACATCGCTGTTGCACTGAACAGGGCGACACCGTACGGTTGCGTGAGTCCAGCACGCTACCGGCCATTTTTGCCGAGCATGTGTTCGGAATTCGTAACTCCTGGGCGTTCGGGATTCTGTTCTTACGTGTAAAGCTGTAGGATTGTAATATCGTCGAGCTCGGCAAACACAGCTAAGGATTTACTCTTGGACGCTTTGAGCGGCAAGATTGCGAGTCTTCGCAACCGGATGTTTTTCCTGTCCGATGTAATACTCATCTCCGTCAGCGCCCTTGCCGCGTTCGCAGCGCGTTACGGCATGACGTGGACCCCCGAGCTGAACCACAGCTTCCGGCTCTTCCTGCTCGCAACGCTCCCGATAAAGCTGGCACTGCTCGTTGCCCTTGGTGTCTACCGCAGGCTTTGGCGGTATGCGAGCGTGAGTGATCTCGAGCTCCTGGTAATGGCCGCCGGCGCCTGTGCGATCGTCGACGGAGTGGTGGGGATCGCCGTCGTGCCCTTTGGCGCTACACCAACCGATCGGCTTTCCTATGCGGTCATTCTGCTCGACGCCTTGCTTTGCGCGGGCGCAATTGCGGCGCCGCGGCTGGCTGCGCGCGTGCTGGCCCGCCGGGACAGATTCCCGCAGAACGGCCGGTCCCGGCGGGCGATCGTCGTCGGTGCGGGCGTTGCTGGTGGAATGATCGTTCGCGAGCTGCTCGACAACGCGCAGCTGGGCATTCTCCCCGTCGCCGTGCTGGACGACGACCCGCACAAGCGCGGCATGCGTCTCCAGAACGTCCCCATTCTTGGCGCCCTGTCGGACCTGTCGCAGGTGGCACGAGACGTGGGCGCAACCGACGTCGTCGTCGCCATGCCCTCGGCGCCGGGCCTTGTGCTGCGCAATATCCTCAAGCAGTCCCATCATACGGGCCTGGCGACGCTGACGGTGCCGGGCCTGTTCGAGATCCTGTCCGGAGAAAAGCGCGTCCACGCACTCAGGCAGATCGAGATTCAGGACCTGCTGCGCCGCGAATCGATCACGACAGACCTCCAGGAGGTCTCGTCGCTCGTGACCGGAAAGGTCGTGATGGTCACCGGCGCCGGCGGGTCGATTGGCAGTGAGCTCTGCCGCCAACTGGCGCGGCTCAAGCCGGAGAAGATCGTCGCGCTCGGTCGCGGAGAAAATTCCATCTTCGAGCTGCTGCAGGAAATGTCGAGCACCTTTCCCGGTGTTCGCGTCGACCCCATTATCGGGGACGTACGCGATCACAGCCGGATGAATCGGGTATTCGCCGAGCATCGGCCGTATTCGGTCTTTCATGCGGCGGCGCACAAGCATGTACCGCTCATGGAGGCAAACGTCGCCGAAGCCGTGCTCAACAATGTCCTGGGCACCCGGAACGTGGTGACATTGTGCCGTGAGTTCGACGTCGAGCATTTCGTGCTCATCTCCACGGACAAGGCCGTGCGCCCCACGAGCGTGATGGGTGCAACGAAGCGCATTGCCGAGCACATCGTGCACCGGTGCTCGATGGACGGTGGGTCCGGCTACGTGTCGGTGCGCTTTGGCAACGTCCTTGGAAGCCGGGGCAGTGTTGTGCCCACCTTCATGCGCCAAATTGCGCAGGGTGGACCCGTGACGATCACGCATCCGGACATGACGCGGTACTTCATGACGATCCCGGAGGCCGTCCAACTGGTGCTGCAGGCCTCGGCGATCGGTACGGATGGTGAGGTTTTCGTGCTGGACATGGGCGAGCCCGTGCGTATTCATGACCTGGCCAACGATCTCATCCGGCTGTCGGGACTCGAGCCGGAAGTGGACGTCGAGGTGCATTTCACCGGAATCCGGGACGGCGAAAAGCTATATGAAGAGCTGTTCTTTGCCGGTGCGGACATCTCGCCAACGGTGCACCCGAAGATTCTTCGTGCGTGTGACGCGGAGTCATCGGATCATCGCGAGTGCGATATCGAAGCGCTGATTCAGGCGGCGCGCGAGCATGCGCCCGCTGCAAGAATCCGGGAGTTGCTCCTCGCCGTGGTCCCGGAATATGCGGGCTGTGTTCGCGTGAATGGTCAGACCGTGACGGTCGCGGACGCATTCGTGCGAATACCGTCCAGCCTCGATTCCCTGGACGATATGCCGTATGATCGCATGGAGACTGACAACCGCCCGCCCGGAAGGCCGTCCGGGCTCGTGGCGGACCTGACCGCCGCTCCATAACACCAGGCCTTATTCCGCCATGTGCCGCGCCGCGGCGGCGATTGCGCCTGCGTCCATTCCGTAGGCGGAGCGAAGAAAGGCCTGACTGCCAACGATTGAGGAAAATCCAGCGCGCAAGCCAATGCGATAGAACCGTCGCGGTGGAACGCCAGCTTCCAGAAGCGACTCTGCAATGGCGCCGCCCAGCCCTCCAGTCACGCCATGTTCCTCGATACTGAGAATACCGCCGGTCTCGCGCGCTGCCGCAATCAGTGACTGGATATCAAGCGGAGAAATGGTGTGCATGCTGAGCACCCGGCACTGCAGTCCTTCCTGCGCCAGTGTATCTGCCACCTCGAGCGCGACGCCGAGAATTCCGCCAGTCACCACGAGCGTCAACGCATCACCGTTCCGTAATTGTCTGGCCTTGCCGAGCACGAACTGCTCGCCGGGACGATCCGTCCAACCCGCGCTCGATTTATCCAGCCGCAGGTAACACGTCCCAGGCGTTTCGGCGATTGCCCGTACAGCGCAGAGAGTTTCCCATTTGTCGCCAGGGGAGACCACCGTCACACCTGGAAGGGCACGCATGATCGCCAGATCTTCCGTGGCATGGTGTGACATGCCGAGTGCCCCATAACTGAAGCCGCCGCCCACGGCGACGACCTTCACGTTTGCGCCATGATACGCTGCGTCGTTACGGATCTGTTCCAGCGGCCGCAAGGTGGGGAAATTTCCAATGGAATACGTAAAGACGATCCGGCCTTCAAGCGCTAGTCCGGTGGCAAGGCCCGTCATGTTCTGTTCCGCGACACCCGCATTGAGAAACTGGTGCGCTCGGCGCGAGGAAAAATCATCCAGTACGCCAAAGCCGAGATCTCCCGTAATGAGGAAGATTCGTGGGTCAACCTCTGCGAGTTCGCCGAGCGCCTTGATGAATGTATCCCTCATGATTGGCCTTCTTGGGGGCCCTCGAGCGCCGCCACCGCGGCATCGAATTCCGCCCCGCGCGCGGTGCGATAGTGCCAGAGGACGGAATGCTCCATGAACGGTACGCCTTTGCCCTTGATCGTATGCGCGAGGACGCATGAGGGCATGTCTTTCGTTGCTGCCGCGTGCTCGAAGGCGCGCGCCAGTTGCGAATGATCATGTCCGTCGGCTTCGGCAACCGACCAGCCAAAGGCACGCCACTTGTCGGCAAACGGCTCGAGGCCGATCGTGTCCGCGACAGGCTTGAGGCTCTGGATCTTGTTGTAGTCGACGATCACGCAGAGGTTATCGAGCTTGTGATGCGCCGCAAAGAGGATGGCTTCCCAGTTGGATCCTTCGTCACACTCTCCGTCACTCAGAAGCACGTACACGCGATGACTCTCACCGTTCAACTTTCCGGACAGGGCCATGCCAGCGCCCACCGGCAAACCGTGGCCGAGGGAACCTGTGCTGAATTCGACTCCGGGAATGCCTTTGTGCGAAACGTGCCCACTCAGGTCCGAGCCATCGCCATAGTGAGTCTCCAGCTTCTGGACCGAGAAAAATCCGCGCTCGGCAAGTGCCGCGTATACGCCGGCGCCGGCGTGTCCCTTACTCAGGATGAATCGGTCACGCGCGGGCCACCTGGGGTTGACAGGATCGATGCGCAGTACCTGGCCGTACAGCATGGCGACGATGTCCGCCATCGAGAAAATGGACCCGATGTGCGAGCTGCCGCCGCGCGAAGTCATGTTCAGCGCGTGGCGCCGAATGCGCGCCGCGAGCGTGACAGTATCGCAGTTCACGCGCCGTAGTACTCACGAATGCACGACGCGATCGCCCTGGCATCATCGAGCGTGACCATCATGTTCATTGGCAGCATCATGCACCGCTGGAAGAACCGGTCGGTTTCCGGCAATGTCTGCGTGAAGCCGAGCCCCGCGAACTGATGCACCGCCTTGCCCCCCCACTGAATCAGCGTGCCGATGCCGCGGTCCTTGAGAAACGCGCGGAGGCCGTCTCGATCGTCGGCTTCGAGCTCGTAATTCTGGTAGACATCGAAATGCGGACCGTCATCGTGTGGAGCGGGCGGCAATGCGAGCTGCGCAAGCTGTCCGAGCTCCGACTCGTAAACGGCGGCGAGCGCTCGCCGGTGCGAAATGATGTCCGCGTAGTTCTTGAACTGAAATTCCAGCACCGCTGCCTGGAAGTTGTCGAGCCGCGAGTTGAGTCCCCACGTCTCGACTTCGCCGTCGTCATTGCGGCCATGGTCACGCAACAGGCGGACGGTGCGGGCGACGTCGTCGTCATTGGTGACGACGGCCCCACCGTCGCCAAAGCAGCCGAGAATCTTGGCGGGATAGAAGCTGATGGCGGCAGCCTTGCCAAAGGATCCCGCCATGCGTCCGTTGTACGTGGAGCCGAGTGCCTGTGCGGCGTCCTCGATGATCAATAGGCCGTGGCGACGTGCGACGTCGAGGATGGGATCCATGTTGCACGTGCGCCCGTTCAGGTGGACGGGGAGAATGGCCCGGGTGCGGGGTGTGATGGCCGCTTCAATTGCCGCGGGGTCGATGAGATGATCGGGCCCGATGTCGACAGGCACCGGCGTTGCGCCGCAGTGCGCGGCGGATGCGGGTGAGGCGACCATGGTATGCGAGGGAAAGATGACTTCGTCACCTGCGCCAAGGCCCACCGCGCGAAACGCCATGATCAGGCCGTCCGTCGCATTGCCAACGCCGATGGCGTGCTTGACGCCCATGTATGCGGCGAGGTGCTGCTCGAACTCCACCAGATCACGTTGCTGGATGAACGCGCCGCGCCGAATGATATCGGAAAGGAGATCGAGGTACGCCTGCTCGTGTGCCGAGAAGGCGCCCTTGTAATTGAAAAACGGAATTGCATGCATTAGCGGAGCGGCGCTGGATGGTGTGGTCACTGTGTCGTGGCGTCAGTCGAGGATGGCGTACGAGATGTATGGATCCCATTCGAGGCGCCGAAGGGCAAGCCGGCCAAGTCCCAGCTCCTCGATCGTTGCCAGCGTCTCACCGGGCCACATGGGGTTGTCCAGCTCATCAAATACCAGCACCGCTCCCCTGGGCATGCGCGGGATGAAATGGCGTAACGCCGTGACCGTGGGCTCGAAGAGATCCATGTCCAGAAACAGCAAACTCACGACGAGATGCGGATGCTGTTCGATGAACACCGGAATCGTCTCCACGACATCGCCCTTGATCAGGTGCACCTTGTCGACGTGGCCCAGGAAGCGATCCTTGTCATATTCGTCGATCAGTGCCAGGAGCTCGTCATGGGAGTCGGCAAATAATCCACCCACCGTGACGTCGGCAACCTGCGTCGCATCCTTCTCGTGAACGGACGGAAACCCGGCGAACGTATCGAACGCATAGATGCGCCGCGTGAGGTTTTCCGGCTCGAGCATGGCGCTGAGCTTTGCCCATGACATCACGCCGAAGCCCTTGAAGACGCCGCATTCCACGATGGATCCCTTGACGGGCAGCGCGAGCTTGAAGATCTCGTACATGGCGAGAAAGCGCTTGAGGTGCTGGCGCCTGACGTACTTGGGAAAATTCTCGAGCTTGATCTCGACCGAGTCCGGCGATGCGTCGAAGATACGGGCGTTATTCGCGCCGACTTCCTGCTCGGCGGCAGTGCGGAATTTCTTCACGGATGGAGATGGTGATTAGCGGAGAATGGCTGCGGCGGTTTGTGCGATGACGAGGAGGTCCACCATGAACGACCGGGTGCGTACGTACTCCACGCTCAGCCGCATCTTTTCGGGGTGGATCTTCTCCATGTAGTCTCGATCAGGGTCGGTACTTCCCTTGAGGATCTCGCCCTCATTGGGGAACCTTACGGATGCGTAGTCCGTGATGCCGGGTCGGACGGTGAGCGCCAGCCGTTGCTCCGGCGTGTACAAATCGACGGCCCATTGCACCTGCGGGCGTGGCCCAACGATGCTCATCTCTCCCTTCAGGACATTCAACAGCTGCGGCAGCTCGTCGAGCTTGTACCGGCGCAGCCATTTGCCAATGGGCGTGATGCGAGGGTCGTCGTCCGGAGTGGATGACCCGCCAATCCGGTCGGCGTTCAGCACCATGGAGCGAAACTTGTACATGCCGAAGGTCGTGCCGTTGAGGCCCACCCTGCGACCGGCGTAGAGCACCGGACCACCGTCGAACCGTTTGATTCTCAGCGCCACCACCGCAAGCACGGGAGAGAACAGCACGAGTGCCGCCCCCGATGCCGCTACATCGAACAGGCGCTTGAAAAAGGGATACATGCCAGGCAGGGATGGTGGACAGGGTGATCGAACGACAATGTACTTCAGTGCGGAGCTCGCTGCTGCAATATGCAAGGTTGCACGTCCGCGGTTGACACAACGCTGCGTTCCGCCGTACTGTCTCCACTGTGAGTTCAAGGGCCACCGGCGACGGGCGTAGCGCTCGTTGTCGGTGGCTCCGTGCATCATTCAGAAGGAGTGTCACGCGTGCGGAGCCCGGAAGCCAGGGAGCATCGATACGAGGACGTTACGTGGACCACCGGACTCCCGGTATCCGCCGAAAACGCATCGCAAATATACTCGCGTTATCGTGTTGCCGCCGAGCGTGCGGTGGGGAAACGGGTGCTGGAGCTCGGTTGCGGTGCGGGGCAGGGATTCGGCCTCATGTCGGCGCAGGCGACGTCATTGATCGGCGCGGACTATTCCACGGCATTGCTGCATAGTGCCAGGCGGCACTACGGCAATCGTGTTCCGCTCATTCGTCTTTCGGCCGAGTGCCTGCCGTTTGCGGATTCGTCGTTCGATCTAGTCGTGTTTTTCGAGGCGACCTACTACATCCCCGACATGGAGCTCGCGTTCGACGAAATCTCGCGCGTCCTTACTCCAACCGGGGCTGTTTTTTTTGCAAACCACAACCCTGAGCAGCCAGGCTTCGTCCGCAGTCCCCACAGCCATCACTACCACTCGGCCACGGAGTTCCGGTCAGCGCTCGAAGATCGCGGTTTTACGGTAGAGGTCGAAGGGACATTGCCGATCGCTTCAGCTGCCGCAGGTGGGCGCGCGCTGGCGGTATCGAGGTTACTCGCCGCAGCGCGGAGTGTGCTCGAGCGATTGCATCTGGTGCCGAAGACGTTGCGTGGCCGCGCGATGCTCAAGCGTCTGGTCCATGGGCGGTTGCGGGTGGTTCCAGCGGAACTGCCGGATGGCTTTGCGCCTGTGCTCGCAACCGTGCCGCTTCCCACGGGCATGGTGCGCGGGTTCAGGGCATTTTACGTGTTCGCCGTGCGCGGGGAGAATTCAGGGCGAGAGACGTGAGGACAATAGCTCCTGGGCGGCAATCTGCTCGAGCGCCGTGATCATGTCGCCGTAGACGCGCTCTGCGAGGAACCGCTCATTGAAGACACGCAGGGCTTCGATGCGCATTGCCTGGAGACGCGCCGGTTCGTTGTCGAGTGCCATGAGCTGTTCGGCGAAACGCGCCGGTGAATTTTCATAGGAGAATCCGCAGCCCTCTCGCAGCAGCAAGTCGTACATCACCCCCGACGTCAAGTTGAGCGCGACCGGCAATCCCGCCGAGAGGTATTCGGGAACCTTGTTGGGAATGGTGTTGATGAAATCTTTTCGCGCCACGTATGGAGCGACGCCGACGGACGCCATGCGCAGCAGAGTCCAGATTTCCGGACGCTGCCGCCAACCGGCAAAGATGATGTTGGTCAATCCTTTCGATCGTTGCATCAGTTCGTCGAGACGCGTCCCTGTTCCGCAGATCACTATCTGGACGCGTGGATTCGTGCCGAGGAGCCTGGCGGTATCCACGAGGGACGCCACGTCAGTCTGCTGCCCCACGGTTCCAACGAAACAGGCGATCAGCTTCTCATTTTCGCGGGCGACTCCGAGCGTGCGCCAGGTCTGGACTGACTGTGTAATTTCCGCTGCCGTTGGCTCGGTGCTCACGTATCCGAAGGGGAATGTGCGGTCGAGCGTCGTGGCCGTCCGGGACGCGTGTTGCAGGCCCCAGTCGACGAAGGCAGCGGCATGCCCCCATATCGCCGTTGCGCCGGTGCATGCCTGTTGCGCGATGGCCTCGAGCGGTTGCATGGCGACGCGCGCGAGCGGGCGCAGTGGGCGAGGTATGACATCGATGAAGATATCGGGCCAGAGATCCCGCACGTCCACGACCACCGGGACACGCAGCCGCTGGCCATATTCGACCGCCGCGAGAGCGAGCTCCAGCGGCGGAAGTGAGCAGAGGATGACGTCGGGCCGCTCCTGGCGTTGGGCACGCGCGTGAAAGCGTGCCGCAAGTCGTCGGTGATCGCGCACGCGCTTTAGGGAGACGTTCCGCGGATATCCGCCGCCATGTAACAACTCGATGCGGTAATTGGGACGGACGTGGATCGTGACGTCGCTCGTCGCGCGGAAGGTCTTGAGAGGGTGGTTGAAGGTGGAGCTCCACCACACGACCTCGTGCCCGCGTGCCACGAGCATGTCTGCGACGATGCCTGCGCGGAGCAGCCGTTCGTTCCCGGGGTCGGAGGGCAGCGGCTCCCCGACCGTTACGAGCCAGACGCGCATTGGCCGTCCATTCACGCGGCTGATGCGGATGTCCGATTCCTGAGGAAAAATGCTCGACGGAGGCCGGCCACGAGCTGCCGCCGGAGTAAGCCTGTGGACGCCGGATTTTCTGATGCATGGCGCCTGACGAGTGCGCGGCCAATCGAGATGGTAACGGCAATGACGAAGCCGATGGGAAGGAAAATGAGTGTATCGCGCACACGTCCCACTCGCATCGCCGATAGCTCGGGAGGATCGATGATTTCGAGCACCGGTGTATTGCGCATTTCATCGATTCGCGCCTGTTCGAGGCCCTGTGCGAGCGCGACGAATACTTGCTGCCGGAGGTCCACCCTGCGTCGAAGGCGATCGAGTTCGCTTCGCAGCTGGGGCGATCCCTCGTAGCTGCGATTGACCTCGAAAAAGTGCTGAATGGCAATCTCGGCGCGATCGAGATCTTCCTGTGCCGTTGCGAGGCGCGCCTCGACGAACTGCTTTTCACTGGTGGCCTGGGCACGTCGCAACTCGAGAGCCGAGGCATTGACGAGCTCCAGCAAACGGCGGTTCAGCTTCTCGGATACGCCAGGCCAGCGCAGGGTGATTCGCAGCCGTATCGTCGATGTTGCCTCGTTTGGAAGCAGATCAATCGCCCCCCGAAGCCTGGCCACACCGGTCTGGATGCGTGTGAGCGGATCAGCTCCCGGTACGGTCAGTAGCTCGAGAAGTGTATGTTGGACGCTGTCACGGCTTCCGGCTCCGGCTGGGATCGTGAACGTGGTCGCCAATGCATCGCGCATCAGTTTCTGGCCGGTGAGCATTTCCGCATAGAGCTTGAGCGGAGCTCCATTACCGCCTCCCGGCAAGGCAACGCCAAATTGGGCCGCAATGCCCGCAAAGCGACCCATGCCACCATCACCGGAGCGCGGGTGCATGCGACTTTCGGACTGATACCGTGGTGCGCGCGCCTTCATCACGACTACCGCAGCTGCGAGAAGGAAGAGTGGAAGCCAGACAAGGAGCCGGAGATCGCGAAGGAGGATGTGCAGTACCTCCGATGCCGTCAGCGACGGCCCAATGTCCCGGGCAGCTCCTCCGTGCGGGACGGCCGTTTCCGGCGCAGACGACGATGTCAAATGACCTCCTCGATGATTTGATGCAAGGCAGCCGCGCGCTTCATGAGGGGAAAGGTCGTCACAATTCGCTCACGGGGAGTTGTGCCGCCAAGTGCTGTCCCGGCGACGACACGCTTGATGGCCGCCGCAAGTGCTTCCGCATCGCCGTATGGAACATAAACACCCGTCGATCCCACGACCTCGGGTAGCGAACCGCGAGCCGTCACGACCGGAATACAATTGAAAAGCATGGCTTCCGCAACGGCGCAGCCGAATCCCTCGTGTAGCGAAGGTTGGCAGTAGATCATCGCATGTCGATACAGCTCGGCGAGCTGCGCATCGTCCACATAGCCCGGAAATTCGACATTGGGCGCAGCGTCCGCCTGCAATTTTGTCATTGTCTCGCCATCCCCGCGTCCGGCGATGACGAATCGGATCTCCGGAACCAGATGACTCGCCCGCACGAGCGTCGTTATGCCTTTGCGCTCGATTGAACTTGGATTCATCATCGCGACCGCAAGCAAGAGTGGCTGCTTCACCACAGGGGTGTTCGTTGCGCCGAGAGTGCCGGGGTCGAAACCGAGAGGCACCGTTCTCAGTCGGGATGACGGTACCCTCGCATTCGTCCGTGCTTCGCTGCACGCCATATCTGAAAATGGGAGCACGAGCGTTGCAAGCCGGAATAAACATCGGCCGAACCATGTCGTGGGACCTCCTTGCATGTTCCCATATCCGATCTCCGCCACGTTCGCGACATCATACCCCCCTGCGACGATGACAATGGGCCGGCCGGCCAACCGGGCCGCGAGAACGGCGGGGAGGTAGCGCAGGCTTCCAAACCAGCAAAAAAGAACTGACGCACTCATTGCTGCGCGCGCAGCGGAAAACATCTCAGCCATCGTCTGGCACGAGACCACCTTCACGTCGTACCACTCGCAAAGAATCTCCACGTCTGCCCGAGCAAAGGTCGCCAGGTCATTCATGGCGTAGAGAAAAACGATTGTTGGACGCCGCTTTGGCGAAGCTGGTGTCATTGCCCGCTGGCGGGAAGAGACCCACCGGATCGCTCCCGCACGATGGAGGGAAGGAAACGAAAGCTTCCTATGAATAGCAGCAGGGCGGCGGTCGGCACCGTGTACGATAGAAGTCCCGACGAAAAACTGGTCAGCGCGAATGCGTACAGCAGTGTGAGCCAGGGCAAGGCCCGCGTTCGTCCGGAAAGTGCCGCCGCGAACGTGAGCCGTCCAAAAAGTCCCATGAGAAAAAGAAAAACGGTCGAGCCAACGGGATTGAAGTCTTCGATCAAATCACGATACACGGTGTAGATGTTCGAGTCGGTGAAACCCACGGAGATGGCCGGCTGTATTTCCGACACGACGCCAAGAATTTCGGAGAAGCGCCGGAACAGCCGCGCTCCGTAATAGAGATCGGTGAACTTCATGCCGTCGTGGTTGAACCAGATTCCAAAAGCCGCGACAAATGCGAACGGATCGGCGAGCATGCGCTGCCAGTCGAGCGCACGGGTACCGGCTGAATAGCGAAGCACCTGGCTCAAGGTGGACAGACCGACAATGAGAACGATCGAGCCCAGTCCGAGCCGGACCAGGAACCTAATGCCAACGCCGCGAATCGGGTCGCTGAGCACGATGTGCGTGGCGAGATAGGTTCCAATCCAGAGCGATCCGCCGTAGAGCACTCCCATGCGGGATCCAAACAGTGAATAGAGGGCTGACGCAATGAACATGGGCATGAAGCCGAGCACCCGGTCCCATCCTCTCGCGGCAATGCGAAAGAGGATGGCACCATAGGCAGAGGCGATGAACAGCCCGATCCAGACGAGGCGTTGAAGGATCGACGTATCGGCGTCACCGGCATAGATCTGCGCGCGATTGGCGGCAGAGACCTGGGCAATGATCGCGAACTGCAGGAGCCCGCTGGGCGAAAATCCTCGCGCGGCGACGAGGGCCATCATGTTGATGACGCCGGTAACGAGCGCCACGACACAGATCCACCGCAGCACCCACAGCGCCGCGTCGTCAGGCACGGGGTCACGCTGCACGGGTGGCGTGAGGAAGGGACGCGCCGCCATGGAGCCGGCACACACGGCGCTGACACTCAACAGGATCCAGAGCATGCCGGGGACGAGGCCGTCGATGAGCTTCGAAAACAGCAACAGGGAAAGCAGATACCCGGCCCACATCAACGCGAAGAACGGCGCAGGCGACACCCACGAGCGATCTGACAGGCGCGCGAGAACCGCCACGCCGAACGCTGCGAGTGCGATACACACGATACTAAGCACGAGTGATATCCTGCAATCGTCCCAGGATGCGCCATGAGTCCAACGCGGTCAACGCGCCAATCACCGTGGTTCCCGCCAGCACCGCCAACGGCATCACCGCCGGCCTGCCATCCACGAGCCCTGCACCCCAGACGACGCTCAAACCAATGAGCAGGTTCTTGGCGTTGAACGGCCTGGCATGGGCAGCATCGAGCACATTGCGCAGCACGATGTACGACACGTACGGGATGGCCGCGAGAACGACCAATCGCACCAACGGCACCGCGGCGACGAATGCCGAGCCAAGGCCACGCGCGACAATGAATGGCGCGAGCGCCACGATCGCCGCGACAGCGACCGCGGCGCCGCAAACACAGATCGCCGTGATCCGAAAGGCGTTCTGCCGAAGATCGGAGACGTCGTTGCGCGCAATCAGTGCCGACGTGGACGGAAGCATGATCAGGCCGAGCGGCGTAAACACCGACGCGATCATCGTCACGAGTGAAATCCCAAATCCGAGATATCCCGCCTCGGCGACGCCCACACGGTGTGCCATCATGGTGACCGGAACCGCGAACAACGCACTCAGTGCAAATTCACCCGGTACGCGTGGCAAGCCATACCCGAGCAGCTCACGGAGCGCGCCCACAACTTCCGACCGTGTGACACTGCCTGTCGCGCGCCGTTGCCCGAGAGCGAGGCTCGTCAACGCCACGAGGAGCCACGCTCCTCCAATCGCGGCGCCCACCTGCGCGACGGTACGGTGCGGAATGCTGAGGACGATGAGTGGGACGATGGCAATATTCGCAAATTGAAGCGCATTCGCGCTGCGCATGTCGAGCCGGCCACGAAAGACGCCGTAGGCGACGCTGTGCATGACGAGCCCAGCGACCGCAAGCAGCAGGGAACGCAGGAGCGTCACGTACGACGGCGATCCGAAGAGAAGATCGGCCATCATGGCAGGCGCAAGGAGTGTGACCACGAGGGCCATGACGAGCGTTGTGAGGCAGGCGAGGGCTGCCGCGATGGCGTAGGCACGCTCGGACTTTCCGGTGGTCCGGGCAATCGCGACATAGCGAGTGATACCAAGAGCCACACTCAGAGACAGGGGAAGCTGAAGCAGCCCAATGTCTCGACGAAAGATCACATATTCGCCGAAGCCCGTCGGGCCCCAATACACGGCCGCCAGCCGCAACGACAACAGGGTGCACGCCAGGACGACGAACTCGACTCCGGCCGTGGTGGCGAAATCGCGGATCTGGCCAAAGTGCTGAAATGGCCGAGTGGCGGCAGAAAGGAAACGCGCGGCAGTTGCCATCCGCACATCATAATGCACGGACTGGCAACTCGGGCGCCTCACCCATCCCTACACTGAGGGACAACGCGACGGATACCACACGTTCCCCTCGCCCAATCAACTATTGAAGTACGGCAGCTTATAGATCGTCCCATCAATGCTGATGTTCAGATAGCCGACGACCGCCGATGGAACAGGACCATTTGTGCCCGCAGCGGCAAAGGTCGTATGCGATGCAAGGTAAGCCGCCTGTCCTGCGAGCGTTGAACTCACAGGGTCGTTTATCAGCGAGCCGCCAAGCGCCTCCGTGATGAACTTCGTATTGGTCAACGGCACGTCAAAGACGATCAGGCCACCCCCGCCGCCGGAGAATACGTGACTGTTCTGTGCGACCGAGATGGACTCCGTCCCCGTGGCAACCGCCGCCGACACCTCCAGAAAATAGGTCGCCCCCGTGACCGCCGAGGTGGTGCGCGACCGATTGCTGCAGATCAGCACATTTTTTGTATAGGAGGCGCCGCCGTTGCCCTGCAGGTAGATCGCGCAGAACTGCGAGGTGAATGCATTCTCGGCACGAATGGTGTTGTTGGACACCAGGAGACCGTCCACGTGATACACGTAGATGGGCACGGACGTGTTCGTCGCGCCAGGCGGACGTTTGATGTAGTTGCCGGCGATGGTGACATCCGCCAACGTGGAAACCCCGCTGGACGAAGGGTTGCCCTGCCCGCCGATGAAGATGTCGATGAGGGGTGAATTCCGGATGATGTTGCTCGTGATCTGAAAGCCGGCCGTTTCTGCCGAACTGTCTGACTCGTGGGGCTCGATCGAAATCGCTCCGTCTGCACAATTGTCGAAGATGTTGGCATTCACCACCACAAATCCGGAGCGTGCGATCTCGCACGCCGACGTCTGGGTGTTCGTGCTCACACCCGCGCGATGATCGAGGTACCGGTTGTTCGCGAGCACCACGTCGCGCGCAATGGATACGTACGTACTGTGGCGCTGGCAGCGAGCGAGACGGTTCTTCGTGACGCGATAGCCGGTTCCGGACGCACATCCAATTCCGTACCCGGTGCCCGAACGAGTCCCCAGAATGTCAGTGACTTCGTTGGCGTCGATGGTGACGTCAGTCCATGACGCCATCGTGAGGCCGTCAAAGAGAATGCCGCGTGCGGTTTTCTCCACGTAGCAGTTGCGAATCCTCACCGCTGTGCCAGTCGCGGTTCCCCCCGCCGAGGCCCGCAGTGATCCGATGCCCGTGGCACCTCCGTCGTCTGCCTCAGGCACGGAATTCGTGCCAATGACCCGAATTCCGTCAACAACCACGTTCGTGGATACTCCCGCCAACTGGATGCCAAACGTGGCAGTTGCGGTGAGCTGGAGAATTGCTCCATTGCCAACCACGGTCACGTTGGACGCGTTCGTCAGCGTCGGCGCACCCTTGATGCAGTACGTCCCGCCCGGAAATTCCACAACACCGCCACCCATGGCGACGATGGCGTCGAATGCCCGTAGAATCGCCGGCGTGTCGTCAACGCCGCTGAGGGCCAGCGCACCATACCGCCTCACGTTTCCAACCGGGTAGCTCGTGTCGGTCACCCCCGTTTCTGCTGTGACGATGGGAAATCCGACGCGTGAGCTCATGAAACCTCGATGGAAATGGGTTGGTGTTCGGCCGGTCTGTCGGCCTAACGTATCACGCAGTAGTGGCGCCCGTCAGCGCCTCTCCATCCTTGCGACCGCCTTCCCCGCGCGGTAAAATCCTCACTCGCGCGCTGGGTGTCCCACCGTGACGCTCGGCCCACCACAGCTCCTTCACGTCGCCCACGCTGCGGGCGAGTCGATGTCACTCCGCTTCTTACGGTCACCCCTGGTGGCCGCTTGTTTTTTCCTGCCACTCTGCGTCACCGCGCAAGGAACCCAACCGCGGCCCACGCCCGCACAGGCACAGGCGCTGCTGCAAACGCGCCCGGACCTCGTCGAACAGCTGCGCCAGCGGTTCCTGACCAGCGGACTGACCAAGGAGCAGGTCCACGCCAGGCTCCGCGCCGCCGGCTATCCAGAGGACATGCTCGACCAATACCTGCCGGGTGCAACAGGCGGTGCCGCCGTACCCTCGGACTCCGTATTCGGAGCCGTCCGCTCCCTCGGTATTGCCGACAGCACCGACATCTCGGTCCTGCGATCGGCCGGCGCGCCCGCGCTTTCGTTGCCGGCTGCGAACCTCGCCCCCGTGATGCCCGATACGGGCGCCCAGGTCTTCGGGCTCGACATCTTCCGCAGCGCCACGAACCAGTTCGAGCCCAATCTCGCCGGTCCGGTGGACGCCGGATATCGCCTCGGCCCCGGGGACGTGCTCGTCCTCATCCTCACCGGCGACGTCCAGGCCAGCTACCAGCTCGACATCACCCGCGAAGGATTCGTCGTCATCCCGCAGATCGGCCAACTCTTCGTTGCCAACCTGACCCTCGCGCAACTCCAGTCGGTGCTCACGGCGCGCCTCGCCACCGCCTACACGGGCATCCGGACAGGAGCGACGCGTTTCTCCATCAGCGTCGCCCGGCTCCGCTCCAATCAGGTGTACGTCCTTGGCGACGTCCGGCGGCCGGCCAGCTACGTCATCTCCAGCGCCGGCACCGCGCTCACCGCACTCTACGCGGCGGGTGGCCCCACCATCAACGGCTCACTCCGCACCGTAGAAGTGAAGCGCGGCGGACGGCTCGTCGACACACTCGACGTCTACCAGTACCTCGTTCACGGCGACGCCTCGCACGACGTCCGCCTCGAATCCGGCGACGTCGTCTTCGTGGGCGTGCACGGCGCGCGCGTGCGCGTCGAGGGCGAGATCGCGCGGCCCGCCATATATGAGCTGAAACGGGGCGAGACGCTGGCAGATCTCGTGGCGATGGCGGGCGGGTTTCGCGCGACCGCCGCGCGCCAGCGCATCACGATCGAACGGATTCTCCCTGCCGAGCAGCGCACGGGGTTCGGCAACGACAGGGTCACGGTGGACGTCAGCGCCGACGGCATGCCTGGACGCGCGAGCTCGAGCATCGCGCTCCAGAATGGCGACGTCGTCCGGGTCTTTGCCATCGCGGAGCGGATGCGCAACCGCATCGTCGTTGAGGGCAACGTGTATCAGTCGGGACCCATGCAGGTGACGCCGGGCATGATGCTGTCCGATGCACTCCGCAAGGCAGGCCTCAAGGGTGATACGTATCTCGGCGAGGTCCTCATTTCGCGGCTCCAGAGTGATACGAGCCGGATACAGCTCCGGGCCATGCTTGCTGATACGACGGGGCGGGTAATGAATGACATCGCGCTTCGTGAGGACGACGAGATTCGTGTCTATTCGCTCGGCACCTTTCGCCCTGAGCGCTATGTGGCCATCGGCGGCGCGGTCAAGAACGGTGGACGCTTCCCGTATCGCGAGGGCATGACGCTGCGCGACCTGATCCTGCTCGCCGATGGCGTGAGGGAGAGCGCATACCTGAAGGAAGCAGAGATCGCGCGCCTTCCCACCACTCGCGAGGGCGGACGCACCGCAACCACGTTTCGCACGCCGCTCGACTCATCGTACCTCTTCGAGCGGCGCCCATCCGCCATGTATCTTGGACCGCCGGGGCTCCCCACCGAATCATCGGGCGCCCCGGAAGTGCTGCTGCGGCCGTACGACAACGTCCTCATTCTCCAGCAGCCGGACTGGGAGCTGCAGCGGACGGTCACCATCAATGGCGAAGTCCGTTTTCCAGGCTCGTACGCGCTGGAGCGAAAGACCGAGCGGGTGTCCGACCTCATCAAGCGCGCCGGCGGCCTGACCCAGGAAGCCTATCCCGACGGGGTGATATTCGTACGCGCGCAGAATGGCGTGGGCCGAGTGGGCATCGACCTGCCGGTGGCGCTGAGGAACTACGATGCCAACGACAACCTGATCCTTCGCGACGGCGACGCCATCACCATTCCACCGCACAACGCCATCGTTGTGGTGGGCGGGGCCGTGAATCGCCCGGCGGCGCTTGCGTACGTGGCCGGAAAAGGAATCGACTACTACGTCGACGCGGCGGGCGGTGCGGCCCGAAACGGGGACGGCGGGAGAGCCTATGTAGTGCAGCCGGGAGGGCGCCTGGAATCGGTCCGTCATCACTTTTTGCGTCCGAACTCGATGCCCGAGCCCAAAGCGGGCAGTACAGTTACGGTGCCTGAGCTGGATCCGGCGGACAAGAAGGACTACATCGCCCTGACCGGGACGGTGGCCCAGATCATCGCATCGACGGTCGCAATCATCGTCGCCATAAAGAGATAGCTCACTTTCGCCCGACGGCCCGTCAGGATCATCTCTACCATAGCGAGCTCTGCCGCACAGCCGCCAGTGGTGGAATGATACGAGATACGGTCGTTTCGGGACTGGCGGAATACCGGCACTTTCGCCATGCTATATAGTGTAAAGAGGAACCGAGGAGTTGCTTTCTGGAATCGATGGGGCCCGGAATCCCCAGCGTGACAGAGACTCTCCACGGTTTCTTTTTTTGTGCACCAATGTGTTGTGCAGCAAGCGTTTACGTGTTTCTGCCGGAGTACGGCAGCGCCGGATTTCTCTTCCATTTCATCACGACACCCATCGCGTACCGCATGATTTCAGCGCGAGCCATCTTGATAACATCACGCGTGTCATGTCTGTGATATCAGGGATCATTTCGTCGCCGAGGCGCGAAGGCAGATTTGAAATTCTGGTGGATGGAAATTCGTTCGCGACACTCTCGCTCGACGCCATCGATCGGTTGCAGTTGCGCATCGGCCGCGACATTCTCGGGCTCGAGGAGCGCATCGCGCAGGAGTCCGCACAGCTGAAGGTTTTTGATCGCGCGCTCAACATGCTCGCGTTCCGCGCGCGGTCATCCATCGAGCTTTCGCGGTCTCTCGTTCGCAAGGGCGATGACAAGGCGGTGGTCGATCTCGTGATCGCGCGACTGAAAGAGCAGGGACTGCTCGATGATGCGGTGTTCGCTCGCGCGTATGTGCGCGCGAAGGTGGTGGGTGCGAAGCAGTCGCGGCGTCGCGTGCAGGGTGATCTCGGGAGAAAGGGCGTCGCGCGCGATGTCGCGGCGGAGGCGATTGCCGACGTCTTCGAGAACGAATCGGTGGATCAACGCGCGATAGTGGAGGAGGCGGCGCGGAAGAAGCTGAACACCATGACGCGGCTCGAGCCATTGGTGCGACGCCGGCGTCTCTATGCATTTCTGGCGCGCCGCGGTTACGACACCGATGACATTCGCCGAGCGATGGAGGCGGTGGGCGAAGAGCTGAGGGACGTGGACGAATAGGGAAGCGCGCGATACTCCCGTCGCCACCTGTTGGCCCCGTATATTGAGACATGCGCGCCTCCGAAATCCGCCAGCGTTTTCTCTCGTTTTTTGCTGACCAGCAGCACGTCATCCGTCCGAGTGCCTCGCTGGTGCCGGCCGATGACCCCACGCTGCTGTTCGTCAACGCGGGCATGGTCCCATTCAAGAAAGTCTTCCTCGGCATGGAGGACGCTCCGGACGGCAAGCGGCGGGCGACGACGGCGCAGAAGTGCGTGCGGGCGGGAGGCAAGCACAACGACCTGGAGCAGGTCGGCCACACCGCTCGGCATCATACGTTCTTCGAGATGCTCGGCAATTTTTCCTTTGGCGACTACTTCAAGCGCGACGCCATCGCGTTTGCATGGGACCTGATCACCTCCAGTGACAAGCTGGCCATCGATCCCTCGTGGCTGCGTGTCACGGTCCACACGAGCGACGATGAAGCGTTCGCGCTGTGGCAGGAGGTGGCGGGGCTCTCTGCAGATCGCGTGTACCGGTTGGGCGACAAGGACAACTTCTGGCAGATGGCGGACACGGGTCCGTGCGGCCCATGCACGGAAATTTTCGTTGATCTCTCCAGGGCGGCTGCGGACTTCACGTTTCCCGAAGGCGCAACGGGCGAGTGGACGGAGCTCGATCGCGAGGTGTTTTCGCAGGACGCGTTCGAGCAGGGCGGCGAGGCAGGCCGCTTCCTCGAGATCTGGAATCTGGTGTTCATGCAGTTCGACAAGCAGCCGGACGGATCACTCGTTCCGCTGCCCAGGCCGTCTGTCGATACCGGCGCGGGACTGGAACGCATCGCGGCAGTGAAGCAGGGGGTGACGAACAACTTTCACACCGATGTGTTTGCGGCGCTGATCAGGACCGTGGAAGAAACGGTCGGCTTCAGCTATTGGGGCCGCGAGAGCGGAGAGCACCGGACTGGTGTGAAAACAAAGGGCGGATCCACCGTCCAGAATGCGGTCGATCCTGCGTCGTTTCGCGTGCTCGCGGATCACGCGCGGGCGGTGGCGTTCCTGCTGGCGGATGGCGTGTTCCCCAGCAATGAAGGCCGCGGATATGTGCTGCGCCGCATTCTGCGCCGCGGCGTGCGGCACGCGTACCTGCTCGGACGACGTGAGCCCACGCTGGTGCACGTCGTGCAGACCGTGATCAGCGAGTTGGGCGATGTGTACTCCGAGCTCCGGTCTCGTTCAGAGCATTTGCTCCAGACGACGCGCGTGGAAGAGCAGGCTTTTCTCTCGACGATCGAGGGGGGGCTCACCCGCTTCGAGCAGCTCGCGCCGGCGAATGCAATGGACAAGGGCACGATCAGCGGCGACGACGCGTTCAAGCTGTACGACACATTCGGCTTTCCCATCGATCTCACCGAATTGATGGCGCACGAGCGTGGCTACACCGTGGACATTCCGGGCTTCGAGGACGCACTTGGCCAGCAGCGGACGCGGTCAAAGGACGAGCGCAAGACGCGTCAGTTTGGCGTCGCGGCGAACGAGCTGGGTGACCTGGCCTCGTGGGAGCAGCCTGCATCCGACTCGGTGGCGGGCGCACGTTTCGTGGGATACGATGCCATTACCGTCGAAAGTGAAGTCGTGGCGCTGCGCCGGCTTGGTGAAGATCGCGTCGCTGTGCTGCTCCTGGAGTCGCCGTTCTACGCGGAGTCCGGTGGACAGGTATCCGACCATGGCGAGATCGTGGGCGAGGGATGGAAGATCGACGTCGACGGAGTGAAGAAAATTGAAGGCCGGTCCGCGGCAATTGGACGGTTGTCTGGCGAGTTCAAGTGGGGCAGGGTCACGGCGACAGTGCCAACTGATCGGCGGCGTGACACCGAGCGCAATCACACGGCGACGCACCTCATGCATGCGGCGCTTCGATCTGTGCTTGGCGATGCAGTGCACCAGGCGGGCTCACTCGTGACCCCTGATCGGCTGCGCTTCGACTTCTCGCATCACGGCCCGGTAAAGGCTGAAAAGCTCGCAGAGGTGGAGGCGATCGTGAATCGTGAGATCTGGCGTGGGACGCCGGTTACGACGTCCGAAATGGCGTACCCGGCGGCGCAGGCCAAGGGCGCCATGGCGTTGTACGGCGAGAAGTACGGCGACGTCGACCGCGTGGTTGATGTACCGGGCTTCTCGATGGAGCTGTGTGGTGGAACGCACGTGAGAAATACGAGCGAGGTCGGGTTGTTCGTGATCCTCGGCGAAACTGGCGTCGCGAGTGGCGTGCGCCGCATCGAGGCGCTTACTGGCCCAGGTGCGTTCGCGCAGCTCAAGTCGCACGAAGCCTCCCTTGGCAGAATTGCGGAGTCGTTGCGTGCGCCGGTCGCCACCGTGGAGCGCAGAGTCCAGCAGCTGTTGGAGGAGCGCCGGGTGCTCGAGAAAAAGATCGAGGACGCGATGCGCGGAGGCGGCAACGCGCTGCAGCAGCTGATCAGCGCGGCGCAACCGCTTGGATCAGATGGCGCACGCCTCGTCATGGGAGAGGTGGTGGTCGCTGATGCAAAGGCGCTGCAGGCAATGGGTGACGCGCTTCGCGAGCAGCTCGGGAGCGGTGTCGGCATCCTTGCGGCCAGGCTCGACGATGGAAAAGGATCGATGCTCGCCGTCGTGACCGACGATTTGCGCGAGCGTGGAATTCGCGCCGACGCCATCGTCCGCGACGTCGCGGCCGTCGCAGGCGGCCGAGGTGGCGGCAAGCCGCACATGGCGCAGGCGGGCATTCCCGATGCGGCGCGCATGAGCGAAGCACTTGCACAGGCTCCTGCACTGATCTCGGCCATCGTGGCCAGGGCGTGACCGTTGGTGAGTGGCTGCACACGAGGATGCCCCGGCCGCCGCTGGAGCTCGCGGCGCGGTTGGACGCCGTGATCGGCGAAGGCTTGAATGCGCCGGCGAGCAGCACACCGGATGTGCTCCTGTCCAATGGCGAGCGTCTCGTCGCTGAGCTGCTGGGCAGCAACAGCACGTCACGCGAGTCCGCACTCGACCTGTTGGCGGCCGACGCGCTCGTGACGTATGCGTTCGAAGCAGAAGCCCATTCACCAACGATGATCGAAGCACGCGCTGCCTCGGCGATGATGCGCATCTCGTCCATCGACGTGGGCCGCGCTTGAAGCCATGATCGACATCCACTGCCATCTGCTGCCGGGTGTCGACGATGGGTCCAAGTCCATGGATGTGTCGGTGCAGGTGCTCGAGCGATTCGCCGCCGACGGCGTGGAGCTGCTCGTGCTCACGCCGCATCTTGTGGCATCGCAGGCGCGGCTTGCTCCCTACCAGCGAAATCTCGCACTCCTGGAGCAACTGCGCGCACTGGTGCCAACATCCATTGAGCTTCGCCTTGGCTGGGAGATCATGCTTGACGAGCCGAATACCGACCTGCGTGCGGCGCATCTCGCACTTGGCGGATCCAGGGCCGTGCTCGTGGAATTTCCTCGCAAGGGTGTACCGATGTCTGCAGGCAATGAGTTGGGCCGGCTGCGCAATTCGGATATCGTGCCCGTGCTGGCGCATCCTGAGCGGTATTACGGCTGTACCTTGGATCGTTTGATCTAATGGAGAAAGGCGGGCGCCGTCATGCAGATGGATACCGATGGTCTGCTCGGCACGGGCACCATCGCGAGGCTGTCCAGGGCGCTCGTGCAGGAGGGTCTGGTGGACATGTTCTCGAGCGACAACCACGGTGATTCGCGCTCGCTCGCGACAGCGCGCGACTGGCTTACCGAGATTTCGGGCGCCGAGCACGCGGAGCTGCTAACGCGGACAAATGCCATGCGTTTGTTGGCGGGCGAACCCATGCTTCCCGTCCCCAGGCTGCCGGCCGCCGGTGGGATATTTGGTCGGTTGCGAGAGATGTTTCTTTCGCATCGGTGAGGACATGAACATGGTCCTTCACTTTGTTCAGGACGACAATGCATAGTCAGTTCACTGAAGCACTTCGAGACCTTGCCGCCACGGCAGAGCGTGTGGCGGAGGAGATGGGTCCCCAGCTCGACCGCGCACTGGAGATGGTGCAGGCCGCCGTTGCACGACGCGGCACACTCTTCTTTTGCGGCAACGGTGGAAGTGCCGCCGACGCCCAGCACATGGCAACCGAGTACGTGGTGCGCTACATGCGCAACAGACGCGCGTATCCCGCCATTGCCCTGACGACGGACACCTCGCTGCTGACGGCCGCCGCCAATGACATCGGGTTCGAGAATGTGTTTGCACGGCAGGTCGAAGCGCTGGCACGACCGGGCGACCTGCTCATCATTCACTCGACGAGTGGC
>JAQBPY010000344.1 GCA_028287285.1 Gemmatimonadota bacterium
CTTGAGCCAGTAGGCGAACCACGGCGCGAGAATACGCTTGCGGAAGTAGTCTGCGGTGGCGGAACCGAAGTCGACCTTGCCCAGCTTCTGTCCACCCGCCGTGCTCGCCCATCCGCCGTGATTCCACGGGCCGACCACGAGGTAGTTGAGATGCTTGCTGTCGTGCGGCTCGAGTGTCTCGTAGATCTTGACCGCACCGTAGAAATCTTCCTGGTCCCACCAGCCCGCCACATTGAGCGTGGGCACCTTCACGCTCGTGAGATAAGGCGTGACGGATTGCTTCTGCCAGAACGTGTCGTAGCTCGAGTGCGTGGCGAAGTCTGTCCACGTGGGAATCTTGCCGTTGAGATAGCGCTCGTCGATGTGCGCAAGCGAGCCGAGGCCCAGGTACCAGTCGTAGACGTCAGGTTTGTCGAAGGCGAATGGCGTGAGCTCCTTTCCCGATTCCAGCATGGCGGCGTACTCGAAACCGTAGCTCAGCCGAAATGCGCCATTGTGATGAAAGTCGTCGCCGATGAACATGTCGGCGGGAGACGCCTGCGGCGAAACAGCCTTGAGTGCCGGATGCGGATCCAGCATGGCCATGACGGTGAGCCAGCCGGGATACGATATCCCCAGCATGCCCACCTTCGCCGTATTGTTCGGCACTTTCCTGAGCAGCCACTCGATCGTGTCGTACGTGTCGGTGCTCTCGTCGATTGCGCCCCTGGCCTTCCTGTCGCGCGGCGGCCGCAGCATCACGAACTTGCCGTCGGAGGCAAAACGGCCGCGGATGTCCTGAAACACGAAGATGTAGCCGTCGTCCGCGAGCTCCGCGTACGACGCGTTCATGGTGCCTGTACTCGCGCCAATGCCGTATGGCGTGCGCGTGAGAATGAACGGGCGCGCGGTGCTGATTCCCTTTTGCGTATAGATGAGGGTGTGCAGCTTCACCCCATCGCGCATCGGAACCATCTCCTCACGCTTGTCGAATTCGAGCGGCGTGCGCGCCGCCGGCTGGGCCGCCAGCGTTGCCGCGCCGAGCAGGAGACCGAGTCCGGCCATCACGACGCGCGCACTTCTCGGATCAGCAAGCATGAGACGATGGGAAATGAGTATGCTCGGGACGACTAGCGAGTGCGAACGAAAACGTTGCCGAACGCGCGAACGGATGCGACACCACCGCTGCCGTCGAGTTGAAACACGAGCGGCGTTGGACTATCGAGTGGCGTTGTGGGACGACTGCGGAATACTTCGTAGTCCCAGTGGTCGAGCGTGCCGAGGTCGAGCTTGTCGTACCGTGCCGTGAGCGCGCCACCGGCGGCTGAAACCGTGATGCTTCCGTAGGCGGAGTCCACATACGTACCGGCGTACTTGTCCAGTGCCAGCGACGCCTGCGCCACGGCCACGTGCGGCGCGGTACTCACCGGCGGGCGTCCGGAACGCTTCGATGCCAGGAGCGCCTTGAGGTCTCCGCTCCAGTCGCGCGCCTGGCTTGCACCAAACAGATCAAAGGCCTGGTAGATCAACGCATGGCGCAGCTCGATGTGATCGAGATTTCCCAGCACGTACACACCAATCCGCTCTTCCGGAATGAGACCGATGATGGCGCTCATGCCATTGATGCTGCCCGTGTGCATCCAGACGGTCTTGCCATGATAGTCTTCCACGAACCAGCCCAGCGCGTAGCTGAAGAAGTGCGGTGCGACCAGCTCGAGCACCGGATACTCCTCGAGGGGCGCACGCATCTGCGGTGCGATCAGCTCGCGAAAGTTAGCGGGCGAGATCAGCCGCTTCGTGCCGACGCGTCCACTATCGAGGACGAAGCGCATCCACTTGGACATGTCCGCCACGCTCGACCATACGGATCCCGCCGGCGCGACCATGTCCGTCGTCTTGACGGGAACCACCCGGACCGTGTCGCGAACGAGGGCGTGCGGCACGGCGACGTTTGGCTTGCCCATGATCTGGGACACGAGCGCCTCGGATTCGTTCATTGCGAGAGGCGCGAAGATGCGCGAACGAATGAACGCATCCCACGGCATCCCCGAAGCACGCTCGACGATCGTCCCGCTGATGGCATACATGACGTTCTGATATGCCCACGTGGACCGAAATGACGAGCTTGGCTTCACGTATCGCAACCGTCGCATCATCTCGGCAAACGACGGCGTGTTTTCCTCGACGGCCCAGAGCAGGTCCGTCGACGGCAATCCCGTACGATGCGTGAGCAGGTCGCGAATGGTGAGCTCGCGCGTTGCGTAGGCGTCGTACAGGCGAAGCTCCGGGATGTAGTCGATGACCTTGTCGTCCCAGTGCACCTTTCCTTCGTCCGCGAGCATGGCCAGCGCCGCGGACGTCATGGCCTTGGTCGTCGAGCCGATGGCAAAACGCGTGTGCTCATTCACGAGCGCCGGTTTCCCGAGCTCGACCACGCCATATCCCTTTGCGAACACCAATGAATCATCTTTCACCACCGCAATGCCGAGCCCCACGCCGTTCCAGTCGCGCAGGGCCTTGTCGACATATTTATCGAACGTCGTAAAATCAGGGGTGCGCTGCGCCCCGCTCGCGCCAGCGAGCGAGATCAGGAGCGCAGCGGCTAGGTGCACAGTTTTCATCTTCACGCTCAGCTTCCCTTCGCAATGGTGGGATTATTGATGCGCTCCACATCGGGCAGCGGAAAACACGTCAATGTGCCATAAACGCCGCCGTACTGGTATGCGGCGCCACTCGCGGGTGTGAACGGCAGGCTGTAGCGTCGCAGGTCACCCAGGCGATGACCTTCCACGAAGAACTCGCGACGGCGCTCCTCGATGATCTGCGTCTGTACTGAAGCAGCCGTCGCGCCTGCAGGAAGGACGTATGCCGGAACACCGGCCGTACGCGCCCGTGCGTTGTTGATTGCCGTCACCGCTGCGGCGAGATCCCCCGTTGCAGCGGCATTCTCGGCAATGATCAGCTGCGCTTCGGCATAGCTGGCAACGCGCATGGCCGTTGCGTTCGTCGGGGCCTTCGCAGGCAGGAAGATTCGTGAGCCCGTGGCCGTGCCGTTGCGCGCAAGATCGGTGACCGCAACACGCGGGTCCTGCGTCGTGCCGCCCGGCACCAGGACGTTCCGGAACGCGGTATCCACGGTGGAGAACGAGCTCTGCGAGATGGCGATGAACAGAGCGTTCTGCCGGCGGGCATTCACTGCATCCGGCGACGTGTTCGCCACGAACGTTGCCGGCACCAGCGCCGCGTCTACCGCCGCCGCGGCCCGATTCGCGGCACCGCCCAGATCGAGCAACGCACGTGCGCGGCCGACTCGAGCAAGATTCAGCGTTGCCGCGTCGTTCGCGGTCGTTGCCGCCGTAATCGCCTTGTCGAAGCGAATCTTAGCCTGCGTAAAGAGCTCCGCCGATTGAATCTCCGGCCCCAGATTGATTGCCGCCGAGCACATGCCCTCACCCAGGAGGATCAGGCTGTATCCGGCGTAGACGTATGCCTGCCCAAGCAATTTGGTGCGGTTCGCGACGATGGCATCCGTCCAGACTTCGAGATACGCTGCGGCAGTGTCAGCCGTCGCGCGTGCGGTGGACAGGGGTGTGTAAATGCCGGGTTGCTGGGTGGCGGACGGCGCCGCGGCACAATTGTTCGTGCCGTAGGGTCCGTTGGTCGGAAAACGGCGCGCGTCGTAATCGAAGTTTGCCGACGCCGAGATGCCCACTGACAGCTCGTCCGTGAACAGGCCGCTGCCCACGACATAGCGGGCATATGCGCACTCGAAGTCGCTAATGGCACCGTTCACGATCAACTGTGCATTCCCGGGCACGAAGAGCGTGCTGCCAGACAATGCACCGGGATTTTCCTGCGCGAGGCTGGTGATGTCGCGGCATGCGGCGATCGACGCAGCGGTAGCCATCAGGCTGAATCCAACCAACAGACTCGCGTAACGGCGATGAGTGAAGAGTCGCATGGTCAGAGCTTGAGGTTGAAAGTCACGATGAACCGGCTCAGCGGCGGTGTTACGGCCTGATCGGATGCCGCGGACGAGGTGGCGACGTTGTTGACGTTCACCTCGGGGTCGACACCGGCGTACTTCGTCCATGTGTGCAGGTCACGTCCGGCCAACGTGATGGACGCGGATTGGTACCCGTGCAGCAGACTTGCCGGCAGGCTGTACGACACGGACACTTCGCGCAACTTGGCGAAGGATGCATCCTGATAGTACTGATCCAGGATGCCCTGCGCGGCCGCCGTTCCTACTCGCTCGGCCAGGTACACGGGCTCGTACTCGAGCGGATAGTAGTTGGCTCGGCAAAGTGGTGCACCCGCTCCACCCGTGCAACGTAGCTGCTCCACGCTGTTGGCCACGCGATTGCCGCGCTTGAAATCGACGAGACCGTAGAGGCGAAAACGATTGAAGAAGGAGAATGTGTTCGCGACCGAGCCGGTAACCTTGGGCGTCGGCGTACCAATGAAGACGAATGGTGCGGATGCGCAGGCAATGGATGGCTTGCCGTCGCCGCCGTCACAGAGAACGTTCGTCGCAAGGCCCGTGGTCGCATCGCGGTCCGCGGACACGACGCGCCTCGAATAGAAGCCGCCAATTGGTCCGCCAATGACGTTCGTCTGGCCGGCGCTGATCACCACTCCGCCGACGCCGCCCAGATCCCGGATCACATCCTTGCTGGTAGCAATGTTGCCCACGATGTCCCACGAAAAATTCCTGCGCGACATTGCCTGCAGCGTTGCGAGCAGCTCGAAGCCACTGTTGTCCACGCGTCCAAGATTCGTGGGCGTCGAGACATAGAAGCCGCTCGACGGCGCGACAGGCTGGTTGATGATCTCGTCGGTCGTCTTCTTGTTGAAGTACGTGAGGTCGATGTCGAGCCGATTGAAGAACTGGCTCTCGAACCCGACTTCGACTTCGCTGCCGCGTTCGGGCTTGAGGTTTGCATTTCCGATGGAGTTCGGCGTCACCGCATTCGTGCTACCAGGCCCCTGGGTAGGGCTGAACGTCCGCAGCGCCGAAAATGCCGCCGGCTGTCGGCCGGATTGCCCATAAGCCGCACGCAAGCGCAACGATGTGAGCAGGTCGTTCTTGCGCCAGAACGGCTCTTCACTGGCGACCCAGGAGAGGCTCGCCTTCGGATACGTGACCCACTTCAGCTTGTCGCCGAATGCGGAGTTGTTATCCACGCGCAACGCGCCTGTCAGAAAGAGGCGATCACGCCAGCCGAACTGCTCCTGGCCATACGCGCCGATCGTCGTGTTCAACGTCTGCGATTGTGTCGATGACGCCGGTGTAGAGGCAGCATTGACCGTCTCCACACCGAGGCCCGGAAAGCCGGTGCCGCCCAGGAAGCTCGAGTTGAGCTCGGTGCGATAGAACTGCCCGCCAATCGACGACGTCTGCGTCAGGCTCGACGTGAGGTTGGACTTGGCCGTCGCGGTGTATTCGGCCGAATAGATCGTGTTGTGCCGAAGTGTTTGGCCGATGGAGCCGCCGGCCGCCGCTGCGCCGATCAAGGCCACGATTGCGGGATCGGAGGTGAAGTGCTCGATGGCACGGCTGTCATCGCCGGTCTGGTCGACCCCGACGACGGCGCGCTGCGTCAGCCAGCTCGTCGTGCGATGCGTGAGTGTCGCACTTCCGGTAAGCCGCGTGACGCCCTGTGCGTTGTCGTAGAGACTCTGCGGCACGTCCGGCGTATAGTTCGGGTAGAAGCCGCGGCCACCAGGAAACAGCAGCGGGTGTCCAAGCTCTGCGCCGAGCAGCACCGAGGCGCCCACGTCTGCACCGAGATGACTGGAGAGCGTCGCAAAGCCCAGGCTCGACGAGAAATCAAGATTCGCGGCCGGCTGCACATTCAGGTTGGCGCGGAACGTCCCCTGCCGAAGCGTGTTGTTCGGCTCGACACCGAGATCGTTCTCGTAGCTGCTCGACAGAAAATACGTCACCGCGTCCCGCCCGCCGGACAGCGAGCCATTGTACTTTCGCGTCTGCCCCGTCTTGTAGATCGGAGTGCCACGGTTTGCCTCGGCCTGCACGCCATTGAACGAGATGATCGTGCCGGTTGCGTCCTTGTCGTAGTTGGTCGGTACGCGTCCGGCGGCATCGCGGAAGTAGATCGAGCCCTCTTCCAGCATGAACGAGAGCTGCGGCTTGTTGCCGGCGGCGCCCTTCTTCGTGATGATCTGGATCACGCCGTTTGCGGCTTCCGTTCCGTAGATCGTGGCTGCCGCGGGACCCTTGATGATCTCGATGCTTTCGATGTCATCCGGGTTGATGTCGTTCAGGCGTCCCGACACGTTGGAGGCCTGTCCGCCAAGTCGCCCCGCAGGTGCGACCGGTCCGGCATTGGTCGCATTGCTTACGCGAACACCGTCCACGAACAGCAGCGGTGAGTTGTCGAGACCAATACTGCTCCGCCCGCGAATCTGGATCGTGGGACCCGCGCCAAGACGGCTGGTGCTCGGCGCGATGATGACGCCAGGTGCGCGCGCGCCGATCAAGCTGCTCACGCTCTGCGCGCCCGACTTCGACATCGCATCCGCGGCATCGATGGTTGCCACCGCGTTGCCGACGGAGCGACGTAATTCGCCGCCCGCCGTACCGGTCACGACGATTTCATCGAGCGCCGCCGCCGCGGGCTCCAGCGCAAAGCTCACGACAGTCTGTTCACCAGCAACGGTCGCGGTCTGCCGCCGCGTCGCATATCCAATCCGGCGCGCGGAGACTTCAACCGTGCCACTTCCCACGCCGCCAATTCGAAAGCGTCCGTCGGTACCGGTCTGTGTGCCGAAGCGCGTGCCGACGATCACCACGGTCACACCCGCGAGCGGCTGCTGGCTGCGCGCGTCGGTCACCACACCGGTCATCGTTGACGTCACCTGCTGCATCGTTCGCGCCGCCTGCGCCGGACGAGCGGACATCGCACCGATCGCTCCGGCCATGAGACACGCGGCGACAAGTGATCTACCCAAGCGGTACTCCCCAAGCCGAGTTCGCATTTCCGAGCTCCTGTCGATGATCAAGAACCAGCAGGGCGCCATGCCGACCCGCGCACGATGCGCCCGGGTTTCGCCCCTGTGTGTCGGCCGTCATGCACGACCTCGACACCATTGATGAGCACCACCTGCATCCCCGTGGAGAGCTGCAGTGGCTTCTCATAAGTGGAATTTTCCTGAATTCGCTGCGGGTCGAACACCACCACGTCGGCGTACATGCCGGGCCGAAGCTGTCCACGATCGGTGATGAGCAGCCGCTCCGCGACGGCGCTCGTCATCTTCCGCACTGCGTCCTCGAGCGGAAGCACATGCTCGTCGCGGACATACTTGCCGAGGATGCGCGGATACGTGCCGTACGCGCGTGGATGCGTGAGCCCTTTCGTGCTGTCGGGGTCGGAGCCGCCCGCATCGGTGCCGATGATCATCCACGGCTGCTTGAGCTGCAGCTTGACGTTGTCCTCGTTCATGAGGAAATACATCGTGCCGATGTCGCGCTGCTCGGCGCGCAACAGATCCATTACGGTATCGAGCCAGTCCTTGCCCATGGCCGCCGAAATCTCCGACAGGCGGTGACCGGACCACTTCTCGTTGTCAGGGCTGCGGAGGCCGGCAATCAGCACGCCTTGCGGCGTGGCCTGCTCACACAGACTCTCCCAGAAGCTCGTCGGATGCGCCACCTCGGCGCGAATCTTCGCGCGCTCCGCGTCGCTGGCCAGGTTCGCCTGCAGCTTTCCGTCGGCGGACGCAGAGGGTGGAAGACAGGCCGCCAGGCCCGTGCCGCCCGCCGTATACGGATACATCGTCGCCTGGACGTCGAAGCCGGCCGCCCGCGCGGAGTCAATCTTCGCGATCATGGCGGCTTCCTTCTTCCAGTTCGCCACGCCCGCCGCCTTCAGATGATAGATCTCCACCGGCACGCCGCCCTCGCGGCCGATGCGCAGCGCTTCATCCATGCCCTCGAGCACCTGGTCGGCCTCGGAGCGCATGTGCGTGATGTAGATGCCGCCATACGGTGCCATCGTTTTGGCGATCTCGATGAGCTCCTCGGTGCTCGCGTAGTTGCCCGGCGGATAGATGAGTGCCGTGCCAAGACCGAAGGCCCCGTCTTCCATCGCATTGCGCATCGCGATGCGCATGGAATCCATGGCTCCCGCGCCCGCAGCGCCCATGTGCATGCCCATGGCGTATTGCCTGAGCGTGCTCGCGCCCACAAACGATCCGACATTGGGCGAGATGCCGTGGGTCTCCATGGCGCGGAGCCACGCATCGAAGCCGCGCGGACCCATGAACTGGCGCGACGCGGCGGCGGCCGCCGCTGGAGTATTCTCGAGTGAACGCTCGCTGATGGGCGCGCCCGTCGACGCCTCACCAAAGATTTCCGTGGTGATGCCCTGCGTGACCTTGCTCACGTCACGGCCGTCGCCGGAGACATAGTTGCCGCCGGCCTGGATGTCGATGAATCCCGGCGCGACCACCATGCCCGTTGCATCGATAGTGCGTCGCCCCACGAGCTTCGGCAGCGACCCGCGCCTGACGATCTTCGCAATACGGTCGCCGCGAACGGCGACGTCACCGTAGAACCAGGCATTGCCCGCCCCGTCCACCACGCGGCCGTTCACGATGACCACGTCGTAGACGGCGTCGGCGGCGGTGTCACCTGCACCCATGTTCGCCGCACGGGCGCCGCCACAGGCGGTTGCCCATGATACCAGCATCGCCGCCAGGCCAGAGGCCCAGAGCTTGGTACCAGAGTGGTATACCCGCGGGATGTCGAATGAGCGGAAGAGTTGCATGTCAGGGCTCCATCGGAACAGGCGAAGAAACGAGTGCGGGACGGCGCGACTTCACGCGCCAGAGGTAGAACGCCGGCGTGCCCACGAGCATCACGGCCAGGCCAGCCGCCGCACGCGCGGGCTGCGACACCACGGTGTTGCCAACCAGCAATGCCGCCGAGGCGACGAACAGAAGCGGGGTAACCGGATAGCCCTGGACACGAAATGGCCGGACAGCATCCGGCTCCTTCTGGCGGAGCCGCAGCACCGCCCGCCCACCCAGGCCGTAAAGATCCAGCCGGTAAACACGACATAGGTGAGCAGCGGCTCGAACGTGCCGCTGACGGCGAGCACCGCCGCCCACGCGGCAATCGCAATGATCGCGAACGCTGGCGTGCCGAACCGTTCATCCACAACGGCAAGGCGCTCGAAGAACACTCCGTCGCGCGCCATCGCGTAATACATGCGGGGTGCGGTGAGCATCAGTCCATTGGTCGCGCTGAAGATGGATACGAAGATGAGCGCGCCCACGAGCTTGCCCGCCCCCGGCCCGAGCAGCGCACCCACGGCGTCAGCCGCAATGTGGTCCGTGCTGGCGGCCGCATCGGGCCCGAGGGCCGCGATATATCCAAAGCTGGCCAGGAGGTACGTCACGATGAGCGCCGCCGTCGCGGCAGTGATGGCGCGTGGAAACGTGCGCTGCGGGTCGCCGGAGAATGCGACGACAAGCGTGGCGATGGATCCGCTCGCGATCACGAAGAGGCTCGTCCACCCATGGAGAAATGCGGGCAGCGGTGCGAGCAGCACCAGATCCTTGACGCCGAGTGTTCGGCGCAGGCTGGTGGCCGCAGCAATGGGGGTGCTCATTTACAGGCCGCGAAAAGTGCCGTTGACGCCCGCCGCGCACACTCGGCCAGCACCGCTGCACCAACGACGATCGCATCTTCCGCCACGTCGAAATGCGGAGAATGCGCCGGTATCATTGGCTGGTCTGCTTCCCGTGCGCCAATGCGAAGAAAGCAGCCCGGTATCCGCTCCTGGTACCAGGCAAAATCCTCGCCCGCCATGTTCGTGATCCCCAGCGGTACCACCGACGCTGCACCAACCACGTGACTCGCCGCATCCATTGCCCATTCGGCGGCGCGTGCATTATTGATCACGGGCGGGACGCCGGCGCCGAATGTGACACGCGCCTCGAGATGATGGGCCGCCGCAATGTGCGTGGAGATTTCCCTCAGCTCGGAATGCAGCAGCGCACGCGTCTCACGATCGGTCGCGCGCAACGTCCCGCGCAGCTCGGCGCGATCGGGGATGATGTTGGGCGCCGTGCCCGCACTCACCATACCTACCGTCACCACGGCGGGGCTGGCGGGATTCACGCGCCGAGACACGATCGTCTGGAGTGCCGAAATCAGCGCAGCCATGCACACGATGGGATCCGTCGACTCGTGCGGGCGCGCGCCGTGCGCACCGCGTCCGCTCAACACGATCTCGAAGACGTCCGCCGAGGCAGCGAGCGGCCCGGCCTGCGCCACCACCTGCCCCACCGTGAAGCGACGGTCGACGTGTGCACCAAAGATCGCCTTCACATCGTCCAGCAGCCCCGACTCGAGCACGGCGGCGGCACCTTCGCCAATCTCCTCCGCCGGCTGCAGCACGATGAGCACGTCACCGTCCGCCGGCGCGTCGCTCAACAGCGCAGCGGCGCCAACGGCCCACGTAGCGTGCACATCGTGCCCGCATGCATGCATGACCCCCGCATTCGCCGAGGCGAATGGCAGGCCGGTCGCTTCCTGGATGGGCAACGCATCGATGTCGCCGCGAATGGCGACCCACGGAGCATCCGGATTCCTGCCCGCGATGCGTGCGATCAGTCCCGTCCGTGCAACCTTGTCCACACGCACCGGAGACAGCGCAGACAACTCCCGCGCAAGCACCTCGCTCGTGCGCTGCTCGGCGAACGCAAGCTCGGGGTGCTGGTGCAGATCGCGCCGCAACGCAACGAGCCGCTCGCGCAGCGCGTCCGGCATGAGCGCGCTCCCCGAGGCGAAGTGCGTGCGCGCCGCGTTCATCATGTTCCCGCCACCACGCGCGCCGGCCGGAGCTCTTCGCGGCGCACCGTCAGCGCTTCGATGCCGTCCTCGTCCACCGCGACACCGAGCCCCGGGCGACCAAGCGGAACGTGCACCATGCCCTCGGCATCCATCGTCCACTCCGGCGAGACGATGTCGCGTGCCCAGTAGCGGGCGCTGGGACTCAGGTCGCCGGGCAGCGAGAAATTCGGCAGCGACGCGAGCGCCACATTGTACGCCCGTCCAATGCCGCTCTCCAGCATGCCTCCGCACCAGACTGGGATACCAGCCTGCTGCGCGATGTCGTGGATGGCCCTGGATGCGCTCATTCCACCAACGCGGCCCGGCTTGATGTTGATGATCCGGCCGCTCTTCAACGTGATCATGTCCTCGGCGCGATCCACCGAGGTGATGGATTCATCGAGGCAGATGGGGGTTTTCATGCGGCGCTGCAGCGTGGCGTGACGCACCAGGTCATCGTCGCCCAGGGGCTGCTCCAGCATGATCAGGTCGAGCGCATCGAGCTCCGCGAGATGGTCGATGTCGCGCAGCGTGTACGCGGAGTTCGCGTCTGCCATGATGCCCACCGTGTCGCCAAGGGCCTCGCGAACGGCGCGCACGTACTCCACATCCTGGCCAGGCTGGATCTTGACCTTGATCTTGCGATAGCCGGCGGCGACGGCGGCCTCCGCACGCTGTACCAGCAGTGCAGGCTCGGCCTGAATGCCCAGCGAGATGCCCGTGGGCACGCGGTCTCGCGTGCCGCCGAGCAACGTGGAGAGCGGCGTGTTCCAGAGTACGGACGTCAGCCCCCAGCAGCCCATCTCCACGGCGGCCTTGGCCATGTTGTGCCCGCGAATGTTTTTCTCGAGCACCGCATGCACTTCTTCGGGGCCCGCGAACTGACGACCGAGGATGCGTGGTGCGAGCCATTCACGAATGGCCATCCACGCGGTCTCGATCGTCTCCGACGTGTAGTTCGGCAGCTGGAACGCCACGCACTCCGACCACGTGCGCGCTCCGCTCGCATCGAACAACTGGAGCAGTGCGATGCGGCGGTCCGTGACGAGTCCGGACGAAATGCGAAATGGCTCCTTGAGCTCGAGGCGAATCTCGCGCAGGATGATTCGGTCCACCTGCAGCGCAGGCCCTGTGCCGGATGCCGGACGCGTCATGCAACCTCCCGCTTCTGGAGCAGGTAGAATGACCGCGAGGTGACGGAGTCGCGCTGCAGCCCTTTCACCTCGTAGCCGAGTGGAAGCGCCCACTGAAAGTGCGCACGGACGATGCTGCGCCATTCTGCCGCGGCGCTGGGCGCCTGCTCGATTACCTGGCGAATGTCGCCCGGAATCTCGATCCAGAGCGCGGCGGGCGGCGCGGCCGTATCCACCGCCACATCGCCGTCGTGCATCTCGGGCGTGAGCACCGGCAGTCTGTGCGGCGTGGCATCCACCGTTTCGTGCGACGGAGCCACCGCGTTCGTATCCACCGAGACGATGAGGCGATCCGTTGCGATGCCATAGTGGAGGGGGCTCGTCGTCGTGCCGTACATGTCGGGCACGTACGCGACGACGCGGGCGCCGAGCCGGTTGAGGTTCAGGTGCGCGTTCTTGGAGACGAGCGGGTCGAAGGTCCACGACATCCGTTGCACGCCGCGGGCGGCGAGCACATCGCGCTGCGCTTCCTTGAGGAGACGGCCCACGCCAAGGTTGCGCGCGGAGTCCCGGACGCCGAGCAGGTGCGACCAGTGCACGATCTCCGCGCCGTCGATGCCGGTGAGCCCGAACAGGAAGCCGATCAGCTCATCGTCCGCGAATGCGCCCATGACGACGCCGCCGACATAGGTCGCGATCTGGAGCAGCGACGCCGGTACGCTGTCGGTGTATTCCGGCCCCCACACTTCGGCCTGGAGGTCCACGCAGGCCCGGAACTCGGCGAGCGCGGTGACGGGCCGAATGCGGACGTCCATCGGCTCGGCGCCGAGTAGGGGCGTGTGGGTGGTGGCGCGGGTGCGCTGGGGTGCATCCTGGGTCACGCGGTCGGCATCGAATGGTGGAACGACGGGGTCGGATCGGTGTGCGGCCCGAACATACGTGCATATGTGGTATACCACAATGGGTACCAACATGGCGTATCAATTTGGTTGCCTTTTCGGCATCCCTTCTCCTGTTCGCCGAGGCGGCGTATGTGCTGCGCACCGGTGACGGCCTCATCCCGCTGCTCCGGGCGCGGAATATCGACTTCGAGCTGATGGTCGTCCCCGACGAGCTGCATGAAGTGGGCGATCCACAGCGGGATGATCGACATGTATGCACACGTCGGCGATTTCCTGCGGCGCTTCGTCTGGGAGAAGCAAACTCCGCCCTCTCGGTAGGAGAGTGAACCGCAGAGAACGCAGGCGGGCGGGCACTTGTTCATCCCGCAGGAGCGTCGCGACTGTCGGGAGACTGTACGGTCACGTTTGCCGTGGCGGACTTGTCATCCCGCAGGAGCGCAACGACTGTCGGGAATACTGTACGGGCACGTTGCTGTGGCGCACTTGTCATCCCGCAGGAGCGCAGCGATTGTCGGGAAATACTGTACAGGCACGTTTGTCGTGGCGGACTTGTCATCCCGCAGGTGCGCAGCGACTGTCGGGAAATACTGTATAGTCACGTTTGCCCCATCGGCCACATGTATCGCACAGTATCTCCCGACACTCGCTCGCTACGCTCACTCATGCGGGATGACAGGTCGGTGGGGACGACAGGTCCTTCGCTACGCTAGAAGCGTAGCAACTGTCGGGAAATACTGTACAGGCACGTTTGTCGTGGCGGACTTGTCATCTTGCAGGAGCGCAGCGACTGTCGGGAAAGACTTCACATTTGCTGTGGCAGACTTGTCATCCCGCAGGAGCGCAGCGACTGTCGGGAAATACTGTACAGTCACGTTCGCCCATCGGCCACATGTATCGCACAGTATCTCCCGACATTCGTTCGCTACGCTCACTCATGCGGGATGACAGGTCGGTGGAGATGAGAGGTCGTTCGCTACGCTCACTCATGCGGGATGACAGGCCGGTGGGGATGAGAGGTCGGTCGCTACGCTCACTCATGCGGGATGACAGGTCGGCGGGGGTGACACGCCGCGTTCAGCCGCCACCCCGCCGCCCGCCGGCGGCAGCCGCCTTACGCGCGAGCAGCGACACATCGGGCGCCAATCCGAAATACACGCCGGTCACCGTGTTGTCCGGCGCGACCTCGAACTTCACATACATCGTCGTCGCAGGCACGGACGCATTGCTCCACCAGCGAAAATTGCTCGCATTCCAGTACTCGAGCGGCCCGTGCTGCAACCCGCGCGTGAACTCGAGCCGGCCATTCTGGAGCGCAACGGTCGCCTCGCCATACAGGCTGTCGGCGTAGGTGCCCACATACGCCGACAACGGCAGCGGCGGTGCCACGGCAACATGCGTCGTCGTATCCGCGGGCCGGCGCTGTGCCAGCGCCCGAGCACTGGCCTCGGCCACATAGTCCTTTACCGGTGCTCCAAGATGCCGGTCGAAGATGTACCGCATCAGCAGGTCGGGCAGCGGCGTATGGTCCATGCTGCTCAGCACCACCACGCCGATCTTCTTTTCTGGCAGCATTCCCACGGCCGTCGTCATGCCGGGTGTATTGCCGCCATGCTGCCACATCAGCTCGTGCCTGTAGTCCTGCACCATCCAGCCCATGCCGTAGGTGTTGAACAGCGTCTGTTCGCTGCCACCCGCGCCGGTCGCTCCCATGAGCATCTGCGGGGTGTGCGTCTCGCGCAACGCGGCCACGCTGACCAGACGCGTCCCGTTCACCACGCCGTTGTTCAACTGAAAGCGCAGCCACTGCGCCATGTCCCGCGCATTGGACAGGATGGCACCGGCGGGAGCGATGTTCTCGGCATTGAACTGGCCTTTTCTCTCGACCGTGTCGTGGTCCATCGCATGCGCGATGGCGATGTTCGCGGTGTTGACGCCGCGATACGTGGGCGAGCTCGAGACCATGCCGAGCGGCGTGAAGATGCGATGCTGAATCAGGTCGTCCCATGTGCTGCCGCCCGCCCTGCCTGCGGCTTCGCCCACTGCGAGATACAGGATGTTCTGATACGACCATCGGGAACGGAACGGGGACTCCGGCTTGAGGAAGCGCACCCGATGCAGCACATCGTCACGCGACGTGCCGGCATCGATCCACACGAGCTCCCCGCGGCCAATACCGCTCCGGTGCGCGAGACCGTCGCGGATCGTCACCTGGGCACTCGCGATGGGGTCATACAGCTTGAAATCGGGCAGGTACTTCGAAATGAGATCATCGTACCGCATCTTGCCGTCGGACACCATCATGGCCACGACCGTGGCGGTAAAGGCCTTGCTGCTCGACCCGATCTCGAAGAGCGTCTGCTCCGTCACCGGCGTGGTGCTGCCCGCGGCGAGCACGCCGAACCCTTTCGCGTAGATGACGGAATCGTTGCGCACGATGGCGACGGCGGCTCCCGGCACCTTGAGCGTCTGCAGCGCCCTGGCGACGTACGCATCGAGGCCGGGATAGGGCTCCTGCGCCGCCGCACCACGCGGAAGGACGAACAGGGCCACGGCGGCGGCTCCGGCCCGCCAGACACATGCTGTACGGCATTGCTGCGTCATCGGTCTGACCTCGTTGGAAGGCGGCGCTCCGAATGCCCGACGAAGGTACGTAAACAGGTGGTATACCACAATGGTTACCATTCTGGCGTATCATTCTGGTGTGCGGATCGGTACCCCCCTCGCCAGCGCGCTGCGGAGCGCGTATGTTCCCGGGCCAACACCTGGGCCTCCTCCAGCTCCCATGATCATGCGACGCATCGCTGCCGCCGTCCTCCTCCTGCCCGCGCTCGCATCGGCGCAGGCGCGCCCCGCCACCGAGGCGCTCGTGCGTCAGGTGGACTCGCTGGCAAAGGCATTCGTCGCGGCGGGCAGCACACCGAGCGTCTCCATCTCCATCGTGCGCGGTGGCAATGCCCTCGTCATGGGCGCGTGGGGCAAGGCGGACGTGGAACAAGGTGTCGAGGCGACAGCCGCATCCGTCTACGAGATCGGGTCGGGGACCAAGCAGTTCACCGCCGCCGCCATCATGCAGCTCATCGAGCAGGGCAAGGTAAAGCTCGAGGAGCCGATCGCCACCTACCTCACCGGCCTGCCGGATGCATGGCGCGTGGTGACAGTCCACCAGCTGCTCAATCACACGTCGGGCATTCCCAACTACACGGCGGTCGCTGCATGGGCGCCGCACTGGGCCGAGGAGAAAAAGCCCGACTCGCTGGTGGCCTATTCGGCCCATCTCCCCATGGACTTCGCGCCAGGCACAAAATACAAGTACGACAACCAGGGCTACGTGCTGCTCGGCATCATCATCGAACGGGTCACGGGCAAGCGGTGGCAGGACGATTTCGCCGAGCGTATCACGAAGCCGCTCGGATTGGGCAGCACGCGCATCTGTGACGTGGGCTCCATCATTCCGCACCGTGTGCGCGGCTATGAGAAGCTGAACGACACGCTGGTCAACGCACCATATTTTTCCGTGTCGCAGGCCTACGCCGCGGGCGCGATCTGTTCCACCGTGGGCGACATGGCCCGCTGGAACCGCGCGCTGCACACCGGCAAGGTGGTGTCGCCGGCGTCGTACCGGTTGATGACCACCCCCGACGGCGCGGCGGCCGCGACCCGGTACGGCTTCGGCCTCCAGGTCGACACGATCGCCGGCCACACGCTGATCAGCCATGGCGGCAACATCCCGGGCTTCGCGTCAGCCAACGCATGGGTGGCGGACGAAGAGCTGTCCGTTACCGTGCTGTCCAACGCCATCGCGGGAAATCCGGGGCTGCTGTCACGGCAGGTCATGCGTGCCGCCCTCGGCCTTCCTCCTGCTCCGCCGGTGACCCGCCGACCCCCGTCAGGCGCGAAGGAGTGAGCCAGACGGGTTGCGGCGGATTTTCGCCGCCAGTATGCTTCGCCGTCATGTCACCTGCCAAACGATCTGCCGCTACGCCGGCCAGGCGCCGCGCCGTGAGTAATCGCGAAGACGACGCCAGCGAGCAGCTGGACAACGTCACGCGCGCCTACCAGACCCTCCGGCTGGTCATCGTGAGCGGGCAGCTGCCTCCGGGCTCGCCTATCTCCGAGCGGCTCATCTCGGCGCGCCTGGGCCTCAGCCGGACGCCGGTGCGCAGTGCGCTGCACCGGCTGGAGCAGGAAGGCTTTGTCGCCGCCAATGGACTCGGGCGCGAGCGGCGGCTCATCGTCGCCCCGCTCACCATGGACGATGGACGCGAGGTGATGTTCATCGTGGGCCATCTCGAGGGTCTCGCGGCACGCACGGCCGCGCTGCTCCCTGCCCCGCGCCGCCGCGAGATCGCCCGCAACCTGCGCGAGATCAACACGGAGCTGGCCGAAGAATCAAAGCGCGCCGGCGACGCCGACCGCTTCTTCGAGCTCGACCACGTCTTTCACAATCGGTACATCGACGGCGTGGTGGGCCCCCGCCTCCTGACGCTCCACCGCGCCATCAAGCCGCAGAGCGACCGCTACTCGCGTCTTTACGTGAGCGTGCTCCTCGACCAGCTCACCACCTCGGTCAAGGAGCACGAGAAAATCGCCGCGAGCATCGCCAAGGGTGACGCCGACGCCGCCCAGCGTGCGGCCGAGACGAACTGGCACAATGCGGCCGAGCGCCTCACGAAGATCATCGCGAAGGAAGGCGAGCGCGGAAGCTGGCAGGCCTGGGCACCCGAAGAGCCGCCGGCGCGCAAACGATGACCGCAGGGAAACCAGGCCCGGCCAATCACCGTTATGGGTGCGTCCGATCAATCGGGCTCGGACGCGGCACACGCTTCACCGGCGCCTGATCGAGCAGCCGCAACGCCTCCTTCACCGCGCGCTCCAACTGCGGATCGTGGCCCTTGATCACCTCGGCCGCCGAATACTCCACCTCGATGTCGGGCACGATCCCCTCGTTCTCGATGCTCCAACGCCCCTGTGCGTCGTAGAACGCCAGGCCTGGCGCGGTAATGCCACCGCCGTCGATGGTCGGTGGCACTCCCGTCGTTCCCACGAGTCCTCCCCACGTGCGCGTCCCAACGAGCGGCCCGATGTGACGCTGCTGAAACATGTACGGCAATGCATCGCCCCCCGATCCCGCCGACTCGTTGATGAGCATCACCTTGGGCCCGAAGATGCCCGCGGCAGGCGTGGAAAACGGCTTGCCGTCGCGCATGGCGAAGTACCCCATCTGCTTTCGTTCGAGCTCATTCACGATGTAATCGGCCACGAACCCGCCGTGATTGTACCGCTCGTCGATGATCGCGCCATCCTTGTTCTGCTGCGCGTAGAAGTAGCGCGTGAACGCCGTGTAGCCCGGCGTCGACGTATTGGGCAGCCACACGTACGCCAGACGTCCGCCGGACAGCTCATCCACCTTGCGGCGGTTGTCCTCGATCCATGCACGCGTGCGAAGACCGTCTTCCGTGGGCACCGGAACCACCGTCACGAGACGTGATCCCTCGAGCGACGGAACGCTGTTGATGCGCAGCACGGTCTGCCGGCCCGCCGTCTGCTCGAACATCGAATACAGGTTGGTGGGCGCGGCAAGCGGCCGGCCGTTCACCTCGAGCAGATAGTCGCCTTCGGCAACACGAATGCCGGGCGCACTCAGCGGAGCGCGCAGCTCAGGATTCCAGTTCTCGCCGGTGTAGATGCGGCGGATGCGATAATATCCGTTCTCGATCGCATAGTCGGCGCCAAGGAGTCCAACCGTTATTGGTGGATCGGCCGGCTCGTCGCCGCGGCCCGCCAGATACGAATGGCCCACCGTGAGCTCTCCACCCGTCTGCGCGATGATGTAACCCAGGTCCGCGCGATTGTTCACGAATGGAATGAGCGGACTGTATTTCGCGAGCACTGCCTTCCAGTCCGCACCGTGCATTTTCGGATCATAGAAATACTCACGCTGGATGCGCCACGTCTCATGAAAGATCTCGGCCCATTCCACGTGCGGGTCCACCCACGTTTCGAGCTGTGCGACATTGATGGCGCCGTCGCCCACCCTGGCGGGTTTGTCCGTCGCCACGACACCCCAGCGCGGCACGCCGCCGCTCGCCTGATAGAGCAGCTTCTTCCTATCCGCCGACACCGTGTAGAAACGGACACCCTCCATGAAGGGCTGCGCTGCACGGTCCTTCAACTGATACCGCTGCACTCGCGCGCCCGCACCGGGGCCACCGCCAGGCATTGGCTCCGTATAGAAAAAGGAGCCCGCCGGCCCCGCCGCGAGCCCGCTGTAATCACCCGCCGGAACATTCAGGCTCAGGATGCGATGGCCGATGCCGTCGACGTCGATGCGTACCACCGAATCGGCACGGGTCCGTGGCGACACGGGTGCCGACGGTTCCTCCGTGGACTCGGGCAGCAGCGGCGACGGCTCGCTCGCGCTCAGCACCGCGAGGTAGATCGCGCGCCGCACCGGCCGGTCCACCGCACTCATCTCCACCCAACCGGTGCGCGGGCCGTAATCGGTGCTGGCAAGGAAATACAGATACTTTCCGCTGACATCGAACGCCGGTGATACGGCATCGGCCAGATCGTCGGTCACCTGATGCGACTTGCCGTCCGCCACGGAGTACACGAACACCGCGCGCAGGTGATTGTCCAGACTCTTCGTGTACGCGACCCAGCGCGAGTCTGATGCCCACGTCGCATCGAACGTCCGGCCCGGTGTATTATAGGTGTCCGCGTCCACCTTCGCCGCGCGGCCCGTTGCGGCATCGAGCAGCCAGAGATTGAGGTGGTTGTCTTCGAGCGTCAACTGCTTGCCGCCCGGTGACCACTGCAGGTTGGAGAAGTAGGCCGTTCCCCCCGCGGGCAATGCCACGACGCGCGGCTTCATGAGGCCGAGCTGGTCGCCGATTATCAACTGCCACTCGCCGCTCGCATCCGACAGCCATGCGAGCTGTGTTCCGTCGGGTGACCAGGCCGGGCTTTCTTCGTGCGCTCCCGACGTCTGGGTGAGGTTGCGCGGGTCGCCCTTTTCGGTGGGCACGGTGAAGATCTCGCCGCGCGCCTCGAATGCGGCGCGTGCGCCCGTCGGCGAGAGCGCCGCACCGCGAATCAGCGCCGCCACGCGCTTGAACTGCGGGCGTGCCCACGGAAAATCACCGACGACGTCGATCGCGAGCTGCTTGTCCTGGCCACTCTTCACGTCGAAGAGATGCACGAATCCCGCCTGCTCGTACACGATCGCATCATTGCCCGCCGACGCATTCATGATGTCGAAGTCGGTGTGATGCGTGAGCTGCTTGAGTGCCTTCGTGCCCATGTCGTACGAGTACAGATTCGTGGTGACGTTGCGGTCGGACAGGAAGTAGATCGTGTTGCCGATCCACATCGCGTTCCGGTCGTTGCTGTCCTTCCACGGCAGCTTCTCGACGCTGTTGCTGGCGAGGTCGAAGATGCGCACCGGTTGCGTGCGTCCACCTCGATAGTGCCGCCACCCGCTGGTCTCGTGCCACTCGGGGGTAAAGGCCGCCGCGATTTCCTCGTATGCGATGCGGCGTCCGTCCGGAGAGAAATCACCTGCGAATGCCCGTGGCATCGGCATGGCGTCCTCGAACCCGCCGGTCGTCGCCACGGTCCACAACCGCAGGTACGCGATCTGCGGCGCACTGGTGCGGTCGGAGGCGAACACCACCCGCTTTCCATCGCGCGTCCATCCGCGTACGCGATCCATGCCGGGGTGATACGTGAGCCGGCGCGGCTCTCCGCCCGCGGTGGCCACCACGTAGACGTCGGCATTTCCTCCACTCGTTCGGCTGAAGGCGATCATAGCGCCGTCCGGCGACAGCTGCGGGTCTCCCTCGACGTCGGGCGTCGACGTGATGCGGCGGGCGCCGCCGCCCGTCCTGCCCGTGACCCACAGGTCGCCCGCGTACGCGAATGCCACGGTGGTTCCGTTGATCGTGGGGTGGCGCAGGAGTCTCGTACCCTGCGCCTGCGCCGAGGCGGCGAGTGCGATCGACAGCACGAGTGTGCGGCTGAACATCGGCGTGAATCTCCGGGGAGTTGGCACGAACATGGTTGGGTATCGCTGGTACCAGGGTGGTATACCGGATCAGGATGCCGAACTTGCGTGCACGCTGGGGCGCGCGCAAGTGCACGGGGGTGCGCTGGTCTGGTCACCGGGACGGTAGGGTATCTCCCGACAGTCGCTTCGCGCCTGCGGGATGACAGGCAGGGTCCGTGGGATGACAGACAGGCTCGGTGGGACGACAGGATGATCTGCGGGACGACAGGTAGGATCTGCAGGACGACAGGTATGTCTGCAGAATGACAGGTAGGGTCTGTAGGATGACAGGTATGGTCTGCAGGACAGGGCTTGTCATCCCGCAGGTGTGAGCGAAGCGAACGCCTGTCGGGAGATTCTTAACCATTCGCGGCGTCAGTCTGGCCACAAGGACAGCACACCATGTCCCGACAGTCGCTTCGCTCCTGCGGGATGACAGGTAGGGTCTGCGGGATGACAGGTAGGTCTGTGGGACCGCAGACGACGCCTTTGCCTGCTACGCTTCCTGCTCGGCGAACCAGCCCTTGATGTAGTCCACCAACGCGGACGTCGGCGTACCAGGCCCGAACAGCTTGCCCGTGCCGAGCGCCTGCAGCGCATCCATGTCTTCCTTCGGGATGATTCCCCCGCCCGTGATCAGGATGTCCTCACGACCCTGCTCCCTGAGCAGCGTGAGCACCCGCGGAAACAAGGTCATGTGCGCGCCGCTCAAGATGGACAGGCCGACGACGTCGACGTCCTCCTGCACCGCGGCGGTCGCGATCATCTCGGGGGTCTGATGGAGCCCGGTGTAGATGACCTCCATGCCCGCATCGCGCAGCGACGCCGCAACCACCTTGGCCCCGCGGTCATGGCCGTCGAGGCCGGGTTTTGCCACAAGAACTCGAATCGGACGCATCCCCAAACGTAGTCGGCGCGCTCGGGACGGGGCAACTCATCTTATGTCCTGCCGGCGCAGCGGCTCGACGCGAAACCAATCCACATCCGCATAGCCCGTGCTCGGCGCCATGTCGGATTCACGGAGAATAGCCCCACCTTGGCGCCGATCCACGTGCCCGCCGTCGCCTGAAACGATCGCCGAGGGGACGATAGCTCCTGCCATCCAGGCTGTACGAGAACGTCGACACCCTTCCCTCCGCGACATCGACCTCGAGGTAGCAGCTGTCGCCGCTCACGTCGACGGACGTGATGAGCCGCGTCGCATCCGTTCCACGGCCGTACGTGCCGGTGTACATGCCCACCTGCAGCCCCGCGGCCGTCTTCGTGAGCGCGATGAAGCCCCACGTCCTGCCCATCACCACGAGCCCGCTCTTTTCACCCACCAGCTGCGGATGAAAGACGATCTTCGTCGTCGCGGTAAAGGACGGCGCCGGAAACTTCTGCAGCAGCAGGTTGGGCACGAACCACAGATTGCCGTTCTGCGTGAGCGTCTGCACCGCATTCAGCCGCAGCATGCCGGGTGCGGCAGCAAGAGAGTACCACGCCTCCCGCGGGTTCGCGTGCCATTGCCACTGCAGCCCGAGCGTGCCCGACGCAAATTCATCCGACGTCTGCGGAACGCGCACCGGATACGAGCGCCCCACGTTCGGCTTGGCCCACTCCTTCACCGGCTCGCCAGCGCTGACCACGCGTGATGCCGCAGGCTCATTGTTTTCTCGCCACGAGAAGCATCTCTCCCGATCGGCGCGTGAGTGGCCGGTCATTGAATCCGTCGTACGCTTCTTCCACCACGAGGCCTGCGTCCAGACACAGCTCCGCGAGTCGTGACGCCGTGTACAGCCTGATGCGGTGCGAGCGTGTGCCACTGCCGGACTTTCCTTCCCAGGCGGTCTCGATGCTCAGGATGCCGGAGAGGGGATCGAACGAGCGTTCGTGCCCGATCATCGTGCCGTCGTCTGCCTTCCACCAATCGCGCGACAGGAACCTGGCCATCACGCCGTCCCTGCTCCCGCCATGCCACACGAGTACGCCGCCCGGCTTCAATACGCGCGCGAATTCCCGGATGACGACGGCATCGTCCCCGGCGTTCGCAAAGAAGCCGAATGACGTGAAAAGATTCAGCACCGCGTCGAACTTGCCGCTCCACCTCGAGGGCAGCGTGCGCATGTCGCCACGTGTGTACTTGAGCAGCGGCCCGGTGCCGCGCTGCTTCGCCTTGCCGATGAGGTGCGCCGAGTAGTCGAGGCCTTCCACCTTGTAGCCTGCTTCGGCCAGCGGATGCGCGTGCCGCCCTTGCCCGCACGGCACGTCGAGTATGGCGGCACCAGCGGGCAGTGCAAGGATGTCGATGAGACGCGCGACTTCGTGGCGGTCACGCTCTTCGGTGAAAATGGGCTCGTACTCGAGCAGATAGTGCGCATCGAAGTACGACGTCCACCATTCGTTCGTCTTGGCTGTCATGCGTCCAATTTACGTTGCGAACATCACATGAAGCGACAGCGTCCAGCCCGCGGGGCCGATCATCGTGGCTAGGTGATCTCGAGTGCCAGCACCGCGGGATCCGCGGGAGGATAGCGAAGCGTCATGTCTTCCATCGCGTCGGCAATCGTGCGCGCGATGAGAAGGTCGCGAGTGGGCTTGTCGTCGGCCGGCACGATGTACCAGGGCGCGTGCGCCGTGCTCGTATGCTCCAGTACACCGCGATATGCCTTGGTGTACGCATCCCACCGCTTCCGGTCGTCGAGATCGTCCGCACGGAACTTCCAGTTCTTCGTCTCATCGCTGAGCCGCTCCTGGAGCCGCACTTTCTGCTCGTCGCGGGAAACGTGAAGCATGAACTTCAGAATGACGACACCGTTCGCCGCGAGCATCTCCTCGAACGCGTTGATGTGCGCGTAGCGTGCGGACGCGTCGCTCTTCTTGATCAGCTTGTGCACGCGCGGCACGAGCACGTCCTCGTAGTGCGAGCGGTTGAAGACGCCGATCATGCCGCGCGGCGGCACCTGGACATGCACGCGCCACAGGAAGTCGTGCTGCTTCTCGAGCTCCGTTGGCGCCTTGAAGCTCGTGACCACACACCCCTGCGGGTTCACCGCGCAGAACACCTTGCGAACGGTGCCATCCTTGCCCGAGGCGTCGCGTCCCTGAAGCACCACGAGCAGCGCGAACCGTCCGTCGGCATACAGCACGCGCTGCAGCTCACCAATGCGGTCGGTGTATTTCGCGGTCTTCTCGGCGAGCGCATCACTGCCGTCATGATGCAACGAAACGCTCGCCGCCGAATCGCCGAGGTGGATGGAGTCCTTGCCGCGTACGGGGGCGAGCTTCATCGATGTTATGGAATGATGCGTGGCGCCGGCGGCGTAGCTTTGGAATCCACCATGGGCCGCCGTTCCCTGAGGTGCTCTTCCATCTTGAGACGCGGCACACCGTCCTTGAGCCAGTCCGGCGCCGGCTGATCGCGGAGGAACGTGTCGAACCATTCCGTCATGCGCAATGCGTAGTCCTTCTGGTTGGTTGGACGTGCGAGTCCGTGATTCTCGCCAACGTACTCCAGGAGCACCACATCCTTGCCCAGGTTTCGCAGGTGATTGTAGTACGTGATGCCCTGGTTGAAGTCCACGGCGCCGTCGCGGTCGTTGTGCAGGATCATGAACGGAATGGAGAGATTCTGCGCGAACTGCTGCGGCGAGTTGCGGACGTATGCCTCGGGCACGTCGTTCGGACCGCCGGTGAAGCGGCCCTGGCTCGCGATGAAGATGGAGTTGTCGGACGCACCGGTATTCCAGTAGACGGATCCAGCCATGGATACCATGTCGGTGAGCGGCGCGCCGGCAACAGCCGTCTTGAAGATCTTGGTCTGCGTCGTGATGAAGGTGGACTGGTATCCTCCCCAGCTGTGTCCTTGCAGCCCCACGCGATCCGGATCCACGTAACCGGCGGCAATGGCCGCTTTCACCGCGGGCACCACGCACCATACCGCCGAGCGTCCCGGCTCGTTGAGCTTGTAGGCGATGTCGGGCTGGAGGAACGCGTACCCACGTGACGTGTAGACGGCAGGGTTGGAGTAACGGGTTGCGTTAGGCTCCGGGTAAACGTTCAGTCCCTGCGAGAGCTTCTCGTAGATGTAGGTGAGCGTGGGGTACTTTTTACCCTTCTCATAGCCGGCAGGCAGGAACAGCGCCGCCTGATGCTTGCCAAGTCCGTTATCACACGTGTAATCAATGAGCACGGCCCCCGCTGACCACGCCACGTCCTTCTGCTGCGGATTCGCATCGGTGAGACGCCGCTCGTTCCTGACGCCCTCGTCGGCCGCGTAAAAGTCCGGATACTTTACCACCGTCTGGCGCTGATAGACCCAGGTGTCCGCGTCGCGCGCGCGGCGGTAGTCCACCTTGGCGTCTTCCCACGCAATCGTCTTCGTGCCGCCCCTGGCCAGATCAATCTGCGCGAGACCCTCCTTCTTCGTCCACTCGCCATACGTCTCCATGTACATCGGCTTGCTCACGTCGATGCCGTCATGGTCGCGCGGGTCGGGAACGATGCGCTGCTGATAGTGGATCTGTTCCTTCTGCCCATTGCCGGTGACGTTGAGTGCGCTGCCACCATCGGCCGACAGCCGCCACAGGTCCCAATTGTCGCGAATGAAGAGCTGCTTTCCGTCCTTCGACCAGCCCACCAGCGCGCCGGTAATGGCCGGCTTTACCTGGTTGTGGTCGTCGTCCGTGTTCCAGAACTTCGCATTGACACCCGTGGTGATCGTCTTCGTGCCGCCGTTCGCGAAGTCGTACACTTTCCACTCGCCGTCGTCGTAGTACGTGTAGTGCGTGTTGTCCGGCGAGAACGCCGATGCACCACCACTGCGTCCGCCACCCGCCCCGCTGCCGGCGACCTTTTTCTGGATGAGCTTCTTTTCGCCCGTAGCGAGGTTCACGGCATACATGTCGTGATAGGCAAAGCCCTTGATGCCCTGATCGCGCTCGTACGCCGATGCGTCGCTGCCGATGCCCCAGCTGTCCTTCGGGCCCATGGCAATCGTTCGCATGGTGGTGTTGGTGAGCCGGGCGGTCTGGCCCGTGCCGAAGTTGTAGACCGCCGTGAATGAAAACGCGCGATCCTGCGTCTCCTGCACCTGCTGCTGGCTCTGCATGCGCTCATCCTTCCAGTGCCACAGAATGATGGAGGGCACGTCGGCGCTGGTTTGCGGCGCGGCGGCGACCTGGCCGGTGTTGCCCGCGCCGGGCGCGACGCCACCTGGCGAAGGAGGGGTGAACGGCGCCCCCGTTGACGGCGTACGCGGCGGACGCGGCTCACGAAGTCCGAAATACAGCATCTTCTGGTGATCGCTCCAGTCTAGCGCACGATCCGAGCTCACCACCAGGCCGCCGGGAATGCCGGCGCTCTTCGCAGTGATCTCCACCACCGGCGCATTGTTCACGGACGCGTGCCGCCAGGCAAGCACCGTGGCGTCTTCATCGGCGATGGTGTCCGTCACCACGCGAATGGCGGCAAGCGCGTCGCTGCTGTCGCCCCACGCCAGCCGGCGATACGAGGATTTGGAGACGTCGAGCGGACGGCTCACACCGGTGGAGAGCTGGCGCAGCTGCACGCTGTTGCCAACCTGGCCCGCGACACTCGTGGCATAGGCAATCCAATCGCCCGAATCATCGAACACGAACTCCGAAACATCACCCACCGGAATTGCCGTTCCGCCCGTGAGTGGAATGAGCTCGAGCGTGGTGCCGGCAGCGGCCGCGGGTGCCGCACCTGCGGCGGGAGCCGAGACCGCCGCTGCCGGTGCGCCACCGGCAGCTGAATGATGAACAGCAAGCCAGTTGGATTTGTCACCCGCAAAGCGGAAACTCCGCACGCTCTCGAACTCGCGTTTTGTTCCGTTGGCGAGATCGACGACCGCGAGCTTCACTGCCGGCGCAGCCCCTCCAAGCGCGGGCACACCACCCGCTCGGCCACCACGTCCGCCCCGGCCCGCGGCGGCGGCGGGATTCACCATGAACGCGAGCCAGCGATTGTTGCCGGAAATGGAAATGGTGGGGGAGGCAGCACCACCGCCTCGCCCGCCTCCCGCAGTCGCAGTGGCGTCGCCGATGGGAAAACGCATCTCCTGCGCGCCCGCACTCGTTCCACGCACCACGACTTCGGCATCGCCCTCGTTGGGCGCGAGAACGTACGCGAACCACTTGCCGTCGTTCGAGAGCTGCGGTGTGCGCACGCCCTTCCACGTCAACAGGTCGTTCAGCGTGAGCTGTCGCCCCACCCCGGCAGGGGGCGTCCATTTGGAAACGGGCGCGGTGCTGGACGCGGCATACGGAAGGTTCGTGTGCGGATTGACCGCGACGGTCGTCGCCGGCGTGCCTTGCTGTTGCTGCGCGGCAAGGGGAGCCGCGGCGAGTGCGGCAATGAAGAGCGCGGAAGGACGCATCGGATGTGTGTCTCGGGAGCGGTGCCCCAGAGAATACCGCTCCGTGCGCGGTCCGGCCAGTTGCGCTACCGCACCGGCCGAAACACGATACAGGCGGGAGTGACCACGTCCATCCGCTGTGACGCCGGTGCCAGCAGGCCGCTGCTCGCGTCCCGCGTGAATACCACAAGGGATCCCGAGCGCTGGTTCGCCACGAGGAGCCAGCGTTCGGTGGGATCGAGCGCAAAGTGGCGCGGCCAGTTTCCACCGGTGTCCAACACCTGGTGGAGAGCGAGCGCGCCGCTGCCCGCGGCAATGCTGAACACCGCGATGCTGTTGTGCCCGCGGTTGGTGACGTACAGCGTGCGTCCCGCCGCATCCACTTGCACATGGGCGGGAAAATTCTCGCCCGTCCAGCCACGTGGAGTCGTCGCCAGCGTCTGCACGGACGACAGTGCCGACGTCTCCGGATCGCAGCGCAGCGCCGTGACCGTCGAGCTCAGCTCACCGGTCACGAACACGAGCGGCAGCGTCGGATGAAAGGCAAGATGACGCGGCCCGGTGCCCGCCGGCATCACGGCGTCGCGCTCTTCATGGTGGGTGAGCGTCCCCTTGCCCGCGTCGAGCCCATACACGAGCACCCGATCCACACCGAGGTCAGCCGCGAGCACGAAGCGGTTGTTGGGGTGGGCGACGATGCAGTGCGCGTGCGCCCGGTCCTGCCGGGCTGCGATCTTTCCATTGCCCACCTGCTGCACTACGTGCTGCACCACATGCTGTACCACCTGCGACGCAGGCGAGAGCGTGCCCGCATCGCTCACGGGAAGCAGGGCGATGGTGCCACTGCCATAGTTGGCCGCCATTGCAAGGTACCCGGTGCGATCCGTGCTCACGTAACACGGCAACGATCCTTCCGACGACTGCCCGCTCAGTGGCGCGAGGCCGCCGGATGCCGCATCAATGGCGAACGACCGAACTGCACCGGCGGAGTCTCTCGCTTCGTTGACGGCAAGCAGCGTATGCCCGCTCGGGTGCACGGCAAGAAAGGATGGATTTGGACCCGCATCCAGTGCAGACGTCTTCTGCAGCGCGCCCGTAACCGGGTCCATGCTCACCAG
>JAQBPY010000351.1 GCA_028287285.1 Gemmatimonadota bacterium
GTCCCACTCGTCATCCGCATCGAGCAACGCGACCCACTCGGCATTGGTCGCGCGGAGGCCGATGTTACGCGCTGCGCCAGGCCCGGAACACGGCGTGCGCACGAGCGAAATGCGTGAGTCGCTGAAACGCTCCACGATGGCGGCGCTGCCGTCTGTGGAACCATCGTCCACGACCATCAACTGCCAGTTGTCGCAGGTTTGATTGAGGACAGACTCGATGGCTCTGCCAACGAAGGCGCGCTTGTTGTGAAGCGGCATGACGATACCGACTCCGGTACAATGCTCCGCCGGCATATGTGGTATAGCCACCGTGTGGCTCTCCTCATGGGGGAGCGACCGAAACGTCATGCAAGAAGCTACACTGTAGCGCCATGACGGTCCAACGACGGCTTCAATTGCAGGACGCCGGGAAGCTCTCCGAGTTCGCCTGCACGCGCCCCGTCACCACGACCGTCTTTCCGGATGCGTCAACGAAGGTGAGGTTCAACTCCAGCTCGAGCAGGCCAGCATTGCGCTCCGCCACTCGAATTGTTCCCCTTGACGTGACTGCCCGGAAGCTGGTGTTGTACTGCGGAGGCGGAAACGAATACGACGACACCGTGAACGCCGCCTCGGCCTGAGTCGACTGTTGCAGGTCGCGCGCGCCCCACAACTGCGGATCGGAGCTCACGCCAGGATCAACGTTGAACGTGGCGCCCACCACGTACTCGTCGCCGCGACGTAACGCGACCGGCAGCGCGAGGGTGAGGGACACCAGCTCGTTCGATTTCGGATCGGTCCCCGAAAAGCTCAGTGCGATGCCTTCGCCACTCGCGGACCCGCCAATGGTGCTGAAGACGAACTGAAACGCCGACGGGAGAACGAGGGTCTCGGTGAGACCGTTGACGAATCCGATGCGTCGCACCGGGCCATTGCTCGTCACCGTGAGCGAATCGCGACTCGAGACCGTAACCGCATGCTGTTCCGGACCGCAATTGCAGGCGCCCGCCGAGAGCGCCAGTGTGAATCCGAATGCCGCCAACCATGATTGTGCCATTTTCATGCATTGGTGGCGTTGCCAGATACGTGCCGGAGTGCCGTCTCACCGAGAGGTCGTGTTCTCCTTTCTTCACTATGAATGCCTTCAGCTCGGCTGCCTACTACTCCGTTGACTGCTACGTTCATCAGACCGGTCAATTGGTCCGGCGACTCAGTCGCCAGCCAAAGATCTCGAAGCGCCCTGATTGTAAAGATTTTGTCCGGACCGGGGCGAACCCCAGTCTGCGCACGAGCAGGAACGCACCCGACGTGACAGGCCTGTTCGCGATTATTCGTACGACGCCTAACCCATTCGTACGTCCCAGTCCCAGATGTCCCGCTGCATCCCACGCTGCTACGTCCGCGCCGGCCACGGCGGCTCCTCCCGATTCGACGCGAACGATTGTCTGCGCGGCCGCCAGTTGTGCCGCAGCAATGAGAATCAGGGGAACGGAGAAATATGGCATGGGATGAATGTGGCAGCTGTCATCCGGACGGCGCGAACTGGCGTTCGGGGATTCGTGCGTGAGGTAGGCCAGTCTGGCAAAAAGGACCGTATGGTATGTCCCGACAGCTGCTGCGCAGCTGCGGGATGACAGGGTGCTGTGCAGCTGCGGGGATGACAGGGTGCTGTGCAGCTGCGGGCGGCGTGTGCTCCGTCTGCGCGAGAATCGTGAGGCGGCCGTCGCGCGGCGGGCAATCGGACGCTGGTGAAACCAGGCAGGTATTCGACCGTATAACTATATATTTAAAAATATAGTATATGAGCGCCATGGGATTGCCACTTGTCATCCACATCTCCGCAGGACTGGCCGGACTCGTCACACTCGGCGCGACCTAGGGATATACTCTCCCATCCCTGAGGACGGTTTTGGCGACGTGACCGGGTGCCGACGTCCCCCGAACAATCAACCAGCGGTAGTGAGATATGCGCCGGCGCCTCACCGGCGCCGGCTTCGATCGGTTGACGTATCAAGAAAACGTGATACATTCATCTCGTGACCACCGCCTCCCTCGACGTCCCGCGCATCGCGCAGCTGTGCAACGCTCTCGCCGATGAGGCGCGCGTCGAAATTGTCGCACGCCTTCTCGATGGCGAGAAATGCGTCTGCGATCTTACCGATGCGCTCGAGACAGGCCAGTCCCGGTTGTCGTACCACCTCAAGGTCCTCAAGGATGCCGGCCTGGTCACCGACCGCCGCGAAGGACGGTGGAGCTACTACACCCTCGCCCGTGATGCATTCCTCGAAGCCGAAGAGTTGTTGTCCTCACTGCGGCCCAAGGCAACTCGCTCACCCAAGTCAGGATGCTGCTGACCTGCAACTCTTTTTTGACTGACTCATCAACTTTTCTTGCTGATAAAGGATCACCACCCATGACGCAGACGACGCCTGCCGGATACTCCATCACCGAACCCACACCGGACATCGCGGCCATCCGCGAAACAGTGCAGGCACGTTACGGGGAAGCTGCGCGCAAGGTAACGGAGGGACAGGCGGGCGCCGCGTGCTGCGGATCCGCGAGCGAATCCAGTGGCTGCTGCGGCACAACGAGTGAGAGCTGGGATCCGATCACGGCCAACCTGTATGACGACGGGCAATCGGCAGGAATTCCGATGGAGGCACTGCTCGCCTCACTCGGCTGCGGTAATCCTACCGCCCTCGCCGGCCTGCGCGCAGGGGAGATCGTCCTCGACCTCGGTTCCGGCGGCGGCATCGACGTGCTGCTTTCCGCCAAACGCGTGGGGCCAACGGGTAAGGCGTATGGTCTCGACATGACGGATGACATGCTCGACCTGGCGAACGAGAACAAGGCACGCGCCGGCGCAACCAACGTGGAGTTCCTGCGTGGCCATATCGAGAGCATCCCGCTGCCGCGCAAGTCCGTCGACGTCATCATCTCGAACTGCGTCATCAACTTGTCCGGCGACAAGCGCGCCGTACTGGCCGAAGCATTCCGCGTGCTCAAGCCCGGTGGCCGCTTTGCCGTCTCGGATGTGATCGTACGCGGCGAGTTGCCTGAGGCAGTCCGAAAGAGCATGGCCCTCTGGACCGGCTGCATTGCGGGCGCGCTCGGTGACGAGGAGTTTCTCGCGCTGCTTCGCGACGTCGGTTTCGAAAACCCTGCCATCGACGTCACGCGCTCTTACACCCGCGCCGACGCTGAAGCGCTTCTTCAGGGCACCGGGATCGATCTCGCGGTTGCCGCGGACATCGAAGGCAAGATCATCAGCGGCTTCGTTCGCGCGAATAAGCCCGGGACACCGAAGCGTCAGGTGCCACTCGCCATGCTCGGCACATCGGATGACACCACGGTTGCCGAAGAAGGCGCATGCTGCGCACCGGGTTGCTGCACCTGAAATCAACGGACGTCGAACCGAAACGAGGATCACGTCAAATGGCGGTCGTACTCAAACACAACGCAATACTGCGCCTCGCCTTGGCCAGCGACGAACCCGCCGTGTTAGCGCTGCTCACGCAGGCCAGACTCCCGCTCGATGGGGTGCATGAAGCGCTTCCGTGCTTCATCGTGGCGGAACACGCAGGAGATATTGTCGGTGTCGCGGGCATCGAGGCGTGCGGAGTGAGCGGCGAGCACGCATTGCTGCGCTCTGTTGCCGTTGCTTCGTCATGGCAATCGCGAGGATTGGGACGTTCGCTGGTGATGCGCACCATCGCCGAGGCTGAACGGCGTGGCGTGAAGGCGCTTTACCTGCTCACCACCACTGCAGAAGAATATTTCCCGACCTTCGGCTTCGAGATTACTGCCCGCGACACCGTGCCAGAAGACATCCAGGCAACGGGCGAATACTGTCACGCATGTCCGGCCAGCGCCACGGTCATGGTACGCACCAGTGCCCGCGATTCAGCGCCGATCCTGCCGGCTGATGAAGTCATGTGATGCGCTATCTCCTGCTCTCCGAGGTGCATGCCAACGCGCCCGCATGCGGATGCGTGGCCACCCACTACAAGCACTGTGGCTGCCGCTACGAGGATCTCCGTCAGGAGGCACTCGCGCACGAGAGCTTTGCAGTGGACTCTTAACAACACGCCGGATGATTCGAAAGTGGGATGATTTCGCGGACTCCCTTCGCACCGACAAGGAGAGGTGGTCGTCGAGCGAGCATTGCCCTGCGGAACGGATTTGATCACGCCGGCCGATGACCTGGCGTTGTGTCGCTCTTACTCGTCATACGGTTCCATGTGCACGAGTACCGATTGCACCCGCGTGCCGGCAGCGCACATCGCACGCTTCACACGGCCGCCCAGCACGTGGCCTTCAGCGAGTGAGATCTCCGGCGACGCCTGCACGTGCACCGTCACGCGATACGCATTTCCCACTCGCCGCGCAGCAAGCTTCTCGATTGCACGCACCCCTTCCACACTCAACGCCGCCTCCCGCAGCGGCGCCAGCACCTGCTCACCCGGACTGCGGTCCATGAGATCATGCAGGCCCACGAAGAACATCATCACGCCATTCCATGCAATGATGACTGACGCAAACAGCGCCGCCCAGTCATCCGCCGCGGCCCAGCTCTCACCACCGCCAAAGTGCCGGCCCATCAACGCCGCCGATATTCCGATGAATGCGGCGCCCGAGGTCAGCGCGTCGCTCAGGTGATGCATCGCATCCGCTTCCACCGCGGCGCTCCCGCTCGTTCGGCCCACGTCGGACACGCGCCGCGCAAGTACGGACTTGATCGCCACCACCGCGAGCAGGACGCCCAGCGTCCATGCCGCGGGAAATGCGTGTGGCGTCCGAATCTCCTTGATGGCCTGGACGCCAATCCCCACCCCCGCGGCAAGCAGCATGAGCGACACCGCTGCGGCGGCCAGCGCTTCCGCCTTCCCATGGCCGAACGGATGGTCCTCATCAGCGGGCCGAGCGCCCACGGCGATCCCGCCCCACACGATCAGGGAAGACACGACGTCCGCAAGAGATTCCACTCCGTCCGCCACCAGCGCGTACGTGTTCCCGAAGATGCCGGCCGTGATCTTTGCGGCCGCGAGCAGGATGTTGGCCGCCGCGCCAGTCTGAGCTGCACGGATACTGGAGCGGACAACCGGATCAAAAGAGGTGGAAGTGTTCAGCGGGCTCACCCGGGCAGCATCATATTCGTTCATGGAAAGACTCCGTACGCCTCAACGAAAGCACGCCGTCCACAATTAGTCGACCGGTCGAGCCGGATGCGAGCTCAATCACGCGCGAGTGGATCTTGGCATGCTGCCGAGCATCGTCGCTGAGCGACCGGCCCACGTCCACCTGATCCTCGGTGAACTGTCACTGATCGTCACGGCGGATGTATTGCGTGTCGCTCGCACGGCAGCATGGCACGCACCGAGCTAACCCGCACAAACACACAGTGTTACGGCAATTAATGCAGTTGCATGTAATGACTCGGCGCGACATTGAAGGGTCCTGCTCGTAGACTCTTGGCCCGACGTGCGACGTGCGCGAATTTACTGCCGTCCATGATCAAGTGTTTCAACTTCCAGCCCGCACCGCTTGCAGCTACCTGCGCGCACCAGGCACACCGTTCTCCTCGCCAGCTCGCTGTACCTTCGGCATGACCGGAAGCAGCTCGAACGCATGCGACCGTACTCGCCACTGGCAACGCTGCTGATTGCCGCGTCGCTGCGCGAGCACGGGCACGACGTCGCATTCTTCGACGCAACGCTTTCCCCGGGCGTGCACGAGTTCGACGCGATGCTCCGCAAGACGCGGCCCACGGTGGTGGGTATTCTCGAGGACAATTTCAACTACCTCACCAAGATGTGCACGGTGCGCACGCGCGAGGCCACGCTCTCCATGGTTGCCGCGGCGCGCGCATTCGGGTGCAAGGTCGCCGTCAACGGCTCCGACTCATCGGATCATCCGCAGCTCTATCTCGACGCCGGCGCCGAAGCGGTACTCCCGGGCGAGGCGGACGTCAGCTTCCTTGGCCTGGCCCACGCGTGGCGTGCATCGGTCGACGTCGACCTCCGCGACGTGCCCGGACTCATCATCGCCTCGCGCGATGGGGGCGTGGTGCGCACGGGGCCCGCGCGCAGCATCGGAGACCTGAACGCGTTGCCGCTGCCGGCGTGGGACCTCGTCGACGTCGACGCATATCGCCAGGCATGGACCTCCGCGCACGGTCGCTTCTCGTGGAACATGATCAGCTCGCGCGGGTGTCCCTTTGGCTGCAACTGGTGTGCGAAGCCGATCTTCGGCCGGCGCTACTCGCAGCGCTCGCCTGAGTGTGTGGCCGACGAGATGGTGCAGCTGCGCGCGAGCGTGCGGCCGGATCACATCTGGTTTGCCGACGACATCTTTGGATTGACGGCGCGTTGGATGACGCAGTTCGCGAGTGCCGTTGCCGCGCGCAACGTGCGAACGCCGTTCATGATTCAGTGTCGCGCCGACCTCTTGGGCCCGGAGGTCGTTGCCGCCCTCGCCGACGCCGGTGCCGAAGAAGTGTGGCTCGGTGTCGAGTCCGGGTCGCAGCGCATCGTGGATGCAATGGAAAAAGATATGCGCATTGATGATGTCAGGCGCGCCACGCGCGCATTGCGCGCACATGGCATCCGCGCGTGCTGGTTCCTCCAGCTCGGCTACCCCTCCGAGGCGTGGGAAGACGTACTCCAGACGCGCGACCTCGTTCGCGAGGAACGTCCTGACGACATCGGTGTGTCCGTGGCGTATCCGCTCCCGGGTACGGGTTTTCACCGGATGGTAAAGGCGCAGCTCGGCCTGCATCGCAACTGGCAGGACACCGATGATCTCGCCATGCTCTTTCATGGCACGTACACCACGGCCTTCTATCGTGAGCTGCGCGACGCATTGCACGAGGAAGCACGCGCCCCGGTTGCGAATGACGACCGCTGGAATGCTCTGGCCCGCGACGAATGGCGGCATCGCTCCGCCGAGCCGCTCGTGGCGGCGAATGCGTAGCTGATGGAATCCACAGTGCTCTCCCCGGCGGCCGCGGCATTCGACGCGATCGCGGAACGGTTCGACACACGGTTCGGCGCGTGGGCAAGCGTGGCCGCGCAGCGTCGTGCCGTGCGCTCGTTGCTCCTTTCCGCATTCCCACGTGGCGCGCGCGTTGTCGAGGTTGGTGGTGGCACGGGTGAAGATGCCGGGTGGCTCATGCGGCAGGGGCGCAGCGTCCTGCTCACGGACGCATCGCCCTCCATGGTGCGCATCGCGAACGACAAGCTGCGCGCGCACGGTACACCGAGCGCGCAAATCGTTGCGGCCGAGCAGATCGGGTCCATGGCGCGCGACGAACAGTTCGATGGCGCATTCTCCAACTTTGCTGCGCTCAACTGCGTGAGCGATCTGGACGCGGTGGCTCGTGGCCTGGCGGGCATTATCCGCCCGGGCGGCAAGGCGATGCTCGTGCTGTTCGGCGTGTGCGCGCCCGGTGAATGGCTCGTGCAGCTTCTGCGCGGCGATCTCCGCGCCGCGACTCGGCGATTCTCTCGCGGTGATGTCCGGGCACGCCTGGGTGGTCGGGAATTCTCGGTGCGTTATCACCGCACTGCCGACATCCAGCGCGCGATGAGTCCGTGGTTCACGTTGTGTGCACGGAGGGGCATCGGCGTGTGCGTCCCGCCCAGTGGCGCGGAGCCATGGATCTCCGCGCATCCGCGGCTGCTCGCATTGCTCGAACGCCTCGACCTGTCACTGTCGCGCCCATTGGCGCTCCTCGGTGATCACGTACTGTTCGAGTTCCAGCGGACGAACGCAGGATGAGTGAAGTGCAATCCGCGCTCAGTGCCTTTCGGATGGCGTACGGTGAACACCGTGCGGCCGAAGGGCGTGCCCTCGATCGTGATGCGCTGCTGCAACTGCCTTACGCGGCCACAGGACCATTCGCCAGGCAATGGTCGGTACGCGCCCGGACCTTTGATGCATTCGTCCGTTCCATCCTCACGCCGCTGGCCCGCCGCAAGGGTCAACCATTGCGTGTGCTCGACGTCGGTGCCGGCAATGGATGGCTGTCGTGGCATGTATCGCGCGCCGGTCACGACTGCGTCGCGCTCGACGTCCGCGATGACGACGTGGACGGTCTCGGTGCCGCCAGGCCATTCCTCGCCGCCGGTGCCGGAGCATTCGAGCGAATTGCCGCGTCGTTCGATGCGCTCCCCCTTAACGACACTTCGGTCGACGTCGTGCTCTTCAACGCCTCCATTCACTATGCCGTGGACCTCACGCACGTGCTGCGCGAAGCGCGCCGGGTCGCGCGCGCGGATGGACGCATCGTGATCCTCGATTCGCCGTTCTATGATCGCGCGGCAGATGGTGATGCGATGGTCGCCGAAAAGTGCGCGACGGCAGCCGTTCAATTCGGATCGCGTTCCGCCGCGTTGCTGTCACTCGGATGCATTGAGTACCTGACGCGCGACGTGCTGGCCAATGCGTCACGCGCCGTCTCCCTCGAGTGGACGCGTCATCGGGTGCGGTATCCACTCTGGTACGAAGCACGTCCCCTCCTCGCGGCACTGCGCGGACGTCGCACTCCATCGCGCTTCGACATGTGGGAAGGAAGGCTCGCGTGATTCTCCTCGTGAATCCGCGCGCCACACGGCCATCCAACCGCCGGTTCCCGCTGTCCGTGATGGCCGTAGGCGCAGCGCTGCCGCCGCACGTGAACTGGGAAATCGTCGATGGCAATCTTCCCGGCACGGACGTGCTGGCCGAGCTGGCGCATCATATAGAGGCGGGCGAGCGGCGAGGCGACCCGGTTGCACTCGTTGCGTTCTCCGTGATGCCGGGTCCGCAGCTCGTGAATGCCGTGCCGCTGTCGAGGGAGCTCAAGTCGCGCTTTCCACGGATTCCCATTGCGTGGGGCGGCAATTTTCCGAGCCTGTATCCCGCACCTGTCCTCAACGCCACGCATGTGGACTGGGCAATTCGCGGGCAGGGCGAGGATACCATGGTCGAGCTGCTCGACGTGATCAACGGTACGCGTGATCCAGCGTCGGTGAACGGGTTGTGCTTTCGTGACGCCGACGGCACGCACTGGATTGGCGCGGAGCGTCATTGGAAAGGTCCTGACGAGCTGCCTGCGCCGCCTTACCACAAGATCCACGTAGCCGACTATTTGCGCCCCACCTTTCTCGGCCGCCGCTCCGGGGTGTACCAGTCGTCCATCGGATGTCCGTACGGCTGCAAGTTCTGTGGGGTGATCTCGGTATTCGGTAGCCGCGAGAAGATGCAGGCGCCGGAACGTACCGCCCGGCACCTCACGTACCTCGTTCGCGAGCACGGCATGGACTCCGTGCACTTCTACGACAACAACTTCTTTGTGAAGGAAGAGCACGCGCGCGAGCTCGCCGGGCGTATCCTGCCGCTCAGGCTGAACTGGTGGTGCGAGGCACGCGTCGATGCGCTCATGCGTTTCTCGGACGACACGTGGAGGCTGCTCAAGCGCGCCGGCCTCACCATGGTCTTCTGCGGCGCGGAGTCCGGGTCGGACGACGTGTTGAAAAAGATGAACAAGGGCACGACCACCGAGCAGATCCTCGGCGTGGGCAAACGTGCACGCGAGCATGGCGTGATTCCGGAATTCTCCTTCGTGTTCGGCGACCCGGACGATCCCGAGCGTGAGATCGACAACACCCTGGCCTTCATTCGCACGCTGAAGCACGTGAACCCGGCGATGGAGTTGATCACGTACTTTTACACGCCCACGCCACAGCGGCGCGGTACGTACGGCAACGTCGATGCGGTGTCCGCAACGCCGGATACGCTCGACGAATGGATCACGCCGGAATGGGTGGCGTGGATGACGCACGAAGATCCCCTCGTGCCGTGGCTCGATGAGCGGCTCAAGGCCAAGGTCACCGATTTCGAGCTCGTGCTCAAGAGTCGCTTCCCATCCGTGCAGGACGCGAAGACGGCGGAGTGGGGCAAGCTGCTCGGACGCTTTCTTGCGCGCCGCCGCTGGTCGAACGGTGATTTCGCCGATCCGCGCATGCTGCGTCTCATACGCCGCATCGCACATCGCACCCCTGAAGATTCACAGGCGTACGGCCACCTGCGTGCGGCACGCCGCGGCACGTGATGATGCTGAGCGCACGCGACGGATATCGCCTCTGGGCACCTCGCTATGAAACCGAGACGGCGGTCAGCCTGCTCGAGAACGAAATAGTGAGCGCGTTCGCGGTGGAGCTGGAGGGACGCACCCTCCTCGACGTCGGCTGTGGAACGGGACGCCGGCTCCGGATGAGCGGCGCGCGGCGGCGCATCGGGGTCGATCTCTCCCCGTCCATGCTCGCCCACGCCGGCAGAGACGTGGACCTTACTGCAGCCAATGCCCAGGCCCTTCCGTTTCCCGCCAACGCGTTCGACGTGGTGTGGTGCCGGCTGGTCGTGGGCCATGTGAGGGACGTGTGCGACGTCTATCGTGAGCTGGCGCGCGTATGCGCCGCCGGCGGCTCGGTGATCATCAGCGACTACTCGCCCGTGGCGATTGCCGCTGGACACCGCAGAACGTTTCGCGACGACCGTGGCGTCGTGCACGAGCTCGAGCACTACGTGCACGACGTGGATCTTCATCATGCCGCGGCGTATGACGCTGCACTGGCAATCGTGGAACAGCGGCGCGGAAATGTGGGGCCGAGCGTGCAGGCACTGTACCTCGGCGCTGGAAAGGAGCAAGAGTATCTGGAGCAGCGCGGCCTCGAGCTCGTGCATGCCTTCCTCATGCACAAGCGGCCTTCATGAGCGCCCGCCAATCGCGCCCGCTTCGTGTCGTGCAGGTCAGCCTTCACGCCGACCCGTTGCGTCGAGGTGCACGGGCTTTGCTCGCCGCCTGGCCCACGCTGTCCAATGTGGCCGCCGCCGCATCACGTGCCGGCGTCGAAGTCACCGTTGTGCAGACGGCGGCGGCACGCGAAGTCCTCTCGCGTGAAGACGTGGACTTTCATTTCGTGCCCGGCGCCCACCGCGAGTGGACGCGAGTGTACGACATGGTGTCCGCACTGTCTCCGGATGTGGTACATACGCAGGGGCTCAGCTTTCCGCGTGCCATGCGCGCGCTCGCTCGCGCCGCGCGTGGAGCGCCGGTGCTCGCGCAGGACCGTGGAAACACCCTTCCCGTGGGTTGGCGCGTACCCGCGTGGCGTTTTGCGCACAGCGCACTTGGCGGCGTGGCGTTCACGTCGCAGGAACAGGCGGAGCCGTGGAAGCGCTCACGCATCTTCCGCAGCGACCTGCCCGTGTTCGAGGTGCTTGGCGGATCCACGACCTTCGCGCCCGGCAATCAGGCAGATGCACAGCGTGAGATGGGCATGTACGGCGACCCGTGCGTGCTCTGGTGCGGCCGGCTCGACGCCAACAAGGATCCGCTGGCCATGCTCGACGCGGTGGAAGTCGCCGCGACTGCGCTCCCTGATCTTGCGCTGTGGTGTTGTTTTGGTGACGCTCCCCTCGAGGCTGCCGTACGCGCGCGCATTGCCGCGTCCGTCGTGCTTACCCGATGCGTCACCCTGCTTGGAACGCGGCCGCATGCCGAGCTGGAAATGCGCTGTCGTGCGGCAGACCTGTTCGTGCAGACCAGCCACAAGGAGGGCGGGAGCTTCGCGCTCATCGAAGCCCTCGCCTGCGGTGTCACGCCAATCGTCACCGATATTCCCTCAGCCAGGCGCATCGTCGGCCAGGTCGGCTCACTCACGCCGGTAGGAGACAGTGCAGCACTGGCTGCGGCGATCATCGACTTTGCTGCGCGCGATCGCGTGGCGCTGCGTGTGCGTGCCCGCGCGCACTTCGAGCATTCCCTCACGTACGACACGATCGGCTTTGAGCTTCGCGCGGCGTACGAAGGTCTCCTCCAGTGACCGTCCTGGAGCCGCGGCCGATGGCGAGCCCCGCGCGCGATGACCTGCGCGCGCTCCCGCGCGTGGATACCATTACGAACCTGCCCATCCTCATCCTCTTTCCACACAGCCGCTGCAACTGTCGTTGCGTGATGTGCGACATCTGGCGCTCGAAGGACAGGGATGAGCTCACGAGTGATGAAGTCTCCACCTGGGTCCATGAGTGGCGTGCACTCGGCGTTCGTCGTGTTGTGCTGAGTGGTGGCGAGGCACTGCTGCACTCCCGGCTGTGGGAGCTGTGTGATCACCTGCGCGCTGCCGACATCGGCATCACCATACTGAGCACGGGACTCCTGCTCGAGCGGCACGCCGCTGAGCTCGTGCGCCGCTGTGATGACGTCGTGGTGAGTCTCGACGGTCCGCCGGCGATCCACGATATCATTCGCAACATCCCACGCGCATTCGCCAGGCTGGCCGAAGGTGTGTCGGCGGTAAAGACATTGAGCCGCGACGTGAAGATCACCGGCCGCTGCACCGTTCAACGTGCAAACTTCCGGCACCTGCGCGCCACCGTGTCAGCTGCACGCGGCATGGGACTCGACCGTATCTCCTTTCTGGCGGCCGACGTCAGCTCCGAGGCGTTCAATCGGCCCGGAGGATGGGACTCGGGCCGCGCGAGCGAAGTGGCGCTGCAGTCGTCGGATTTGGCCCTGCTTGCCGCGGAGATCGACGCGCTCGAGAGCGAATGTGCGGATGCATTCCATGAAGGCTTCATTGCGGAGTCTCCACAGAAACTGCGCGCACGGCTCGTCACGTATTACGGCGCACTGCTGCACGAACACGAATTCGCTCCTGTTGATTGCAACGCGCCCTGGGTGTCGAGCGTGATTGAATCCGACGGCACGGTGCGTCCCTGCTTTTTCCAGCCTCCGTTAGGCAACATCCGGAGCGCCCGCAACCTTGGCGAGATCCTCAACTCACCGGCGGCAATCGCGTGGCGCGCCGGCCTCGATGTCAGCCGAAACGAGATCTGCCGTCGCTGCGTGTGTTCGCTGTCCCTCGAGTCGGCGGAGGCGTTGTGACGGCCAACGTCGTCATCGACAACGCCACGATCGTGCATCGTGAGCGCGCTGCGGCCACGAGGCTGGCATTTACCGATGGACGTATCGCATCCGCGGTGCCTGGAGCATTGCGACTCGATCTGGCTGGTCACCTCGTGTTTCCCGGCCTCGTCAACGCACACGACCACCTGCATCTCAACTGCATTCCTCCCCTTGTGCATGCGGCGCCATTTCCGAACAGCTACGCATGGATCGATGCGTTCGAGCATCATCACGATCGGCCCGAGGTGAAGGCCGCCGCGTCCATCCCGCGTGACGTGCGGCATTGGCACGGTGCGCTCAAGAACATCCTGTGCGGCGCAACCACCGTCATCCACCACGACCCGTGGCACGAGGCCTTCGACCTGGCAGACTTTCCCGTGCGTGTGGGCGGCAATCGTCACTGGAGTCACTCGTTGCTCCTTGGCCAGTCGCGTAGCGACCATCCGCCACGATATGGTCCCGACGTGGTCGCGAGCTTCCGCGCAACGCCATCAACGGAGCACTGGGCCATTCACCTGGCCGAAGGAACGGATGACGTCGCCGGTCGTGAACTGGCGGCGCTGGATGCTCTTGGGTGTCTTGCCGGCAATACGATGCTCGTGCACGGTGTCGGCATGTCGGAGAGCGACATCGACCGCATGATCGTGTATGGAGCGTCGGTCACCTGGTGTCCGGCCAGCAATCTAGGCATGCTGGGCCGCACGCTCGATCCGCGCCGGCTCTTCAATGCCGGAAGGCTCTCGCTTGGAACAGACTCGAGGCTCACGGGCTCCCACACACTGCTGGACGAGATGCGCATCGCTGCGCGCAACAGCGACCTTACCGCGCGCGAGATATTCCGGCTCGTGAGCAGGCGCGACGGTGGTCTCATTCCGGGTCTTCCTGCCGACTGCATCATTCTCGCCGACGTGACCGATCCGTATGACGCATTGCTTGCGGCGCGGCGGAGCGACCTGCGTGCGGTGGTGAGGAACGGACGTCCCGTCATTGCGGACCATGACTTTGCGGAGTGGTTCGCGCACTGCGGCATCGAAACCACCGAGGTATTTCTCGACGACGCACCCAAGCTCATGGCGCGAGCACTGTGTCGTCCGGAGGCGACGGCGCTGGAACGCGGTCTTCGCATGGCCTCGTGAAAGTGGCAATCATGCTGCATGGCGGCGTCGATCGCAGCGGTGAGGAGCGGGTGATTCCGGTATTTCTCTGGCTCCTCGAGCGGCTTGCCCGGAGTCACGAGATTCACGTCTTTGCATTCAACCAGGAGCCGGCGCCCGCAAGCTGGACGCTGCATGGCTGCCGAGTGCACAATTGCGGCAGCGAGGCAGGTTGGCGGCGCCGGCTCCTTGCCATGTTCGCGGTGGAGCACCGCGAATCGCCGTTCCGCATCGTCAATGGATTTTTCTCGTGGGGCGGACTCTGGGGTGCGATCCTGGCGTGGCGGCATCGCGTTCCATTCCTGTTTCACGCCACGGGCGGGGAGTTCGTCGCGCTGGACGATTGCGCTTATGGAATGCAACGCGACATCCGAGGCAGGCTCGAGGTTCGCATTGCCACGCGGCGCGCGCGCGTCGTGACGGTTGCCACCGAATACATGCAGCATCTTGCCACCTCTCGTGGAGTATCCGCGCGGCGCGTTCCACTCGGCGTGGCCATCGATGAGTGGACGCTTTCTCCTCCACGTGCGCGAGACGTGAGCCAACCGTTCCGGCTTGTTCATGTTGCGGACCTCCGTCCCGTAAAGGATCAGGCCATGCTGCTCGCCGCATTCAAGATCCTCAGCGAGCAGGGGGTGGCCTGCGAGCTCGACATCGCCGGGCATGACCTCATGAACGGCGCACTCCAACAACTGGTGCAGAGCAACGCGTCCATTCGCTGGCACGGACGACTTGGACGGACCGAGCTGCGGGCGCTCATGGAACGTGCGGACATGCTCGTCGTCACATCGCGCCACGAGGCCGAGCCGCTGGTCGTGCTGGAAGCGGCCATTGCCGGTCTGCCCACCATCGGCACACCAGTGGGGCACGTGGCGGATTGGTCACCGGATGCATCCGTCGCGGTGCCGTTCGGCAACGCACGTGCCCTGGCATCCGCTATTCATGATCTCATGCACGATGATCCGCGGCGGATGCGTCTTGCGGGCGAAGCGCAGAAGCGCGCGGTCGCGATGGATGCAGACGTCAGTGCCGCTGCATTCGATCGCCTCTACCGTGAGATCGCCCTGTGACTACATGTGTAGTTGACGCGGCGGATGCACCGCCCATCACGCTCCGCGTGCTCGGCATCTCCGTCACGTTCCACACCAGCAGCGCGGCGGTGCGGAGGCTGGCAGGAGAATGCTTTCATTCGTTGGGTGCCGCGATGGAGCCCGCATCGGCCGGCACCCTTGAGCTCACCGTGCGCATCATGGTATGCGACGGGAACGAACACGGCATCTTTCCAGTTCCAGTGCGGCACATCAGCATGGATGGTGGAATGCTGCTCGTGCACACGCCTGGCAGCACCGCCCTTGTCCACCCCGCCCACCGTTCCAGCACGGCGTACGTTTCGCGCGAGCTGCTTGCACATGAGGACACGTTCAGGACCGCTGTGCTCGAGGCGATCACCTACGCACTCATTGCTCCCTTTGACCGGCATCCCGTGCACGCGTCCGCGATTGTCAGGAATGGTTGTGCAGTTCTCCTTGCGGGGCCAAGCGGATCGGGCAAGAGCACGCTCGCCCACCGTGCCGACGCTGCCGGCGTGGACGTATTGAGCGAAGACCACGTCTGGATCCAGTGCGAGCCGGCTTTGCGTGTGTGGGGCGGGGCAGAGGCCGCGCGGCTCATGCTGGATGACGCTGACGATGAAAAGCAGACAGTGCCCATCACGCATCGTGCCGTGTGGGCGGAACGCGCGCGTGTTTGTGTGCTCGCGCGCGGCGAACATGCGCTGCTTGAGCCACTCGACCCGGCGGCCATCATTCGCGAGCTCGAGGCACAGGTTGCACCGGGCTTCGACCGGTTCCCCGAGCGGCAACAGCAGGTATTCGCCGCCATTGCCGCATCAGGGGGATGGCGGTTGACACTCTCATCACGACCTGCGGACGCACTCCCATTTCTCTTCGAGATGCTGGAGTCGACATGAAGCCCGCCGTGCGCAGACACTTTCAGCTCAGCCACATGCGTTTCTTTCTCCGGAGGGCGATCGTTGTGCTCATCGCTCTCGCCGCACCCCTGCTTCATGCGCAGCAGCTCCCCACACCGGACCAGGCCAAGCGCCTGCTGGAGACGCGTCCCGACCTCGTGGCGCAGCTGCGGCGCGAGATCGCTGCCAGTGGACTCACCGCCGATCAGATCCGGGCGCGCCTTCGCGCAGCCGGTTACCCGGAAGACCTGCTCGATGCATATGTGGGGCCGAATCGTGCCGGCCGAGATACGATAAAGACCGGCGTTGCCTCTGAAGACGTGCTCGACGCCGTCGCGGCGCTCGGCATCGCCGACACCGCAGACACGAGCGAACTCCGGCAGATACTTCGCTCGCGCCGCGATGTGACGGCGCGCGACACGCTGCGCTCACGCCGGGCCAACGCCATGCGCGCCGACAGCACCGGTGATTCGCTCAACGTCTCTTTCCTCGATTCACTTGGACGCAGGCGTGCCGATTCAATGAATGTGCGCCGCCGCAGGATCACGGCAGACAGCGGCTTCACCATCTTTGGGCTCAGCGTGTTCGATGGTGCAACCACCCAGTTCGATGCAAACCTCGCCGGCCCGGTGGATGCCAGCTACCGGCTCGGCGCCGGCGACAGGATCGTGCTTATCCTTACCGGCGACGCCGAGCGAACATTCACGCTCGATGTCACCCGCGAGGGGTTTGTCGTCATCCCGGGCATCGGGGAGGTGCCTGTTGCCAACCTCACCCTTGGCCAGCTCCAGGACCTGCTTTACCCCAGGCTTGCGCGCGTGTATTCAGGACTGCGCAAGGGCGCGGGCGCCACGACACATTTCTCACTCAATATCGCGCGGCTCCACACCAATCAGGTATTCGTGCTCGGAGATGTGATACAGCCGGGCAGCTACCGTGTGTCGAGCGCGGGCACGGCACTGTCCGCGCTCTACGCCGCCGGCGGCCCGAATCAGAATGGCGGAATGCGCGGTGTCGAGATCAAGCGTGGCGGAAGGATCGTCGACTCGCTCGATCTCTATGACTATCTGCTCCGTGCAGATGGATCACATGATCCCAGGCTGCAGTCCGGCGACGTCGTCTTCGTCTCCGTGCATGGGGCCCGGGTGCGTGTCGTCGGTGAAGTCGTTCGCCCGGCAACCTACGAGCTCAAACGCGGCGAGACGCTTGCGGACCTGCTTCGCGTTGCCGGAGGATTCACGGCGGAAGCCGCGCGCCGACGCGTGCAGGTGTCCCGCATTCTTCCGCCCACGTTGCGGGACACCACCGATCGCGCACGTGTCGTGATCGACATTGCCTCAGCGCAATTTGCCAATGGAAGCGGTCCTGCATATCCACTGGAGCCGGGTGATGTCGTTCGTGTCTTCGCGGTGAGCGAGAGAGTTGGCCGGAGCATTGCCGTCCGCGGCAACGTATGGACGCCGGGTACCTTCGGCTTTACCACCGGCATGCATCTTTCGGACGCGGTTCGTCTCGCCGGTGGCATAAAGCCCGATGCGTATCTCGGCCAGGTGCTCGTCTCACGGCTGCGCGGCACGGACTCGAGCCGCGTGCAGCTCCATTCCGCGTTCGCCGACAGCAGTGGTCGCGTCATCGATGATCTGCTTCTTCGTGATGACGACGACATTCGCATCTTTGCCGTGTCCGAGTTCAAGACGGTGCAGTATGTCGCCATCACGGGCGCCGTGCGGCGTCCCGGGCGGATTCCATTTCGCGACGGGATGACGCTGCGCGACGTCGTGCTCCTCGCCGGTGGGCTCGAGGAACGCGCGTTCCTGGGCGAAGCGGAAATTGCGCGATTGCCGGCCACGCGCGACGGAGGGCGGCTTGCCGTCACTCATCGTGTGCCGCTCGATTCATCCTACCTCTTTGTGCGCGACCAGAATCGCCTTGCGCTGCCCGCTGCATCGCGCAGCATGCTGAATGCCGACGTGCCACTCGTACCGTTCGACAACGTTCTCATTCTTGCGCAGCCGGACTGGGAATCGTCACGGCGGGTCACTGTCACGGGCGAAGTGCGTTTTCCCGGTACCTACACGCTCACCAACAAGCAGGACCATCTCAGTGCGGTGCTCGCGCGTGCGGGCGGTCTTACACAGACCGCCAACCCCGACGGCATTGTCTTCTACCGGCACAAGAGCAGGCTCGGCCGGGTGGGTGTCGACCTCGCGCGCGTGCTGCGCGATACGTCGTTCCGCGACAACCTCATTCTTCAGGATGGCGACTCCATTCACCTGCCGCCATTCAATGGCATCGTGGAAGTGCAGGGGGCGGTGAATGCGCCGCGCGGTGTCGCGTTCGTGCCCGGCGAAGACCTCAACTATTACGTGCACGCGGCTGGTGGTCCGAGCAAGCTGGCCGAGTTGAGCCGTTCATACGTGACGCAGCCCGACGGCAGCGTCGAAAGCATCATTGAGCGCACGCTTCGCCCCGATGTGATTCCCGTGCCGAGGCCGGGCGCGGTGGTGGTGGTGACCGAGCGAGACCTGTCGGATCGTGTAGACTCGGTGGCGCGCATTGGTGTCATCGCGCAGATGCTGGGCGGACTGGTCGCGCTCGTTGCCCTGTTAAGGCGATGAGCACCGCCGAGGGCGCGGCGTCGCTCAGGGTGTACGTTGCGGCGCTGCGAAAGCACGCGCGCCTGGTCGTGGTGCTCCCCATCATTCTTGGATTTGCTGCACTGGGCGGGTCGCTGCTCCGATCGCGCATGTATGTCGCAAAGGCTGCATTTCTCGCGTCGGAGCCACAATCGCTGAGCGGCTCGCTCGGCGCGCTCAGCTCTGTCGCGTCGCAGCTCGGCATCCCCGCACTGAGCGCCGTTGCGTCCAGCTCGGCCGGTTTGTCCACGCAATTCTACGGCGACCTGCTCACGTCGAACGAGCTGCTGCACGCCGTGGTGCTCGCGCGATATGATGCGAGTGCCGAGGCCCTGAACGGCGGAAAACCGTTTGCCGGCCGCCTGGTGGACTACATGCATGCAGGGGGAAAGACTGCCACCGACAGCGAGCTCGATGCGATGACGCGTTTCTCGCACAACAATCTCTCCGTCACTGTCGACCGGACAACCGGCATCGTACGCCTGCAGGTGAAGACCACGAACCGAAAGCTGTCTGCGCTCGTGACACGCAAGCTTCTCGACCTCGTGAATGAATTCAACCTTCGCCGCCGGCAGACCCAGGCTGGAGCGGAACGGGAATTCGATGCACGCCGCGCGCGGGCAGCACTGGACTCGCTGCACGTCGCCGAGGGCATGCTGGCCGACTTTCGTGCCACGAACATCGATTTCTCCCGGTCTCCACGGCTCGCTACACGTGAGACCGAGCTCATTCGGCGCGTGGCATTTGCGCAGACCATTTACACCACCGTGGCGCAGCGATACGAGATGGCCAATATCGAAGCCGTCCGCAACACGCCCGTGATCACCGTGCTCGACGGCCCCGAAGGGCTGGTCGAAGCGCAGCCGCGCCACACCGCCCTCATTGCAACGGGAGCATTCCTGTTTGGTCTGGTGCTCGCCTGCGCACTGGCGTTGCATGTGGAACGGTTGACCGCACTATCGTGAGCGCCCTTGGATCGTTTGTGGAGCGGCGCGTCGCCGCGGCGAAGAATGATCCAGGGTATCGGCTCGCTGGCAACTGCACCGACGCGCAGCTCGCTACCGTGGTCTGGTATCGTACCCTTCAACTCCTGCGCGGGCTTACCCTTCGGTTGAGGGCACGCGGCATTCGAGGCGTGGTGTTTCGTGGACGCTCGGTGATCGTGGAGCATGCGGGCCAGCTGTGCGCGGGCCGTTCACTCATCCTGGAAGACGGCGTGTTCATCAACGCGCTTTCGCTGCAAGGCATCTCGCTTGGCGACAACGTTACCATCGCACGCGGCGCGGTACTCGTATGCACCGGCGTCATGGCGAACCTCGGCGTCGGCATTACCATTGGCGACCGTTCGGCAGTTGGCGCATCCTCCTTCCTGGGCGGGCAGGGCGGCATCCACATTGGTGACGACGTCATCATGGGACCCGGCGTCCGGATCTTTTCCGAGAACCATGTCTTCGACGCGCTGGATGTGCCCATTCGCATGCAGGGAGAACGCCGGCAGGGTGTGGCGATCTCCAACAACTGTTGGATAGGCGCGGGTGCGCTCATCGTCGACGGAGTCTCCATCGGTGAAGGGTGCGTCATCGCGGCCGGTGCCGTGGTCACGTCATCGATTCCGTCGTGGAGTATCGCGGCGGGAGTGCCCGCACGCGTCATTCGCTCGCGGCAGGCTCCTGCAGAAATCGGACATGCAGCGCCAGCAGCCCGATGAGGAGCCATGGGTAGCCCAGCGAGAATCCTGTTGTGGCGGCAAAGGAGATGAGGAGCGTCACGACCCCCGCGACCAGCGCGAGCGTCCGCCGCGCCAGCATTGGCGAATGCACCGCGCCATGTCTCACGGCCCTGATGGCATTCGCGATGATCGACCAGATCATGCCGACCCAGAGTGCCAGGCCCGTCACTCCCGTATCGTGCAGCGCGAGCAGCACATAGTTGCCGATCCACAGCGCACGCCACCCGTCAAAACGAGCAAAGTCGCTGCCTTCAGCCAGGAGCGGCGCGAAGGTGTACGTTCCCCAGCCGACGATCGGGTGGACGAGCGTTTGCTGCAGCGCGATGGTCGACGTCAGGATGCGAAGCAGCGCAGTCTGTGAGCCGGGGTTCACCAGGTTCACGAGCTTGTATCGCGCGAAGTCACCCGTAGTGCCGGGCAGCAGGAGCAGCACGGCAATGACTGCCACGCCCACGCCAACAGGTTTCAGGATCTGGCTTGCGCGACTGCCAATGAGACGATTCCCCAACACGACAGCGGTGAGTATCGCGACGATCGCGCCAATCCAGGCCGACCTCGTGAACGACAACAGGAGCCCAAGCCCGCACAGCGCACAGGTCCAGCGCACGAGCCGCGTGCGCCGTTCTACCGCGCCACGAAGGGAGAATGCCGCAATCGCGCCGGTGAACACGAACATCGCGCCCATGAAGCTTCCAAAGATGTTCGGCTCGAGCATCGTTCCCGCCGCTCCGAAGGGACGGATCATCGTCTCCGCTGCACGTACGCTCACTTCCGCTCCACCCACCGGCATCCCCGCGCTCGCGAGAACGAACGCTCCAATCCCGAGCACGCTCGCCGCCACCGCCGCCCACAGGCACCGCGCGAACAACCGGTCCAGCTGCGCCGCGTCGGTCACCATGTTGGTGAGCAACAGGTAGATGATCCACGCCGACGCAAGGTTCGCGCACTGGAGCAGGCTGTACCCTCGTGTCGGCGAATGTGCGAGGCTTGCCGCGACATTCATCGCGAGAATGGCAATCATCCAGCGTGCCGTCGTGTCGATGCGCAGCGTTCGCTCGCCCGCAATCACCGACAAGGCCAGCGGCATGGCGAGGAGGCACGCCACCAGCTGGTCGATACGGATCAACGAAGTGCCAAGCTGCAATGGCACGCCGTTCAGGATCACGAGAAAGGGAAGTGCAAGCAGCAACGCACGGCGCCACATGATTGCCCCGACCAGCAGGGCAGGCGCGGCAACGAGAAGCAGTGCGATGGTGATCGTCGGGGTCATGGCGTGATGCCCAAGATACCGTCGGATACGGACAGCGCGCGACCCGCATGGCTCGGTTCGGTGCGTCCCGGCCGCGACCTCATTCGTTTCGGGCTCGCGCTGCTGCTCGCGACGGCGTTCGGGGCCGTGCAGGTCTTTGTGCTCCCGCGCCGGCTCAGCATCATCACCTACGGCCAGTATCGCGCGTTTCTCGTGTACGTATCGTACCTGGGCATCCTCCATTTCGGGCTCGTCGACGGCGCCTATCTGCGCTGGGCCGGCCGCCCGGTGGCGCAGATCACGCGCGAATGGAAGACGATCGGCCGCTGGGTGGTTGCACTGGAGTCTGCCGTCGTTGTCATCGCAATCGCCGCCGCGGCCGTTCTCGACAATACGCTCCTCAGGCTCGACATCATCGCGCTGGCGCTGTGCGCATTCTTCGCGAATGCGACGTTCCTGTCGGCGTATGCGCTGCAAGCCGCCGGTGATTTCCGGGCGGCCGGCCGCGTTGCGGCCGCACCGCCGGCGCTCATCGTCGTCGGTATCCTGATGGTGCCCATGGACAGTCTTGCGTCGGTTCTTGGCGTCTACGTCATTGCATACGCCGGCACGGCTGTCTACAGCGCCCTGCTCGTGGTGCGCATGATGCGCGCAGACTCGCCCGCTCAAATAGATACGCGCGACGGTCCGCACCTTGCCACACTTTTCCGCACTGGTGTGCACGTACTCGGCGCCGGTGTGGCCGCCGCGCTGGCCCAGAGCGCTGACCGCCTCATGCTCAGCATCACCCGGCCGATGGCGAGCTTTGCTCTTTATGGTTTTGCATCCACGGTAACGGTGATGGGCGGCTATGCGACGCAGGCACTTTCGCGAGTTGCGCTCTCGCATGCGGCACACCAACCCGAAACGCAGCGTGCCCGGTTCTTTATCCGATTCTACGATCTCATTGCGGCAGCGTACGGCCTGGGTCTCCTGGGCGAGCCGGCGTTCGAAGCCATCGTGGTGCACATGCTGCCGGAGTATCAGGATGCCCTTCCCATTCTCCGTGCTCTGGTGGTGGGGCTGCCCGTTGCCGTCGCAACGCAGGTCGTGCTAGTGGGCACGCTGCAATCACACACCCATGTCCGTCGCCAATCGGCACTCGTGGTATCGAGCGCCATGCTGATGGCCGTCATGTGCGGTGTATGCATTACGCTTGGCGCACCACTCCGGGGAGTCGCTGCCACAGCCAGCATGTCGGCCGTTGTCGCGTTCGCGCTGGGCATCTGGATGGTCGTATCCCGGGTTCCCACGTTCTCCACGGCCGCGTCCATTCGTTTCCTCGTGCTCGTGGCGCTTGAGGGTGCTGCCATGCTGTTGGCGAACACCGTGTCCGCAGGCTGGCCGCTTCGTACCGCGCTCCTCTGTCTGCTCGCGGCCGCGCCCACCATGATTGCCCTGCGCGCCGTCAGGAAACAGGGCTGGTAGCGAGTGTGCTCAGAAAGCGCGTGATGTCTCGTGCAACATGCGTTGGATCATGCTGCATGCAGCGCATGGCCTCGCAGCCATGAATACACTCCGCGCACGGAACGTCGATGGCACTGTACGCATGCGGCACGCGATACGGTACGAACTGCCGAAAGTTGTACATCCGGCTGTACATGACGAAGGTGGGCGTACCGAGCGCACTGGCGAGATGTGCGGTGCCCGATTCCGCGGTGACCACGGCAGTTGCGTGTTGTAACACCTGTGCGAACTGGTCGAGCGTCAGCTCACCTACCACATTGCACATCGGTGCCATGCCCACCGCCATGAGCTCGTCGGCTCGCGCGCGTGCATCGGCGAGGCCTGTCAGCACGAATTCCATGTTGGGGTGCTCACGTGCGACGGTAGACAATACAGCGGCCCAGCTCTGTACACTCCACTCCTTTGCCGATTCCGAGCTGAAGGGAGAGACGACGATGTAGGGCGTTGCCATCCGCACGCCCGATTCATGTGCCGCGAAGAACTGAAGCGAATGCGGCGCTGACGTATCCACGACGCCTGCCGCGAGTGCCATCACGTTATCGGCGACGTGTGCATCCGCGCGAAACGGAATCACCGCATCGCAATACCGCCGGCTGAATGGAAAATCAAAGCCGAGCCGGTACCGAGCATCCATGAAGGAGAGTACGAGCCACGTCATGGGCTGGTCCATGATCCAGCAGTTGATGATCAGGTCGTATGCCTGCGCGCGCTGTTCACGCACGAAGCGCCACGTGTGCCGAATGTGACGCCACGACAGCCGATGGCGATGGTTGTCGCGCGGATCTGCCCAGAACGCATCGTACGCCAGCAGCTCGTGCACATCCGGATTGTTGCGCAGCGCCGAAACAGAGCCCGGCGGTACCATGACCGTGATGCGTGCGTCGCTCGGCAGGCCCGCTCGCAGCGCACGGAGCATCGGCGTGATCAATAATACGTCGCCGAGTAGTCCGAGTTGTACCACGAGCACGCGCCGGATGTTCGCAGGTTGTGGCGAGCGTCGTCGGCCCAACGTCGCGAGCGCAAGCAACATTGACGCGATGCGCTTCACGACCTGCTTTCTCTTCACTGGGCCGCCGCCCTCCGGAAGACGTCCGCATATTCGGACGTCACTCGCTCCCACGTATAGCGTGACCGGATGCGCTCGCGGGCTGCCACGCGCAAGGCAGGCAACGCGCCTCCATCGTCGGCCGCATCAATTGCTGCGGCGACGCTCGGCGCATTCGCATCGAAGTATCGTCCTGCGTCCTCGAGGACTTCGCGGTTGAACACCGTATCACGCGCGAGCACGGCACAACCATACCCCATGGCGCGCAGCAACGCCGGATTCGTGCCGCCCACCGAATGCCCGTGCAGATACATGAAGCAGTTACACCAGAGCTCTTTCAACACCACCTGGTCGATCACCTGCCCAACGAGTCTGATGCGGGAATCATGTGATGCAATGTCCTTGAGCCGCTCGTGGAATGCATCGGCGTAGTTTGCGCCGCCAACAACGATAAGAGCACGCGTCGTGTGCGAGGCAGCAAAGCCCTCCAGCATCTCGACGAGCGTATTCTCCGGGATGAGCCGGCTGACGATCAGATAATAGCCCTGTGGCCGCAGCGAGAATGCGGCGATCAGCTCCGGGCGCACGGAATCTTCGATGTCCGCGCCGTATGGAATCATGACCGAGTCCGCACGAAAGTGCTCCAGGTAGTACGCACGCATCGCATCGGCATCGGTCACGAGCTGCGTGCAGAAACGCACGGCGGCTTTCGCGGCCGAGTAGAAGTATGCCCTTGCGACGGGACCCCATTTGCCGCGTGTCCAATCGAGACCATCCACGTTCATGATGACCGGACGTCCCGAGAGTCGCGCCAATGCGCAGTGGTGACCCATTCCGACGTTCACGAAAAACCACACGTCGAACTGCCGGTTGCACAGGGCATGCAGCACGGCGAGCAGCGTGGAGACGACCGCCGCAAGGTTCTTCCCGCCCGGCGACGGAACGTACACGAGATCGACGCCACTCACCCGTGCCGCGCGGTTCCCCGCTGAATGCGACGACGCTCGGCAATAGATCGTGACCTCGAAACCTTGCGCAGCGAGGCGCGGAACGATTTCCGCGAACGCCGTCTCGAAGCCGGAAATCTCCAGGTCGGGGTGCAGGCCACGCAGGCCGAACATTCCCACCCGCACTGGCGCGCTAATAGGCACCACGCCGCTGCACGACGGCGGGAATCGTCATCATGAGGATGCGCAGGTCGCCGCGCAGCGACCACGCGTCGATGTAACCACGGTCGAGGCGAACCACTTCCTCGAAATCGAGGATGTCGCTGCGGCCGCTCACCTGCCACACGCCGGTCACTCCTGGAAGCACGGACAACCGCTCCAGGTGATGCGGCTCGTAACGCGTAAGGTCTTCCTCGAAGAACGGCCGAGGGCCCACGAGGGACATGTCGCCGACGAGGACGTTGACGAGCTGTGGCAGCTCGTCCAGGCTCCAGCGTCGAATCACGCGTCCAACGCGTGTTACACGCGGGTCGCCGCGGATCTTGAACAGCCGGGAGTCCTCGCTCGCGTTCAGGTGTGCAACCGATGCCTTTTCTTCGTCAGCGCCGGCGCGCATCGTCCTGAACTTGAACATGTGAAAGCGCCGTCCGCCGAGTCCGAGCCGCGCGTCGGAAAAAAACACCGGACCCGGTGAGTCGATCTTGACGAGAGCTGCAAGGACCAGCAGAAGTGGTGACGCCACGACAAGCGCGACACTCGACGCAACGACATCGACAATCCGCTTGGCCAGACGCTGCTCACGCGTCAATGCGCATGGCACGAGATCGCCGTTGCGCCGAGCAGCGGACAGGGCGGGGAAAGCATCGACTTCGCACTCGTCGAAATTGAGGTCGACCAGTTGGCCTCCGGAGCAAGGTGGATGCTGAGGAAAAGACCAGACGTTACGATTGTGGGTCACTCGAAGCAACTTGTTTCACGATGAATTCCGCACGCGAAATTACTGGCGTTTGCATCTATTCCGCCGAGGCATTGCAGCAGCTGGAGCAGCGGCTCGCGGCCTTTGACCAAACGCGGGAGCCTGGCGCACTTTGGCCCGGTCTTTCCGAAGCCGCGCGCGTGTCGGCCGCACGCGAGATCGAGCGAGTGGTGCGTGACGTGTTGGCGGCTCGTCTACCCGTGCTGCTCGATCCGCATGAACGGCACGACGCATATGCACTCGCGATTGCCGGCCATACTACGGGAGCAGGTCCGCTGGTTGGACGGTGGATCGAAGATGGACTCGTCTCCGCGTGGCCCGCCGCGCACGGCGTGATGGTCACGCACCTCGTGCATGCCCGCAGGCGCGCGGAACGGATCGCGCGCGAGCTGCAACCGGCGCTGGCCGCGTTGCAGGCTCGCGGCATCACGCCCATTGTGCTCAAGGGCTTTCACACGGCGGCGGAATATTTCGAGGAGCCCGGCGTGCGCCGGATGTCCGACGTCGATCTCTTTATCGAGCCCGCACTCTTGCGCGACGCGAAAGCCGCCCTCACCCTTGCCGGGTTTCGTCTCGCTGGCGATCCATTGCTCGCACACAAGCAGGAATGGATCGGGGCGCACGACGAAGATCGCATCTTCTCCGTCGAGCTGTCCGACGAGCGTACGCGGTGGGTCATCGAGCTGCATTCGTCGCTCGCCCGCATTTTCCCTGCGGGCACGGTTGCTGCGCTCGACGACTTGCAGCGCGACACGGTCATGCACAGCGCCGCCGGAGTAACGTTCCGCGTGCTGGAGCCGCACGCGCTGCTCTTGATGCTGGCCTGTCATTGCTCCGAAGAGCTCGGATCGAGCAGGCTGCTTCGCCTCATTGAGATCGTGCGCGTCGTCCGCACGGAACGCGCGCGTCAACGCTTGCAGTGGAGTGTGTTCCTGGATCTCCTGGAGCGCACGCAGGCGGCGCAATTTGCCTATCCCGCACTCGCGTTGGCCGAACAGCTTGCACCCGGCACCATCGATCCGCGCGTCATCGCGACCTGCGCGCGTGCGTCCACGTGGGCCGCGCGCCACACCGTGAAGCGTCTGGTGCCTGCCG
>JAQBPY010000399.1 GCA_028287285.1 Gemmatimonadota bacterium
CTCGACGTGGGGCAGGGCGACGCGATCCTCATCCAGAACGGAGCGTCCACGGTGCTCGTGGATGGAGGACCCACCGCCAAGGTTCTCGGCCAGCACCTCGATGCACTCGGGCTCAATGGCCGTACGATTGACGCCGTGATCCTCACGCACGCACACGCCGACCACTACCAGGGTCTGCGCGAGCTGTTTGCGAGCCACCGCCACATCACGGTTCGCTACTTCTGGGAAAACCAGGACCCGTCGCCGAACATCACGCTCGGCATGTTGCGCGATTCCATTGCCGCGCGTGTCCGCGCCGGTTCGCTCATTTACCGTGACACAGATGATCCGTGCGCGAATGGCCAGCCCGTTTGCACGGTGACGCTCAAGGGCGGCGCAAAGTTGCACATCATGCGGCCGAACCCCGATGGCGAGGGCCCGAACAATCGCTCACCGGCCGTCAAGCTGGTGGGAGCGGATTCGGCGTCGTTCACCATGTGGCTTGCAGGTGATGCGGAGCGCGCCGAAACCGATTGGTTCGCGCAGCAGGGGTATTCCATGCACGTCGATGTGCTCAAGGCCAATCATCACGGCAGCTGCAATGGCGTGTCCGAGACGTATCTCGATCTCCTGTCGCCGTCGCTCGCGGTCGTGTCGGTAGGCGCGATCAACGACTACGGCCACATGCATGCACAGGCCAAGGCGATGTTCGCGGCGCATCACATTCCGTGGTACCGCACCGACCAGAACGGGACCATCACGCTCCGCTCCGCCGGGATACCTGGTTCCAAATTCACCGTCTCGGTCGAGCACGACGGAAAGAATCGCTCGGGGCCGAGCGATCGCCCGGCGTCACAAATGAGCTGCCGGGCACAAACCACGGCTGCGCCCTGAACGAAGGAAAGGGCCTGCTTTGGTAAAAGCAGGTCCTTTACTTCGTGTCAGGACGACAGGCTCCTACTTGCTCTTCGGATCCAGGATATCGTCGATCCGCTTCATTGCTCCAGCCACGTGCAGCTGCGTGCTCCGATCGCCCTTGCCCGACGCGGCACGGAGATCGTTCTTCAGCGTCACGAGCGTACCACGAAGCTCGGACTTCGCATCATCGCTCAGGACCGTGCGGGCACCGGCGCCCGCACCGCCGCCACGGCCACCCGCAGCCGCGGCAGTTGCCGGCTCCGGCTTGAGCTTCCGCTCGATCGTCGTGAGGTAGTCATTCTGCAGATCGCGACGGAATGCGTCGACAGACTTGCCGGCGTAGATCTCCGACCACAGCCCTTTGCGAAGATCGTCGAGCAGACCGGACAGCGTATATACGCTGTTCTTGTCCTTCGCGATGGCCTCGCCCTCGAGGAGGCGATTCATGCGACCGTCATCCAGCGCGCTGGTGAGGATGCGATTCTGTGCGTTGTTGATGCGGTTGAGCATGCCCGTGGGCTCCACGCGCGCCGCAATATCCGGCTGGAGGATGAGCCACGTAGGCGCATGGAACACGTCGTCGTTGAGGAACTTTACCGCCTCCTGCTGACGAGCCTTGGAGAGTGCGACATATACAGGACCAGACTGGCCACCCGCCTTGTACTGCACGGTGCCGCCGCCAATCATCGTCGCAACATGTCCCGCTTCGGTCGCCCACTGGCCAACCGTGCGGTTGTAGACCTCGAGCAGGTCGCTATTGTCCTCGCCGGGCTGCGTCGTCGCACCGACCACGTAACCCATCACGCGCTGCAGGTTCCTGTGTCCCAGCCGCGTGGACTTGACCGGATCCGCATCGCCGACGGCTTCGTTCAGTGTACCGTAGCCACCAAAGTCATTGTTCGCCGAGAAGCGGAACCAGGGCGTGTTGTCCTGCTGGCGCGTCCACTGCTCCAGCGTCGCTCGCTCGGCATCGGATGTTCTGGCGCCGGGGATCGGCTTGTAACCCCACATGATGGCGTACTTGTCGTACGGGCCAACGCGCGGGATGATGTCCTCGAGCGGCAGCTTGTCTTCGGGCTGCGCCACGTAGTTGTAGCGCGAGTAGTCCATGATGCTCGGGCTGTGTCCCATCTTGTGGACCCAGCTGGCGGAGCGCACGGAATCGGCGGGATAGGTGGAGCTGCCGATCTGGTCGTGCTGCAGGCCGATGGTATGTCCGATCTCGTGGGCGACCACGAATTCGAGCAGCCGGCCCGTGAGCGAATCCGGGAACGGGAACGTGCGGGCGCGCGGATCAACCTGCGCAGCCTGCGTGAAGTACCAGTCGCGGTTCAGGTTGAGCACGTTCTGGAAGATGCGTACCGAACCGTTGAGGATCTCACCCGTGCGCGGATCGCTCACATGCGGGCCCACGGCATTCTCCGTCGTCGACGGCAGCCAGCGGATGACCGTGTGACGAATGTCTTCCGGCGACCAGTCAGGGTCGTTGGCCGGTGCATCCATCGCGACGATACCATCGCGGAAACCAGCCGCTTCGTACGCCGGCTTCCAGTCGTTGATCGCCTTGCGGATCCACGGCTTCCACTGCTCCGGCGTGTTCGGGTCGACGTAGTAGACGATCGGCTTCTTTGGCGTGCAGAGGCCGCTCGCGTCGGCTGGTCCGGCGCACTCGAGACGATACTTGGTGATGTAGGTGCGACGTGCCGCGCGCGACTCGGCGCCGAAGTCCACGAAGCGGTTGGAGAAGAATCCGACGCGCTCGTCGAAGCGGCGCGGCATCATGGGCTGCTCGGGGAGACGCACGATGCTCCAGTGCGCCAGCACCGACTGTGCCGCCGCGGCACCGCCGCCTGCGCCGCCGCGGCCACCTGCTGCCGCACCCGCGGCTGGTGCCGCCGTGCCCGTCTGCGTGGCTTCGATTTCCACGTTGTCCGGGAATGCCAGCGCGCGCTCGACGTAAGAGCGCGTTGCGTCGATCGTGCCACGAATGGCGGCGATTTCCGGAATGGACGTGGTGAACAGGCGCGTAACGTTGATGACTGCCGCGCTGTCCGGACCGTACGACTCCACGTTGAAAATTGCGACGATGGGCGCGTAATTCGAGTTCTGCACCGCGCGATACACGGAGAGACTCGTGTCCGCCGTAATGGCGAACGACGGCGAGCGCAGGATCACGCGATTGCCGTTGCGCTCCCAGCGGAGCGCCCGCTCGCCAAACTGGTCGCCGCCATACAGGGCGCCGCCAACGCCGGGCAGGTTGGGATCGGAGGCCGGTGCACGCGTATAGCGCCCGACCACGAGCATGTCCTTGTTGAGCTCCCCGGACGGAATCTCGAAGTAGAGCACATCGCCCACGCGATGCGTGCTGAACAAGCCCTTGCGGCTCTTGGCTTCCGCCGTGATGACACGGCTATACGGGCGCGGAGCCGCCGGAGCGGCCGCTTGGCCACCACCACGACCGCCAACGCCGCCGGCGGGCACGCCGGTGGAATCCGGATTCTGGGCGCCGGCCTGCTGGACCGAGATTGCGGCCACAGCCGCAATCAGGAGAAAACGAATCGTCATGATGTGTTGGATACGCTACGAGGGGAACTGCTCCGGCGTCGCCGGGCTCCGCGCAATGGCGGAAGGAACCGTCAATATCATCCAATATAATGATACGTGCGTTCCTCGTAGACGACAGTCCGTTCATGGCAAGCGCGCCATCGTTTTCCCGAGTGTATCCACGAACTCGATGCGGGCGCCACCCAGTGAGTCCACGATCATCCTGATCCGCTCGCGGCCCTTCATGTCGCGCATTTGAAGCGCGGCCGTCTGGCCGCGTTCCCCAACGAACACTCGCGGAATCTCCCACTTGCCCTGGTTGTAGAACCGACGGCGCAACGCCTGGAGGGCCGCGGCCTGCTGTCCCTCCGGGAGGTGATCGATCGAATCGCGCGCCGCCACCCATTCGGCCACATTGTGCAGCGGATAGTGTGAAACCTGGAGACCGGCCACCCAGCCCTCGCGCGGATCCTCGATGTAGCGCAGTGCGGCAACCTGGTCGCTCTCGTAGCGATCCACCGATAGTTGCCCACTGGCGCGGATGATCGTGTCGCGCCCCACCACCTTCATCGTGCCACCGTAGATCAGTCCACCCGCCTCGTTGCCGTCTTCATCGTAGAAGATGATTCCGTTGCCCCGGTCACCGCCGGCACGCTGCATCCCGCGAACGAGGTTCCCTGGGCTCTTCTCGGTGGACGAGATCACCAGCGCGAGCTTTCCATCGGGACGGCGCACGTTGATCCGCTCGACGTCGAGCTCGGGCACTGCGCCGCGGCCACGCCATCCGAGCGACGAGAGCACGAGAAGACCGCCGAGTGCAAGACCGCTTACCCACTGCAGGCGGCGCACCTGGCGGGTGAGTGCTCGCATCTCGTCTCCATTGGGGATGGGTGTCGTCGTCATCGCAACCTCTCCTTGAGTAGTGGTCGAGGGAAACCGGAGCCGAACACGTGGCCGGCGCCGTTTCAGATGATGCTTCGACAGTCGAATCTTTGGAACGGTTTTGATAAACGCTGGCAGGCCCCTTCCACCTTAGAGCGAGACGTCGCCCCCGATATCCCGGTGTTTCGATTCCGTCATCGCCGCATCCATCACAGCCCTGGACTTTGCAAGTACGTCACGCGTGCCGGCTTCGTCGAGCTCAACCGTAAACGACGTGGCCGTGCGCACGGCCTTGAGCACCTGCCCCGCTGTCACCGTGCCCGGGAGCACGGTAAGGGGCACGGTGATCATTCGCTTTCCGTCGTCCTCGATTCGGGCGACGTCTTCTTCAATGCTCTCGACGGCCCAGCGGTGCTCGATGCGTTCACTCATGAATTAATGCATCTCCTCTTGTCGTCCTCGGCAACGCGAATAACCCAGCTTCGGGTCGTCACCAAAAATCAGGACGATAATTCCGTGGATTGCGGCGCCCTCGTCCGTGATTCGACCGGCGAAAGCGGTTCGATGTCAAGCTGGTCTGCCGCGACACCCAGCTCGCGAAAGCGCCGCGCCGTCACCAGAACGCGCGATTCGAGCGAGCCCACGGCCCGGTTGTAGCTCAGCACTGCCTTGTCCAGCGATGTGCCGAGCTCGCCCATATATCCGCCAAGGTTCGCGAGGCGCTCGTACAACGTTGCGCCCAGGGTGCTGATCTCGCGCGCACTGTCCGCCATACGTGACTCGCGCCAGCCAAATGACACCGCACGCAGCAGCGCAATGAGCGTGGTTGGCGTGGCGAGGATCACCGAGCGCGTCGCCGCATCGTCGAGCAACGACGGGTCATGCTCGAGCGCGGCGGAGAAGAATGCCTCGCCAGGGAGAAACAGCACCACGAACTCCGGCGTGGTGAGTGGGCCAAGCTGTTCCCAGTAGGCCTTCCTGCTCAGCGCGTCGACGTGAGCACGCAGCTGCGTGGCATGGAGCCGCATGAGGCGCAGCCGATCGCGCTCGTCCGTGGCCTGCGCGGCGTCCAGGTACGCGGCGAGCGGCGCCTTCGCATCCACCACCACGGCACGGCCGCCGGGCAGCCGAAGCACCATGTCGGGGCGACGCCGGCGCACGTCGCCGTCCGCATCTTCATGCGACGTCGTCACCTGCGTCTCGAAATCACAGTGCTCCGCCATGCCCGCGAGCTCGACGACGCGCTTCAGCTGCACCTCGCCCCAGCGTCCACGCACGTTGGGTGAGCGGAGCGCCGACGACAGCTGCTGCGTCTGGTCGCGCAACCCTTCGCTTGCCGCGGCGACGATGTGCATCTGCTCCGACAACGCGCCAAACTGCATGGCGCGCTCGCGATCGAAGCTGCTCAGGCGCTTGTCGTAGCGTTCCAGCTCATCCTGCAACGGGGCAAGCAGCTCGCCAATTCTGTCCTCCGCGGCAGCGTGCGTGTCATTCGCCAAGCGTCGCGTGAAATGCAACGCGGCCAGGACGAGCGCGGCACCGGCCACGAGGCCGAATATGAAGACGAGGAGCGCTGCGCCAGCCGTCACGAACGAGCAGGTCCTTCGCTACGCGCAGCACGACAGGAGACCATTACGGACAGGCGGTTGCAACACCGTAGTGCAATCGAACGACACTCGCGGGTCCCGATGCGGGCACCGTCACGACGAAGACATTGTCGTAGCCGTCGTCGCAGATGTCCGCCGGCTTTGGTGCGCCAAGTGCGGCCACGATGGCCGGCACGGTGTTGCTGTGACCGATCACCAGTACCGTGTGGCCGCGATGCTTCGCGAGGATGCTGTCTGCAACGAGCTTTGGATGCTGCGGCAGGCGCGCATCCACCGTTTCCACGGAAAGGCCAAGCTTTGCGGCAATTGGTGCCGCGGTGCCCTTTGTGCGCAGGAACTGGGTGCTGATGATTGCCTGGATGCCTGCGTCCCTTACCAGCTCGGCAAAGGCGGCGGCGCGTGCTTCGCCGGCGGCATTGAGCGGAGGATCAGCGGCAGGTGCCGCGGCCTTCTCGGCGTGACGGACGACGATGACGGTTGTCGCCTGCGCGCCGGCAACGGACGTGGTGACGACGAGCGCAGCAAGTGCGCGGAGAACGAGTGAGCGGATCATGCATCGAAACAACGATGGGGCATGCCGTTCGTCAATGTATGCCGACGTCCTGGGCGACGTTCGCGTGCCACCACACCGGGCAAGTGGACCGTCTTTCAGGTTGCGGATCAGGGCAGATACACCAACTGCGATAGGGCGATTTTTTTTGGAAATGTTGTATGGCGGTTATCGCCTACGCCGCGTGCGACGTCTCCCCACGATCGTCATTCGTCTCCGTCGCCGGCGATGGCCTGCCACCAAATACGCGCGCCGCAACCTGCGACGGCATGTACACGGTGGCTTTGGCGACTGCCGGTGACGCAGCAAACGTGGGAAGCGAGATGCCGTAAACGGCGAGCTGTCGGAGTGCTTTGGGATTGATCATCTGTGGAGTCCTCAATTCGGTGTTCACTCCATCAGACACCATGTCACCGTTAAAGGTTGGCTCGCGACCTCATCGCCACCACTTCGCTGCGCATCACACTCAATGCATCCAGCTCAGATCCAGATCGCCGATGCCGCGGCGGCGTTCATTCAGCGCGGAGCCGGTGATCTCCATGGAATGGAAAAGTCGCCGGTATTCGCAATGCGAACATCGGTCCGTCGCCTTGGTGACGGCCGACACAAATGTGAGAAATGTGATGGAACGGCCCAACAAGAACATGTAGCAGGCACGCAACAAAGATAGCGGACTCGACTCTTTAACTCGTTAAACCACAACAACTTATGAATTAGATGTTTTGGCCCGTATTCTGCTTCTCCGGTCTGCCAGCGGAACCACCGCCGCACGCACACACTCTGGAGATTTCGATGACGAAAAAGCCCTTTGTTGCACCCGTGTTGAAGCCGGAAGCCAGCTTGGTCACCCTCCAGGGTTCTGGAGAACAGCAGCCGTCTCCTGCCTGATTTACTGGCAGCCTCGGCGCATTGCGCGCCGAACTCCCGATGTCGAATCGCCAGCCCAATTGGGCTGGCGATTCTGCCATGCGAGCCACACCTTGCGCACATGTCTCACGAAATCACTCTGCGGACCGCACATCCCGCAGTTGAACAGCTGGTCAGCGAATGGCTGCACGTGTCCCGCATCGCCCTCCCCAGGCCCGTCACGCTGGACATCGACGTCGGGCCCCTCCCTCCACTTCCCTCCGGCTCCAAATTCAATTTCCGGCAGGGAAACGTGGCGGTGAGCAGTGCCGGACCGGGTATGCCGCTGGCCATTGAATGGGGGCCTGGCATGGGGCGCTGCGTCCTCGACACCAGCAGCACCACGGCCAAGGTCATCATGGAGGAGCGCGCGCTCGAGCGGCCAAACGAGATGCTGCGGCTGTTTCTCATGCTGGTGTGCACGTTCCTGCTCCGGCGCGTGGGATTTCACCACATCCATGGCGCCGTTCTCCTCTCTCCCCAGAACAAGGGTCTCCTGCTGGTTGGCGTGAGCGGTTCCGGCAAGTCCACGACCACCGCCCTGCTCGCCAGGCGCGGGTGGCAGGTAGGTACCGACGACATCGCCTTCATGTGCGCCGGAGAACAACCCGGCACGACCGACATCGTGCCGTGGCGCGAACGTCTCGCGCTTCACGCCGACTCGGCCTCTGCCATTGGTCATCACGGCGGGGCAGACCTCGAGGCCCGCCAGAAGATTGGCTGGTTCGTGGAGGACTTGGGCACGACGTGGGTGCAACGGGTCAGGCCGGAGCTGATTGTCCTTCCCACCGCGAGTGCCGATGCTCCTACGAGCGTCCGTCCGCTGCGCGCGCAGCAGTCGCTCGCGCGCATCATGCCGTCGTCCCCATGGGTGTCGCTCGAAGCGGAGTATGCGGATGAACACCTCGACCTGCTCACGCGGCTGGTGAAACAGTCACGCTCCTTCGAGGCAACTGTGGGCCGAGACCTGTTTGATCGTCCTGACATCCTGCCGGAGCTGCTTGCATGAATACCACGTACTCACGCCATCCCGAGCTGCGGCTGACCGCGGTGGACGGTGAAGGTGTCGTCCTCCACCTGGGTTCACTCACATACTTCACGGTGAATGAAACGGGGCTGACCATTCTGGACGCGCTGCTGAAGCCCAGGACGCTTGGCGAACTGGTAACGGCCGTGACTGACGAGTACGACGTCAGCGACGCCGAGGCGACGACGACGGTGCGCGATTTCATCGGCCGGTGCGTGGAGTCGAAGCTGCTGATCACGGAAGATCGCTGAGCGCAACCGTTCCCATCGGCTGGCGCGTGCGCGCCATTCTCGCGACGGCCGTGGTGCCGCCGCTGCTCACGTTCACGTCGTTCGCCCGCCTGGAGCGTGCGCTGTCCACCGCGGCGCGCTGGAGCCGTGCCGGCGCGCCTGACGACCAGTACGCCGCCAACTGGGTGGACGGTGTGCTGGACCGGCTGCCAAATCCGTGGCTCCGCACCTGCCTCCGGCGCGCATCGGTGCTGTACTACCTGCTCCTCTCCGCAGGCAGGTCGGTGGAGCTCTGTATTGGTGTGCGAAAAGACACCAGGGGCGAGCTGCATGCGCATGCGTGGCTGCTGCTGGACGGGGCCATCTACCTGGAGCCGGCGAATACCCGCGATGTGGCGTCGCAGTTTCAGGAGATTGCGCGCTTTCCGAGCGTGGCAAAGTGACGTCTGCGAGTCTGCTCGTGGAAACGCTGCGGATCATACCTGCCGCAAGCGCCCGCGTACTCGCCGATGGCTGGGCACATGCAGACACGGACGCGTTGTTAGCTCTTGCGGAACATGAGGGCGCGGCCATATGGCTGCAGCAGCGGTTGAAGGCGTTGAATATTCGGCTCCCTGATGCCGCTCAAGACCGGCTCAAGGCCAGCACGCGCCCTGCCCTAGTGAACACGCTGCGCGTAGACGCCGAGGCGAGCGCTTGCCTGGCGAGGTTGTCGGGGGCGGGCATTCCTGCGGTGCCGCTCAAAGGGGCGGCGGTGCGGCGTCTCGCGGCGCGGGTGCCGCTCATCGACGCGCGGGCGGTGAGCGACGTGGACATTCTGGTGGAAGAGCAGCAGGCCGAACGCGCGTGGAGCATACTGTGCTCACAGGGCTACACGGCGCTCAAGGCCACTGGCCCGGAGGATGGCCATCACCTGGCGGCTCTCTCGAGTCCGCTCGGTGTGCCGGTGGAGCTTCATGTTTCCACGGTGGCGGCCGTTGCGCCGGCCGAGGCGTGGAGAAGGGCTACCCGTGATGGGACGATGGCGAGCTTTGATGGGACGATGCGGCCCATTCCCGGCGACACCGAGCTGTTGTGGCACGTGATGTCGCACGCGCTCGTCACGGGCTCGGAACTCGCGCGTGAGGGGCTGCGGCTGCGGTACTGGCTCGATGCGGCCGCGCTCCTTGCAACGGGTGTGGCAATTGACTGGGAGCGCATTCGGCAGCGGCTGACGTCGGCGGAGGCGCCGCGGCCGGTGCTGTTTCGTGCCTGGCTCCGCACTGCGGCGCTGTTGGCGGGTGTCGAGCTGCCGTCCGCGGCGCTGGGTGCTCCAGGGCGGCCACTCCATCTCGAGCGTATGCTGGCGTGGCGGCTTCGGCTCCTGCCAACGTTTCGGCACGACCGCTGGGCGGCAACGCTGTTCGAGGAAGGAACGCGCGGTGAAGCGGGCCTGCCCCTTCATGCCGGGGACGCAGGCGATACACTTGGTGAGCGCGTGCGACATGCGGCGGCAGGGTGCGCCGCACGAGCATGGTGGATCATCAGGCGACAGGAGAGACCGTGAAGCATTTTCCACGAAGCTGGCGAGTGCTGGCAATGGCCGCTCCCGTGTGGGCGCATGCGCAGGATTCGGTGCGCGTCGCGCTGCCCACGGTTCGGGTCACGGGCACGCGTGAAGGCCCTCGCGCGCCGCTCGAGCTGCCGTATGCGGTCACGCTCCACCGCCCCGATTCGCTCGCGGCGCTCCGGCGCACCGGGGTCGACGAGCTCCTGTTTGGCGTGCCTGGCGTGGCGCTGGCCAACCGCCAGAATCCGGCGCAGGATCCTCGCGTGAGCATCCGTGGATTTGGCGCACGATCGGCGTTTGGCGTGCGGGGCGTGCGGGTGCTGCAGGATGGTGTTCCCGTCACGCTGCCTGATGGACAAACGCCTGTTGATGCGCTCGATCTCGAGGGCACGGACCGCGTGGAAGTGGTGCGCGGGAGTGCGTCATCGCTGTACGGCAATGCGGCCGGCGGCGTGATCGACCTGCGGTCGGCCCTCGCGTCGCGGCTGTTCACTCCGTATGCGCGCATCGTTGCCGGTGCTAACACGCCAACCGTTTCTGCCGCCGGTGCCTCTGGAACGGTGCGTGATGTTGGCATCACGTCGTCGTTAACGCGCATTGTTGGGCGCGGCTATCGCGACTACTCGGACCAGCGTGTCACCCGCGCGGCCATGCGAATGGTGCTCGCCGGTTCCGACGGTGATGGACCGGCGCCACTCGCACTTTCCGCACGCATCTCGGACGTGTCGCGCGCGGAAAGTCCGGGCGCGTTGACACGCGCGCAGTTCGACGCGAATCCGCAGCAGTATGACCCGCAGTCGTACCTGAAGGGGGCGAGCAAGACCGTTCAGCAGGAGGATGTGTCACTCGTGGCAGCACGCGCGCTGGGCGCGGGTGCACGCATCGATGCGTCGGTATTTGGTGGCGCGCGGGTGCTCAACAACCCCACGACCCAGGCGATCATCGACGTGAAGCGCGCGAGTGGCGGTGCATCGATGAAGGTGAGCGAGCACGGAGCGCTCGACGGGCACGACGCGCGCATCTCGGCCGGTGTGGACGCGCAGTGGTTGAATGATGACCGCCAGGAATACACCAACTGCATTGGTGTTACCACGTGTGCCGGCGGCGTTACCGTACGGGGCACGCAGAACAAGAACCAGCGCGAGCTGGTGGGCAGTGTGGGGCCGTACGCGCGCGCGGAGCTTGCGCTGCTGCCAACGGTGCTGGCGTCGGCGGGGGTGCGCAGCGACGCGGTGAATTTTCGCCTGCGCGACCGCCTGATCACGGCCACCAATCCGGATGATTCCGGCGAGCGAACGTTGAATGCGGTGAGTCCGTCTGCGGGGCTCGTGTGGCGTGCAACGCCGTTGTGGTCGGTGTATGGCAGTGTTTCGTCGAGCTTCGATACGCCGACTACCACGGAGCTGGGCAACAAGGAAGACGGGTCATCGGGCATCAATCCGAGTCTGCAGCCGCAGCGTGCCACGAATCTCGAGGTGGGGAGCAAGGGATTCTTCGTGGGCACGGGGGTGCGGTGGGATATCGCCGTCTTCGAGGCGAACGTGCACGACGAGCTCGTGCCCTTCGACATTCCCAACGGCAACGGGCGCCGGTTCTATCGGAACGCGGGACGCACGGTACGCCGCGGTGGTGAGCTTGGCGTGGATGCGGAATCGGGGCCTGTGGCACTGCATGCGGCGTACGAGTACTCGCACTATCGCTACGTGAGCTACGTGGTGGGCACCACCTCGTATGCCGGCCGCCGCATTCCGGGCATTCCGGAGCAGGCGTTGATGACGTCCGCCTCGTTGAACGCGCTCGACATGCGATTTTCCGCAACGGCCGATCTGGCAGGGCCGGCAGACGTGGACGACGCGAATACCGCGCAGGCGCCGGGCCGAGCGGTGTTTGGGCTGGCCGTGTCGCGGGAGGTGAGTGTTGGCGGCGCGCGGTTCTCCCCGCTGGTGGCGCTGCAGAATGTGGGCGGCGTTCGCTACGCAGGGAGCCTGAGCGTGAATGCCACGGCGGGCAAGTTCTATGAGCCCGCGCCGGGCCGGACGTTGCTCGTTCGGGTGACCGTGGGGGCGATGGGCAGGTGAATTAGGTACTACCCCCCCCACCCCACCGCATGCGGCTCGCGTCGCTGTTGTTCGTCGTCTGTGCCGGTGTCGTCATCGCGTCGTGCAGGACCGGCGCGCCCCTCCCTCCCGCAGACGAGATCGTGGAAGGACGCACGCTGCTGCCGGTCGTCGTCGACACGGTGGACGGCCCGGAAGCGATCTCCGTCAACCCCGGCAAGTGGACTGTCCGTCATAACGCGGACGAGGTGCTCGACTTCTGGAGTGCCATCTCCATCCTCGACCTGCCTGGCGCGGAGCACTCGGCCAGGTCGGTGGAAGAGCGCACGTTTGCCCTTGCGTTGCGCACGCTGATGCGGAGCAACCCGGAGGATGCGGCCATCGCGTTTCGTGCACTGCACCTGCAGGCACTCGATCCCATGGTGCGCAGCCGCTCGCGCGTGGGGCTGACGATGGCGCTCTCCTGGCAATCGGACTGGCCGTCGCTCGCGGGCATCGGTGTGGATCCTGATACAGCCGACGGCTCCGATCCACTGGCCGTGCAGGCAGGCGTTGAGCGGTGGGGGCGCGCGCTGTCCGCAGTGCCTGCGCCCGTGATCGACATTCCGGAACTGCCAACCACGATCCCCATGCGCCGCAGCGCGTTCGGGACGCCCGTGGTCACCGTGGAGATCAATGGCCAGCCGCACGAATTCTGGCTCGATACCGGCGCCAGCATGACCCTGTTGTCCGATGAGGTTGCGGTGAAGGCGGGCGTCAAGCTCGCCGCACGTGATACGCTCGCGCTGAGTGTGGTGGCGGGACACATCCCGGCGCGCGCGGTCTTCGTCGATTCACTCAGGATGGGTCCCGTGCTCGCGCACGGACTTGGCGCCGCATTGGTGAACAAAGGTGCACTCCGCCTGGATCATCGCATGGTCAACGGCGTGCGTGAAGCCGTGGACATCGACGGCGTGATTGGCACGGATCTCATCAGGAAGCTCGATCTCGTGATCGATGCACGAGCCGGCACGATCACCGTGCGCAAGCCGCGCCGCGACCCGCAGATCGTGCCGAATTTGTTCTGGGTGGGCTACCCGGTCGTGCGCCTCGTGACCAAGGATGGGCGGCCGGTGCTATTGGGTCTCGATACCGGTGCCGAAGTCACGTACATCACCACGGCATTGCTCAAGAAGCAGCCGAGGACGTCGGTCGCGGTGCGACATGGCTCGATAGGCGGACTCGGGACGCAGGAGCACACCACCGAGTGGGTGGCGCGGCAGATCTCGCTCAGCGATGGCGGTTATGCCATCGGGCTCACGAACGTGCCGGTGGCACCCGAGCGACGGTGGACGTTCGTGAACTTCGATGGCGTGATTGGATCGGACGTGGCGCTGGCGTCGCGGCTGCACCTGGATTTCGTGAACGGGGTGTTCGACGTGCGGCGCAGCGCGACCAATCCGCTGGGAGGAATCAACGTCACCATCGCTCACTGACCGCTCGGATTACCGGGCCAGCGGCGTGCGTGGCAAGCGCTCCGGCATCTCCGCAAGCACGTAGGCGTAAATTGCCATCACGGCAACACACTGGGCAACTTCGCGTGGATTGAGCTTGTCGGGCGTGTCGCCGTTGGTGTGATGGAACCAGAAATATCGGCTGCCGTCCACCTCGAGCCCGGCGCCCGGAACTCCCGCAGCGAGCAGTGGACCGATGTCGGCCTCGCCTCCGCCCTTCACCACGGAATCCGCGCCGATGCGCGACAGCAGCGGCGCAATGCGCTTGAGCATCGCGATGGCCTCGTCCGTTCCAACGGCAGCGATGCCCGACGGCCGAAACACACCGTTGTCCGACTCGAGCGCGAACACGTGCTTGTCGACGTCGGCTTTGTGCGCGGCAAGATATCCCAGCCCGCCGCGCGTGCCGTTTTCTTCATTCGTCCATCCGACTACACGGATGGTACGCCGTGGCCTGATGCCGAGTGTCTTCATGAGGCGAATGGCTTCCCACGCCGCCACGACTCCGCCGGCGTCATCCATCGCGCCCTGGCCCACGTCCCAGGAATCGATGTGACCGCCCATCACGACCACTTCATCCGGCAGCTCGCGTCCACGAATCTCGGCAACGAGGTTGCGCGATGGTGCATCGGGCAGCTGCTTCGCACTCATCTTGAGTGTGACCGTGATGGCTTGCCCGCGATCCTGCATGCGGTGCAGCAGCATGGCATCCTCGAGGGTGACGGCTGCCGCGGGAATCTTCTTGACGGTGCTGTCGTAGCGGAGCGCGCCGGTGTGCGGTGAGTTGATGGAGAATGGGCCGATGGTGCGAACGAGCATCGCGACGGCGCCAACTTTTGCCGCCGCTGAGGCACCGAGCCCGCGGTACGCAACGGTCTGGCCATACTCGGTGAAGGGAACGTCGAACAGCACGATCTTGCCCTTGGCCGCAGCCGCGTGCTTCGTGAGATCGTCGAAGCTGTTGACGACCAGCACCGGCGCGGTGATTCCGGCCGCCGGTGTCGCGACACTCATGCCGAGACCGAGGATGGTCATCGGTTTCCGCCGTGGCGTGATGAGGTCGAGCGATTCCGCGCCGCGGACCCAGTGCGGCACCATGACCGGCTCGCCGCGCACGTTCTCCAGGCCGTCGGCCTTCATCTTTGCGAGCACCCAGTCAATGGCGCGCTCGAGGTTGTCGGTGCCGCTGAGGCGGTTGCCGAAGGTGTCCGTGAACTCCGCGATGCGGTTCCACGCCGCGCTGTCCTTCAGCGCGGCGTCGATGAGCCGGTCGGTGGTCGCTCGGTAGGTGGCGGCGTTCTGTGCGTGCGCGGTGAGCGGTGCAAGGAGGAAACCGCCAATGGCGGCAATGCGTAGGGCTGTTCGCATAGTGGTGGGCGAGTATGAAATGTGCCTTGGCAAGGTATCGCCGGTTTCAGGTATCGAGTAAGTACGGAGCAGCAATTGGCAGGACCAACCCTTCCGCACCCGCCATGCTCGAGTTTCTGCAGCACGCCGTGGAGCGATACGGCTATTTCGCTATTGCACTGATCGTCACGCTCGAGGGATTCGGGCTTCCGCTGCCCGGCGAGACGGCGGTGGTGTCGGCGGCGGCGTTTGCCTCGCGCGGCTCGATGAGTGTTGTGGGGGTCGCCATTGCGGCAGCGGTTGGTGCGTTGCTTGGCGGTTCGGGAGGCTACTGGATCGGGCGCATTGGCGGACGTCCGCTGCTGCTGCGCTACCAGCACCTGATCCACATTGACGGAAAGCGCATCGCCAGGGCCGAGGCATACTTCAAGCGGCATGGGGTGAAGACTGTCTTCTTCGCGCGGTTCATTGCCCTGCTGCGAATTTTCGGCTCGCTCTTCGCCGGCGTCGCGCACATGCCCTTTGTCACCTTCACGCTCGTGAATCTCGCAGGTGGCGTACTCTGGGCCGCAACCTTCAGTGCACTTGGCTACTCCTTTGGCCGCAATCTTCCCCTGCTCGAGGACTGGCTCGGTGAGATCAGCCTTGCGCTCTCGGTGATGGTGGTGATCGCGATTGTGTGGTTCTGGCGCAGGAACAGGACACAGCAGCGGGCCGATTGATCAGAACTTGTGCATGAGCTCCCGATCGAGGAAATCCGCGATCACCTTGAATGCGAGCTGGCCACCGAGCCCCGCCGGCGCGAGGTCGAATCCATGCTCGGCCCATGGCAGCTCCACGGCGACAACAGGCACGTTCGCTGAACGGAGGTCAGCCGCCGCGGTACGATTGAATTCCGGCTTTACGACATGGTCCCGTCCAGCATAGACCAGCAGCGTTGGCGGCAGGCCGCGGTGCACCCAGCTCGAGGGTGATGCCATGCGGTAGTTTCGCGGCTTCTCCTCTGGCGTTCCATTCATGAAATCGTGGAGCACCGCGCGCACGTCGATGGGATTCGGGAATGGAAGATTGCGATAGCCTTCCACGAGGTTGTAGGGCGCGTAGAGTGCGACAACGGCCTTTACCGGCAGTGCGCCTTCGGCATAAGAGCTCAACTCGGCGAGATGCCCGCCGGAGGAGCGGCCCAGCACCGCTACGCGATCACGGTCAATGCCCCATGCGTCTGCGGAGTCGCGCAGGATGAGCATGGCGAGCCGGATATCGTCGAGCTGTGCGGGGAAGTGCGATTGCGGAGCATGCCGGTAGTCGATGGCGGCAACCGCATACCCGCGTGCCGCGAGGGCACGACTCACGTTGGCAGCCTGTGACGGGTCGCCGCCGCGCCACGCACCGCCGTAAATCACGATGACCACAGGACGCGTCATGTGCGGCGTGGGGGTGTAGAAGCGCATGCTCAGCCGCGTGAGATCGGCGGCCGGATAGTTGATGGTCCGTTCGTCGACATTGCGGCTCGACGGCAAGCCGCGAATGGCGGTCCACAGCGAAAATGAAGCGGGGCCGTCCACATTTCCGATCTGCTCGGCGGCGGCCGCCGCGACGCGGGTGTACTGCGTGAGAGGCCGTACGGCAACGAGTGCCGCAATGACCAGGAGCGTGAGCATCGCGCCACGCACCGCACCGCGCCCGCGCAGCGCGCGGTTCACGGGCAGGCACCACAGCAGGTCGAAAATGGCGAGAAAGGGAGAGTATTCGCGTGCGCCCACCGCGAGCGCAAACAGCGCCATCGTAAAGGGCGGGATGATCACCATCGCGGAAAGGAAGATCAGCAGCGCGGCGACGGCCAGCGTTGCAACAACGGCGGTTCGGGAGCTGCTCAGGTGCGGCATGGGTCGAATGTGGTCGTTCGAGACTGCCGAGGCAACGGTTCAGGGAAAGCCGGACTGACGCTGCACGGCAATTGCCTTACGTTTCGTCCTATGCCGGCACGCCCGTCGAACTTCGTGATGCTCGTACGCTCGATCTTGCGGCGATGTCCGAATTGTGGGGGACGCAACATCTTCGCGACGTACACGGAGTTGCGTGAGAGCTGTCCGCGCTGCGGGTTGCGTCTGCACCGCGGCGAGAGCGACTACTTCATTGGTGCGTACCTGCTCAACCTGGTGGCGGTGGAGCTGCTGTTCGCCCTGTTGCTCGGTATCGTGATCGTCGTGACGTATCCGGACACGCCGTGGGTATTTCTGCAATGGGGCGGCGTTGCCCTCATGGCGGTGGGTGCGGTGCTCTGCTATCCGTTTGCGAAAAGCATCTGGCTTGCGGCTGACCTGATCTTTCGTCCCATGACGGAAGAAGAGCTCGCCTGGCATCGTACCGGTGGGGCCGCGGATCGGGAGCTGCCGCATCTGTAGGGCAGGACGACAAAGCGCTCCGTCACCTGCGTGCCGGTGCGAGCGGCAGCACGATATGGGATGGATAGGCAGCGCTATGGTGGATGGTGTTGTCCGCTGTGATCATCCGGCGGTTCCTGCCTAGCGGCTCTCCCGTGTTCGGGTTTACATCGAAGCGCGGAAAGTTGCTGCTCGAGATGTCCACACGAATGCGATGCCCTTTCTTGAAGACGTTGGCCGTGGGAAACGGATCGATGCTGAAGGGATAGACCTTTCCCGGCTGGAGCATCACGGCATGGTCGCGCGTGGCACGATATCGGCCCCGAATGATCGCATCCGTGATGTTGAGGTCGAAGCCGCCGGGCCACGCGTCGCTCGGCGGGTAGACGTCAATGAGCTTGGCGGTAAAGTCCGTGTCCGTGCGGTTGGAGGATGCATGGAGGACCAGGTGAATGGGTCCGATGACTTCCATGTCTTCGGTGAGCGGCTCCGTCTGGAAGACGACGATGTCGGCACGGGAGCGCAGTGGCAGGTATGGCACCTGCGACGGCGGAAAGCGCACGCCCTCCCGCTGGTCGTATGCACCGTCCTTCAGCCGTGCCGAGGCGCCGCCTCCAATGGTGGGGACGGGGTGGCGAGGATCGAAGGTGAAAGTGGTGCTCGACGATTTTTCCGTAGGCTTCTCGCGCGCGAGTGATCCGTTCGCGTGGAAGTAGTACGGCACGTTCGTTGTGCCGGCGAGCGGCCATTCGTTGGCGCTACGCCAGTAGCCGCCGTGAAAGAGGCGGCCCGCGCTATCCTTGTGCCCGTCACCCGTACCCATGACGAAAAGCTTGACGGCGGCATCCTTTTCAACGGGCGTGGAAAGCCCCTTCAGGTAATGATCGAACCAGCGAAGATGGAAGTCGCCGTCGAAGTCGGTAATGGCGGCGTCTGCGCCGTAGGACACGTCGCCCGCGTACGATAGTGTGTCGCCGTGATGGACCCACGGACCCACGAGAAGCCGCTGCGGTGACTTCTTGATCTTCGCGAGGCCGGCGTAGTTCTGGAAGGTGCCGGCGAGGAAGATGTCGTACCACCCGCCAATCTGGAGCATGGGGATGTCGGACGTCTGCACGTAATGCTCCGACCAGTTCATCATTGGCTCCTTCCAGAATGCGTCGTAGTCCGCGTGCTCGAAGAAGTCGATGTACCATCCCTCGTACAACGGTGCGACCGAGAGTGGATTCAAGCCGCGGCGCATGGGCTGGCGGTCGTACCACGTTTCAACCTTCTCCTGCTCCAGCAGCAGCTTTCGCACGCTCGGGTTTGGTGCATCGGCCGCAAGCTGGCTCCAGGCCCAGGTGAGCTGGCGACCCATCTCATAGGCGCCGCGATAGCGAACACCATGATCCCAGGCGTTGGACATGCCGCCCATGTTGATGACCGCCGTTTTGAGCGCCGGCGGATGGAGCTGCGCGGCGCCGGCTTCCATGTGGGCCGCGAATGACGTGCCCCACATGCCGATGGAGCCATTGGAGTATGGCTGCGTCGCGAGCCATTCAATGACGTCGTAGCCATCGGTGGCGTCGAGAGGCTGCACCTTCAGAAAATTGCCGTCGGACTTGTAGCGGCCGCGGATGTCCTGCACTGCCACCACATATCCATGTCTCGCCAGGTATTCCGCCTGGGTCCTGGCGGTGGTTTTGTCGTACGGGGTGCGCTGGAGCAGCACGGGCAATTTCTCGCTCACGGCAACGCCATTGCGCGCGGGCCGGTACACGTCCGTCGCCATGCGTTTTCCGTCGCGCGTGGGAATCATGAGATTCCGCTCGGCGAGTACGACGTCGTAGCCCTGGGACCGAGCTGGTACGGCGCACGAGACCAGAAGCACGGCAGCGATGAGGCGTGGTTTCATGGGTCGAAAGTGTGGCGGTCCTGGCTGGGCGACAAGAGCGCGGCGAAGGGCCTGCCTTCCCTGGTCGTCATGAACGTAGCGAAAGACCTGCTCTTGCCTGACATTACCCACGTGCTAGTCAGACCGCTGTCCGGCCTGCGCGCCATCCGCCTGCACTTCGCCATTGCGAAGCCGGGTGACGCTGCCGCAATCGCATCGCTCCGCAACGCGGCGGCGGCGGCGCTCACCGATTTGTTCGGGCGTGGGCACTGGTCCGGCGAAACAACCGAGCGTGGTGTCACATTCAACATGCGCCACGCACAGCTCTGGACCGCCTGGCGCGGCCGTTCCATCGTCGGCACCTTCCGCTTAACGACGAAAAAGCCATGGGCAATTGACCGGGCCTACTTTGCCAGGTCGCACTGCCCGCTGTATCTCACCGACATGGCGATAAGTCCCCCACTTCAGGGGCAAGGCATCGGACGTCGATGTCTCGCCAGAGCTGCAGAGATCGGGCGCGGCTGGCCCGCAGACGCCATTCGCCTGGACGCATACGATGCCGAAGCCGGCGCGGGAGCGTTTTATTCCAGATGTGGATTCGAGGAAGTGGGCCGAGTATCCTATCGCGGCACACCGCTGGTGTACTACGAGCAGTTGATTGGTTAACCATCCGCCTTCCGGAGAATCGGCATGACGTACTCAGGTCCCATCAACGATCCAGGCGTGCCCCGGCAGACTGCCATGGGGCGGTCCGTCAGGGCGGCCAAAGCCGGTGCGAGCTTCGGCTCCGCACTCGCCATCGCGATCTCGTGGAGCGAGCATCACTCCATTCTGTGGGCGATCTTCCAGGGCTTCTGTTCCTGGGTTTACGTACTCTACTACGCGCTCACGCGGTAGGGCGCTCCGCTAGGGCACCAGCACCGGCCGTCCTTCAACGTCCACTATCTGGACGGGCGCGATGCCCGTGGCCTTGAGCGGCCCTTCGATGGACGCGCGATCACCCACGATCACCAGGTTGATGTGATCGAGGTCGATGTACTTCTTTGCCACGCGAACGAGGTCATCGCGCGTGATCGCATCGATGTTCTTCGCGTAATCCCTGAAGTAATTCTCACCGAGGTCCTGCGCGTAGAGGCTCGATACCGATGCCGCGAGCCCGTTGACGGATGCAAACCGGCCCGGCAGCGATTGCATGAGTGACTCCTTGCCCTGCTTCATCTCGTCGTCCGTGAACGGGATGTCGCCCTGCACGCCCTTGAGCTCCTTCATGAAGGCAATGAGTGCACTGTCGGACTTGGCACTCACCATGCCGCCGCCGGCACGGAACGCACCAGGGCCGCGGCCAAAGGCAAAGCCTGAACGCACGCCATAGCTGTATCCCTTGGCCTCGCGCAGGTCTGCGTTGAGCCGCGACATGAAGAGTACGCCGAGGATGTTGTTCATGACCTCGAGGGCGTAGTAGTCGGGCGTGTTGCGCGGCGGTCCCACGCCGCCGAACGCGAACACCGACTGCGCCGCCTTGGGCTTGTCCACGAGATAGATCATCCGGCTCTTCGGGGCCGGCGGCGCGGGATACGAGAAGGTGGGGCGCTCACCACCCGCGGGCCATGCGGCCAGCTCCTTCTCGACGATGCCGCGCACGGTCCGTGGATTCACGTCACCGGTCACGGTGATGACCGCGCGGCCGGGCCGAAAATACATGCTCGCAAAGGCCACGACGTCCGCGCGCGTGACGGCCTTCGCGGACCGCTCCGTCAGCACCCGTCCGTACGGATGATCGTCGCCGTAAACCACCATGGAGAACACGTTGTTCGCGATCGTATTGGGCTGATCACGCTGCTGCGTAAGACTGACAACGGCTCGGCTGCGCAGCCGCTCGAGTGCGGAATCCGGGAACGTGGAGTTGAGCATCATGTCGGCAAGCAAGGCAAGCGACGGCTGCAGCTTGTCCTTGAGCGCCGTGAAGCCAATGGTGCCCGTCTCCTGTCCGACGCCCGCACCAATCGAGATGCCGAGCATCTGTTGGGCGTCCGACAGCTGGTCGGCTGATCTTGTCTTCGTGCCCTCGCTCATCATCGATGCCGTGAAGGCGGCGACGCCGGTTTTGTCGGCCGGCTCGTAACTGGAGGTGCCACCCACGAACTCGATGGTGAGCGCGACGAGCGGCAGGTCGTGCTTTTCCACCACGATCAGCTCCGCGCCGTTCGCCAGCTTCGAGTGCGTCCACGCTGGAACGTGCAGGGCCGGCGACTTGCCGGGTGTCGGAATTCTTGTGCGGTCGAGCCTGGCCTGCGCACTCGACTGGCTCGCGGCGGCAAGGGTCAGGAGGAGCGCGACAGAAAATGTGCGGGCCATCATCTACTTGGTCCCCAGGATGTAGTGTGCGCCATCCGGCGCGACGGTGACGATGGAGCTCGCGGCAGCCTTCGATGCCTGATCCGCCTTGCCCATGGGCACGACACTCAGCACCACTCGACCTGCGGTGAGATACTTGTTGGCGACCCGCTTGACGTCGGCCGCCGTGACGGCTTTGAGCTTTGCGTAATCCTTCTTGAAGCGTGCGGCGTCGCCATGAAAGACGAGGCCGTCATTGAGGATGTTGGCGCGTCCATTGTTGGCCTGCAGGCGCGACACGTAGATGAACTCAAGTCCGGCACGGGTCTTTGCGAGCTCCTCTTCCGTGGGCCCTTCGCGCTTGATGCGCGCGAGGATGTCGTCCGTCGCTGCTTCGATCTCGGACAGCGAATGTCCGGGGCGCGGCGTGACGTTGATGCTGAACTCGCCGCTGTTCTCGTTGGTGTTCACGAACGCGCCCACACTGGCCGCGAGCGGCGTGTCGTAGACCAGCGCCTTGGTCAGCCGCGCCGTGCGTGAGCCCGCCACGACCTGGGCCAGGTAGCGGAGTGCATATGTGTCATCGTTGTCCGAGCCGACCCCCGGATACTGCAGGTAGAGACGCGGCACCTGGACACGATCTTCGTAGGTGTAACGCTTTTCCGCCGTGAGCACCGGCGCAGCAACTTTGGGACGCGTAATGGACGTGCCGCGCTTGATGTCGTCGAAATACCTGTGGATCCACGCCTTCGTCTGCGCAACGTCGAAGTCCCCGACGATGGCCATGGTCGCGTTGGATGGCGCATAGTAGATCCTGAAGAAATCCTTCACATCATTCACGGTGGCGCTCTGGAGATCAGGCAGGTAGCCGACCACGGGCCACGAATAGGGATTCGACTCCGGATAGATGGCGGCGTCGAGAATCTCCCCGACACGTCCATACGGCTGGTTGTCGACTCCCTGCCGCCGCTCGTTCTGCACGATGTCGCGCTGCGCCTTGAACTTTGCCTCGTCGAGGCTGTCCAGGAGAAAGCCCATGCGATCGGCTTCTAGCCAGAGCGCGCTCTCGAGGTAGTTCGTGGGGATGATCTCGTAATAATTGGTGCGGTCGTTGGTGGTGGAGCCGTTGTTGGATCCGCCAACGCCCTGCGTGAGCCGGTCGTGCATGCCGTACGGCACGTGCCCCGAGCCGGTGAACATCACGTGCTCGAACATGTGTGCAAAGCCGGTGCGGCCCTTCACCTCGTTCTTCGAGCCCACGTGATACCAGAGATTGACCGCGACTTGCGGAACGGTATGGTCCGGGGAGAGAATCACTTCGAGCCCGTTGGCAAGCGTCATGCGCTCGAACGGAATGTTGACCGTGTTCTGCGCCGCGAGGGGCGCGGCGGCAAGGCTCGCGACGAGGCAGAGACTGCGTGTGTGGCGCATGGAATGCGGGTGGGGAAAGCGTGAACGACGACAGCTGCTGACGACTTCCTGAATAGTGGGTCCGTCGGCCGCGGTAAACAACCTTCAATGAGACACCCGGCGTCCGGGTGACGTTGCACACTATGGTTCAAGGCACATGGACTGACGTCGATGCGTACATCGCCGAACAGATGATTCCCGCCGACGCGGCGCTTGGCGCGGCACTCGAGGCGAGCACCGCGGCCGGCCTGCCCGCCATCGCAGTATCGCCCCCGCAGGGCAAAATGTTGAACATCCTCGCACGAGCCACCGGGGCGAAATCAATACTCGAGATCGGTACGCTGGGCGGCTATTCCACCATCTGGCTGGCTCGCGCACTGCCCGCTGGCGGACGGCTCGTCACCCTGGAGTGTGATCCGCGCCATGCCGAGGTCGCGGCGGCCAATATTGCACGCGCCGGCCTCGCAGACCGTGTCGATATCCGCATTGGCCGCGCGATCGATACGCTGCCCACGCTTGCGGGTCCGTTCGATTTCATCTTCATCGACGCGGACAAGCAGAGCATTCCGGAGTATTTCGAGTGGGCGGTAAAGCTGACGGAGCCGGGAGCGCTGATCATCGTGGACAATGTCATCCGCAACGGCGCGGTTGCGGATTCCACGTCGACGGACGCCATGGTGCTCGGCGTACGGCGATTCAATGCGCTCGTCGCCAGGGACCCGCGCGTTACGGGCACGACGATTCAGACGGTGGGCGGCAAAGGGTATGACGGGCTGTGTTTCCTGCTGCGGGTCTAGCGTGGTTATGGACGTGGCGTTGCGCCCTCGCCATTGGTGAGACGGTGCAGCAGCAGCGCCGCCCGCTTTGTCTGCGAAGGCAGCATGCGAAGGTCCGCAGTTTCCTTGTCACTGTGATCGTCATGGCCCGAGAGACCGATGCCGTCGATCTTCATGGGGACAATGCTCGCAATGAACGAGACGTCGGCGGCGCCGGCACGTGAGGGATCGACACCCGCGACTGGTCCACTTCCAACATCGCGGCTCGCACGATCATACAGCGCCAGCAGGCGACGGTTGCCGTCGCTCGGCGCCATCGGTGGATAGCCGTCGTCGAACGTGATGGTTGCGGTGGTGAGCGGCAGGTGTTTCGCGACGATGTCACGCATGGCCTGACTCACACGTGCGAGCTGCTCGGGCGAGATGGTGCGCATGTCGCCGGTGACGACGACTTCCTTGCTGATCACGTTGTGTTTGCCGGATGCCGTGCCGTCGTCTCCGCTGCTGTCGATGGAGATGGCCGAGCCACCAAGGACAAGGCCCGGGCTGAAAGCGAGGAGCGGCTCGGCCGAGAGCTTTGTGTAGAACTCGTTGAGGATGCGCGACGCCTCGAACACCGCGCCCGCACCCATGTCGTCATGGAAGATCTGGGAAGCATGTCCAGCCTTGCCGCCGGTAGTGAGCTTCCACGAGGTGGCGCCGCGGCGTGACACCACCGCCGACGCGGGATCGCCGGCACCATCCTCGAAGCCCATGGCCACGGCGGCACCCTGCGCCGCGTCGATGAGCGTCTTTCGCGCAAGACTCACCGGCGTGCCGGCGTCCTCTTCGTCGCCGTTCATGACGACGGTCACGTTCATGGGCGCGAGGGCGTTGGCATCTTTCAGCGCACGCAGTGCGGCAAGGATAATCACGTCACCGCCCTTCATGTCGATCACGCCAGGACCGCGTGCGGTGGAGTCGTTCAGCTTCTCGTATTTCTGGAATGGGCTGTTGGGCTCGAACACGGTATCGAGATGCCCGATCAGCAGGATCTTCGGACCAGTGCCGGCATGCTCGGCCACGAGGTGTCCGGCACGCTTGAATGGCGCGCCATCCACCCAGCGCGTGCTGAAGCCGAGTGAATCGAACTGCGCGCGAAGCACGTCGCCGACGTTGCGAACGCCGGCAAAGTTGTTCGTGCCGCTGTTGATGTTGACGATGCGCTCGAGGAGCGCGAGCGACGCGGCGTTGTGCGCGTCCACGGCGCGGACGATGGTCCGTTCCGTGGCCGAGAGGCCGGGCGATTGTGCCGTCGCGATGTGTGCCGACGCGGCGAGTGCGAGTGCTGCCGGATAGTTGAGGCGCATGCTGAAATAGTAGCGCCTCGGCTACCGGCACGGACAGGAGGTGGCTAGACCTGGGTGCGCCTCGCCGCCAGCGTTGCAGCCACGATCGCCAGGAAATCCTTGTAGTCGAGCGGCTTGGCGATGTAGCCGTCGCATCCTGCGGCAAGGATGCGTTCCTCGTCGCCCTTCATGGCCAGTGCCGTGAGTGCTATGACGGGTATGTCCCGCGTGGCCTCGTCGGCCTTGAGCAGCGCCGTTGCCTGGAGTCCGTCCATCCCGGGCAGTTGAATATCCATCAGAATGAGGTCGGGATGACCTTCGCGCGCCAACGTCAAACCGATTTCCGCATTCACCGCCGCGAGCACGGTATAGTCTGCCGACTCGAGAAGGAACGTGGACAACTTCATGTTGGTTGCGTTGTCCTCGACGATCAGGATTCTCGGCATGTCAAGCCACCACTTTTTTTTCCGCCATTGCGCGACGTACCTGTTCCGTAAAGAGTTTTCCATCAAAGCCCGTCTTGCTCACGAACATGGCGTTCGATTTCTCCAGGCGCATGAGATCCGCCGGTGTGGGGTCCAGCGCCGTCACGACAATCACGGGAATCGCCGCTGTCGCCGGGTTGGCGCGAAGACCATCGAGCACCTCGAAACCGCTCACGCTGGGCATCATAAGGTCGAGAACAACGAGATCGGGCAATTCACGTTGCGCGGCCGTGAGCCCCTCACGTCCCCCGTACGCCCGCAGGATGTTGTTCGACAAGCCGCCAAACCGTGTCGCAATGAGCTCCACCGCCTCCGGATCATCGTCGACGATGAGCACCTTGATGGACTCGTCGCCCGAGCGCTGCGACAGGCCCAGCTCCACGAGTGCATCCGAGAGCTCTTTCCGCGAAACGGGCGACTGCAGCACCGCGGCGGCGCCAAGTGAAAGGCCCTTGGCCCGGTCCGCGAGGATGGAGATGATGACCACCGGCACGAGTCTGAGCGCAGGAAGTGCCTTGAGCCGCTCGAGGAAATTCCATCCGTCGCCGTCCGGCATCATCACGTCGAGCGTGATGACGGCGAGCGACATCTTCGTGGCAAATGACATCGCAGCGTCGGTGCTTGCGGCATGCAGCACGGAGAAACCCTCGGCTTCCAGCTGAACCCGAATGAGCTCGGCCGCCTTGTAGTTGCTTTCCACGACGAGTGCCGTGCGCGCACCATGCGACTGCTCGCCGCGCGTGATGGCGGGAACCCTGGGCTTGGGCGCGCCCACGTCGCGTGAGTTCCGGATGGGGATCCAGACGGTGAAGGAGGAGCCTTCGCCAAGGGCCGTTTCCACTGCAACCGCACCGCCGTGCAAGTCTGCGAGCAGCTTCACGAGTGCCAGACCAAGTCCCGTGCCCTCGAACTTCCGGGCAAGGCTGCTGTCCACCTGGCTGAAAGGCTTGAACAGGTGCTCGAGCGCGACTGCCGACATCCCGATGCCCGTGTCCGTCACGCTCACTCGCAGGAACTCCGAAAATTCGCTGTCGACAAGTGGAAAGGTTCGCGAGGCCCGCGCCCCGTTGACCACGGCGACGGCGCGACGCGGCACCTTGTCCACACACAGGATCACGTCGCCGCCCTCGGCAGTGAACTTGACCGCGTTGGACAGCAGGTTGTAGACGATCTGCTTGACCTTGCGGATGTCGGCGTGCATCGAGCCCAGGTCGTCCTGCGCCCGCATCTCGAGCCGCACGTGTTTCGCGGCGGCCTGTCCCTTGATGATCGACAGGCTGTTCTGAAACAACGACGATATCTGCACCGACTCGAGGTCGAGCAGCATTTTCCCCGCCTCCACCTTGGAGAGATCGAGGATGTCGTTGATCAGCGAGAGGAGATGCTTGCCGCTCGTGAAGATGTCGCCGATGAAGCGGCGCTGCTTGTTGCTCATGTCGCCGAGCAGGCCGTCGCTGAGCACTTCCGAAAATCCGATGATGGCATTGAGCGGAGTCCGGAGCTCGTGCGACATGTTCGCGAGGAACTCCGATTTCATGCGGCTGGCGTCCTCGAGCTCCACGTTCTTCTGCTGGAGTGCCTGCTCGATGGTCTTGAGCTCCGTCATGTCTCGCGCGGACGCGAACACACCCTGCAGCCGCCGGTCACGGTCGTGGAAGGTCGTGGCGTTGTACGATACCACCGTGAGTGTGCCATCCCGGGCGCGGGCGGTGAGCTCGTAGTTGGTGACCTTGCCTTCACTCAGCACGCGATTGATGCCGGCTTCGGCGCGGCTGGAATCGGTAAAGTAGTTCTTGAACGGTGCACCGATCAATTCGTCGCGCGTGCAGCCGGTCAGCGCTTCCATCTGCTTGTTGACGTCGGTGATGATGCCACGCGGATCGGTGGTGACCACCGCGTCGATGTTGCTCTCCAGCAGCGAGCGTGTGTAGAAATGCTGGTCGCGCAACCGCTGGTCGAGCCGCATGCGCTCGTCTTCCACCTGCTTGCGCGCCGTATTGTCCGTGCCGATGAGCAGGTAGCCAATGATGTTGTCTTCCGCGTCGCGAAGCGCCGTTACGGAGACCACGGCGGGAAAGCGGCTGCCATCCTTGCTGATGTAGGTCAGCTCGTAGATTTCCTCGATGCCGCTAAACGCCTTGAACACCAGCGCCTCGAACCCCGGGGTAATGGCTGTCCCGAGCTCGACACTCAATGCCTTGGCCCGCGCGATCACTTCCTGCGGTTCGGAGATGTCGGCTGGCGTGATCTTGTTGACGACGTCGGCCGCGGCGTAGCCGAGCATCCGTTCGGCGCCCACGTTGAAGATCTGGATGACGCCCTGGGCATCGGTCGCGATGCTCGAGAAGTTGGCGCTGTGGAAAATGGCATTCTGCAGGGCGCCGGCCTTGAGCAGCGCGGCTTCGGCATGTTTCCGCGCCGTATTGTCCGTGCCGATGAGCAGGTAGCCGATGATCGCGTCGTTCTCGTCGCGCAACGCGGTCACGGACACGACCGCGGGAAAGCGGCTGCCATCCTTGCGAATGAGCGTCAGCTCGTAGATGTCTTCGATGCCGCGCGAGGCCTTGAAGACGAGTGCGTCGAACCCCGGGGTGATGGTCCGGCCCAGCTCCACGCTCAGCGCCTCGGCGCGCGCGATGACTTCCCGCGGGTCGGAGATGTCGGCCGGCGTGATCTTGTTCATCACTTCGGCGGCCGTGTAGCCGAGCATCCGCTCGGCGCCCACGTTGAAGATCTGGATGACGCCCTTGGCGTCCGTGGCGATGCTGGAAAAGTTGGCGCTGTTGAAGATGGCGCTTTGCAGCGCGCCCGTGGTCAGCAGTGCTTCTGCATGGCGGACGTCTGGCGAAATGGGCTGTTTCGTACTGAGCATGATGCGTCCTTGTTCGGCGAGCCGAGGTACATCGGACCGCGCGCTCAGGCGTGAACGGGCTGAGCTGGTAGGGCTTGCAGGGGTGCAAGTGTACGATTTGATGCAATTAACCGGCCACAGCCGTTGATCCGTGCATTACTGCGTGCATTACTGCGTGCATAACTGCGTGCATTGCTGCGCAGTGGTGAGCGCAGGACTCACCTGCTCAAGCTCGCGGTGTTACCTGCCGACACTCAGGGTGATCACCCCAGCCCTTCACGGACCGCCACTACGCTCGTGTTGTCATTCAAGCGCGCCCAGAAGTCCAATCCGCGTCCCGTCGCAGCCGCGACCGACGTTTCGCCAGCCGATCGCGAAGCGGCGGAGGTCATGCTCGTGCTGGACTGCGTGGGTGGCCTGCTGCAGGCGTATGCACAGCATACCTTCGACACGGATCTTCGTTCCCGGGATGCCGCCCGCATGTTGCTGCAACAGTGGCGCATGCACGCGCTCATGGGCGCGGCACAGCCCGGCGCGGTTGGCGACGCTCGCGGCGGCACGATCTCGGATCGCAACTGGCATGGCCTGCTTCGCTTCTTCGACGACGCGCGGCGCGACGAGGTGGCATTCGTGGGGCGCTCGCACGGAAGCCTGCGTGAGAGCATCTGGGCATTCGTCAACACGATTCACGAGATCATGCTCCAGGAGCATGACGACGACGGCACCGCGCGCGAGCACATTGGCCGGGTGCGGGACGCGGTGGACAGCAACGACACCGAGCGGCTCAAGCGCGAGACCATTGCGGCCATGTCCATGATCGAATCACTCATGGACAAACGCCGCGCGCGCCAGCAGGAAAAGTTCTCGGCGCTGGCCGACCGGCTCAAGGCGCTCGGGCGCGAGATCGAGGATTCCCGCCGAGAAAGCTGCATCGACGCGCTCACCGGCCTGCCCAACCGGCGCGACTTCGACACGTACATGCAGCAGTGTGTCGAGCTGAGCACGATCACCGGGCGTCATGCGTCGCTGCTGATGGTCGATGTCGACGACTTCAAGCGCATCAACGACACGCATGGCCATCCGCTCGGAGACGAAGCGCTCAAGCAGGTTGCCACTGCGTTGTCGCGCACGATACTCCGGAAGATCGACTTCGTGTGCCGCTTTGGCGGCGACGAATTTGCCGTCATCGTCCGGGAGACGGATGGTCCGAGCGCGAAAGTCATTGCCGACAAGATTCGCCGCGCCCTGCGCGATGTGCTCGATACACCGCGTGCGAACGAACAGGATCTCGACTATACGATATCCATTGGCGTCACCGAGCTCGTCATCGGTGACAATGCGGCCTCATGGATGAAGCGGGCGGATGCGGCGCTCTATGACGCCAAGCGCGACGGCAAGAATCGGGTGGTGCTCGGCGTTTGAGCCACCGTCGGCATGGGGGAGTGGCGTCCCCGTGCACGGTGATTAGCGTTGTGCGATTGCATGTCGCTGCGAACCCGCCGACCCGCACCGGATCTGAATGCAACGCGCACCCAACACGCTGCTCGAAGGGCCGATACTCCGGTCGTTGATGGCGCTGGCCATCCCAATTGCGCTTGCGAACATCCTGCAGGCCGCCTACCAGCTCATCGACGCCTTCTGGGTGGGGCGGCTGGGCGGAAGCGCCGTAGCCGCGGTGTCCGTGTCCACCCCGGTAATGTTCCTGAGCATCGGCCTTGGCGTGGGCCTCGCGATCGCGGGCTCGACGCTGGTGGCGCAGTATTTTGGCGCGCGCAATCAGGAAATGGTGGATCACGTGGCCGCGCAGACACTGCTCATGGTGGTGCTGGTGTCCGTGGTGCTCGGCACGGCCGGCTATGTCGCTGCGCCGTCGTTGCTGCACGTCATGGGCGTGGCACCCGACGTCTACGACGGCGCCATCGGTTTCCTGCGGGTGTCGTTCGTGGGACTCGTGTTCAATTTCTTCTTCTTCATGTTCCAGTCGCTGATGCGCGGTGTCGGTGAAGCCAAGCTGCCGGTGTACATCGTGCTCGGGACGGTCATCCTCAACTTCATTCTCGATCCGTTGTTCATCTTCGGCTGGGGACCCATTCCGCCAATGGGCGTGATGGGTGCGGCGCTGGCGACGGTGGGAACGCAGAGTATTGCTGCCGCCATTGGCCTCGCGGTGTTGTTCAGCGGGCGATACGGCATTCATCTCGCCTGGCGCGACTTCATTCCGGATCGCGCCTACATCAAGCGCGCGTTCCTTCTGGGTTTCCCTGCATCGATCGAACAGTCGGCCCGAGCGCTCGGCCTCACCGTCCTCACATTTCTCATCACAAGCTTTGGAACGCTCACCGTGGCGGCCTATGGGGTGGGCTCTACCATCCTCCAGGTCGTGATGATTCCCGCGATGGGCTTGTCGATGTCGGTATCCACGCTCGTTGGGCAGAACATCGGCGCCGGCAACATCGATCGCGCTGCACGCATTGGACGACTGGGGAGCTGGCTGGGCTTCGGCATTCTCTCGGGTCTCGGCGTCATTGCGTTCTTCACCGCGTCGCAGCTCGTTGCGTTTTTCGTCCCCAATGATCCGGACGTCATAGCGGCGGGCGCCACCTACCTGCGCATCATGTCCCTGTCCTGGGGCCTGCTCGGCGCGCAGTTCTGCATGACCGGCGTACTGCGCGCCTCGGGCAACATGGTGATGACGATGATGCTCACGCTCGTCTCCCAGTGGGTACTGCAATTTCCATTGGCGTACGTGTTGTCGATGCACACATCGCTTCACCAGATGGGAATCTGGTGGGCATTTCCGATCTCCAATTTCCTCATCGTGATGATCACTGTTGCGGTGTATGCGAAAGGCGATTGGAAGACGAAGCGCCTGACGACGCCGGACGAGGCACTCGTGGAGCGGATCGCCGAAGAGGTGATCCAGGAGGAAGGGCGATGATGCCTGGTGGCGCTTCCATTAGTCTACGGATGAGTATGCAATAGGTGGGGCGGATGACCTGAGCCCCGCGAGAAACAGCTCCACCGTTGAATCGATCAGGCGATCCTCGTCAATGGCCAACGCCGGCACCGCGGCCGCGTGCTGCTGCCAGATGAGTTGCAGCATCAAGCCGGACACGAGCAACCGCGCACCGGCATCGCCGTCCGCGTCGGGCCGGAACTCGCCGCGGTCCTTGCCCTCTTCGACCAGCTGTGCAATGAGCCCCCAGAGTTTTACCGGCCCGTCGCGCAGCCACGTGTCGTGCACGCGCCGAACCTCGTGCGCCGCAGCGCGCACGAGCAAGGCGAGCAGGTATCGGCTGCTTGGTGCCCTCACGGAAAACATCTTCCGGACGAGCAGCCGGATGCGCGTGGAGGCCGGGAGGTGCACGTCCTGGAGCACCCCTTCCACCCGGCCAAAGGCAAGCGCTTGGTAGTGCTCGATGGCACTCAGGAGCAGCTCTTCCTTCGTGTCGAAGTAATGATAGATCGTCCCTTTGGTTACTCCAGCGGCCTCGGCCACATCGTCAAGGCGCGTGTTTCGGTACCCGTTCTCCGCAAACACCTTGAGCGCAGCTTCGAGCAGCTCATGAGGCCGGTCATCCGGCCGACGCTCCCACCGTAGCGCTTTTCCTGCCATCCTCACCGGCCCGGTCGAGGTCTTGAATAGTATTATACTCGCTGGTATGCTACTTTCATGAGGTTTGCCCGTCAAGAGAATTTTCCGGCCTTCGCCCCATGAGTGCCCCCGCCGTCGTGGAGGTGCGCAAGGGAGCGGAGCACAAGTACCTGATCGCCATTGCGGTGGTGCTTGCGGCACTCATGCAGGTCATCGATTCGTCCATCGTCAACGTCGCGCTCCCGGACATGATGGGCAATCTTGGCGCCAACCTGGACGAGATCGCGTGGGTATCCACCGGCTACATCCTGGCCAGCGTCATCGTCATTCCGCTCACCGGATTCCTGGGCGACCTGTTCGGACGCAAACGCTACTTCGTGGGCTCGATCATCCTCTTCACGTTGTCGAGCTTCTTCTGCGGCGCCGCGCATTCCCTCGGTGCGCTCATCATGTGGCGCATCATCCAGGGCATTGGCGGCGGCGCCCTGATGACCGTGTCGCAGGCCGTGCTGCTCGAGTCGTTCCCGCCGGAAGAAGCCGGCACCGCGATGGCGCTGTTCGGACTCGGTGTCATGGTGGGCCCCACCATCGGCCCAACACTGGGCGGATATCTCGTGGACACGTCCGGCTGGCCGTGGATTTTCTACATCAACATTCCGGTGGGCATCCTCGCGGCCGTGATGATCGCCGCATACGTACACGATCCTGCACACCAGAAGAAGCCATCCGCCATCGATTATCTCGGCATCGCGCTGCTTACCGCCAGCGTGGGCTCGCTGCAGTTCGTGCTCGAGCACGGCCAGCGCGAGGATTGGTTCGAGTCGCGGCAGATCCTGTGGCTCACCGTCACGGGTGTCGTTGGATGGTGCGCGCTGATGTGGCGCGAGCTCACGACGGATCATCCGGCCATCGACTTCCGCGTGCTCCGGTATCGGCAGATGTGGGTGGGCACGCTGCTTGGCGTGGTGATGGGCGTTGGCCTCTATGCCATGTCGTTCACACTGCCGGTGTTCCTGCAAACGAACCTGCGCATGTCCGCGCAGCAGACCGGCATCGTGCTCCTGCCGGGCGCGGTGGCAACCGCCATCTCGATGGCCGTCGTGGGCCGGCTCACCAACAAGTTCGATCCGCGGCTCATCATCACCGGCGGCGCATTGCTGTTCGCGTGGGCCGCGTGGGACCTGTCGAAGATCACCAGCGAAAGCGGCGCGCATGACTTTTTCTGGCCGCTCATCGCCCGCGGTGTGGGACTTGGCATGATGTTCGTGCCGCTCACCACGATTACGCTCGCACAGCTGTCGTCGCAGGAATTGCCGCAGGGTGTGGGGCTGTACAGCTTCTTCCGCCAGCTCGGTGGCTCGTTTGGCATTGCCGGCATCGCCACGCTCGTTGCGCGCTACACGGCGCAGTTTCGCGCCGTGCTCGGAGAGCACCTCGCCATGAACGACCCCATGGCACTGGGCCGCATCGAGACATTGACCCGTGGAATGATCTCGCGCGGAGCGGATCAATGGACAGCACGTGCGCGCGCATTCCAGCTGCTCGAAGGCCAGCTCTTTGGCCAGGCGAGCGTGATTGCATATTCCAAGATCTACACACTCGCCGCGGGACTCATCCTGCTCCTCATTCCCTTGTTGTTGCTCGTACGGCAGACGAAGTCGGCCAGCGGTGAGCACATCATGGTGGAGTAACATCCACCACCGTCACCCACGGTTCGGGTGCGGAGAGGATTGTTAGTGGTCGCTCTCCTGCTGCGCAGGTCGTACTTTGTGCGGATGCGTGTCTTACTTCTCCTCGCGGCAATGGCATTGAGCTCATGCAGCGCTCCGCCAAAGGCGACCCCCGTCGCGAAGGACTTCCGATGGGGCGGCGACGCGGAGGGAGGCGCACCATTCGTCGAAGCTGATCCAGCGGACCCCGCAAAGGTCCGCGGCTTCGACGTCGAGATCGCAGGCATGATCGCGAAAGGTCTCGGACGCAGGCCGACGTTCGTCCAGGTCGCCTGGGCATCCATCGAGCAGTCCGTGGAGCGCGGAGATTTCGACGTCGGCATGTCGGGTCTCGAAGACCGGCCGGAGCTGCGCGCACGCCACGCCGTGACCATTCCCTACTTCGAGTTTCGCGAAGTGCTGGCCGTGCGAATCGCGGACAGCGCACGCTTCCACACGCTCGCGGATCTCGCCCGGCGCCGAGTCGGCACCCTTGGCGCCACGCAGGCATATCAGCTGCTGCTCGATGAAAAGGCGCGCACCGGCCTCGAGCCGGTGTCCTATGATGACGACGTCCATCCGTACTCCGACCTGGTTGCCGGCCGCGTGGATGCCGTACTGCTCGACCACATCATCGCCGAGCGGTCGCTGAGGCGCGTGGGTGGGTTCGTGATCGTGCGTGCCCCGGTGGCCACGGGGCACTACGTCGCGGTATTCGCCCATGATCGCACCGCCCTTCGCGATTCGGCGAATGCAATTCTGCTCGCGCGCATGCACGACGGTACGCTCGAGACGACATTGCGTGCATGGAATGTGTGGGACGACACACAGGCGGCGTACTTCGCTCGCGCCACACGCGCCGTTGCGCCGAGCGCGACCGAAGGGGCAGCGTCGCCCCGTTCAGTGGCGGCGTACCTGCCGGGATTGTTGCGCGCCGCGGTAGTCAGCCTCGCGCTGTCGGTGTTGGCGATGGCGCTTGCGGTAATGATCGGAGCACTCATTGCCGCGGGCCGCGTGTATGGATCGAACGTCGTGCGTGTCGCGCTCACCGCATACGTGGAAATCATTCGCGGCACACCGGTGCTGCTCCAGCTGTTCGTGTTGTATTACGGATTGTCCAGCATCATCCGGCTTCCGGCGTTTGCTGCCGCCGTGCTTGGGCTTGGGCTCAACTACGCGGCGTATGAATCCGAGATCTATCGTGCGGCGCTCGAGGCCATCGCACGGCCGCAGCTCGAGGCGGCGCGCACGCTCGGGCTTTCGGAGCTCCAGATTCTTCGCCTCATCAGGGGGCCCCAGGCATTGCGACTCGCGCTCGCTCCCATGACGAATGACTTCGTTGCGCTCATCAAGGATTCGTCACTGGTATCGGTCATCACCGTGGTGGAGCTCACCAAGGAAACGGCGATCTACGCCACGAACGTGGGCAGTTGGGTCGTGCCGGGATTATTGTGCGGCGCCATCTATCTCGCGATGTCGCTGCCTCTGTCGCGATTCGCGCGACGTCTGGAGCGCACGTGGAGCATGGCGTGAGCAACGCGCTCGTCGTTCGTGGCCTGCACGTTTCGCGCTCGGAAACGCCTGTACTGCGCGGTATCGATCTCGACATCGCGCCAGGTGAAATTTGCGCGTTGATGGGGGCGTCCGGTGCCGGGAAATCGACCGTTCTCCGTGCGGCGGTGGCCCTTCAACCATTCAACGCAGGCAGCATCACGCTCGGTGACGTGAGCCTCGTGCCGGGAGCGCTTCCGCCGGAATCGCGGCTCAAGGCACTCCGTCGCAACGTCGGCATGGTGTTCCAGGCACATGCACTCTTCGAGCACCTGAGCGCACTCGAGAATGTTACCCTCGGGCCGGTGCATGCACTCGGCTGGGCGCGTGAGAAAGCTGATGTCGTGGCCGTTCGGCTACTCACTGAGCTGGGCGTCGCACATCGAGCCAGCGCCCTGCCGCGCCAGCTGTCTGGCGGCGAGGCGCAGCGGGTCGCCATTGCGCGCGCGTTGGCGTGCGACCCCGGACTCCTGCTGATGGATGAGCCGACATCTGCGCTCGATCCCGCGCGACGAGAGGCATTGGGGGAAACGCTGCGGGCGCTCACGCGTAATGGGCGATCACTTCTGATCGCGACACACGACGTCGATTTTGCCCGTACGTTCGCGGATCGAGTCCTCATGCTTTCCGACGGGCGCATCGTGGATTAAGCGCGACTGCCGGGAGATTGCGGACGGAAGTGCCACACTTTTCCCGACGGCAGCCCTCCTGCCTCGACGCGATCATCCGTCAATGAATGAAGCGACAAGTCCGCCGCGCATCATCCAGGGGGGCATGGGCATCGGTGTTTCCCACTGGAAGCTCGCGCGAGCCGTTTCGCGCCTGGGGCACCTGGGCGTGGTATCGGGAACCGCGGTGGACACGGTGTTCGTGCGCCGCCTGCAGGATGGCGATCCGGGTGGCCACATGCGCCGAGCGATGCGCCAGTTTCCCATTCGCGACGTATGCGAGTCAGTCCTGGCACAGTACTACCTGCCGCTCGGCGCGCGTGGCGCGACGCCATACAAGTTGCTGCCTCTGTATCGGCGAGTGGTGGGCCGCGCCCGCGAGCAGACGACGATCCTCGCGAATTTCGTGGAGGTCTGGCTCGCCAAGGAAGGGCACAACGGCGTTGTGGGCATCAACCTGCTGACGAAGGTGCAGATGCCCAACCTTGCCTCACTCTATGGAGCGATGCTCGCCGGCGTGGACTACGTCCTCATGGGTGCGGGTATTCCGCGAGACATTCCCGCAGTGCTGGATGCCCTGGCGGAGCATCGCGCTGCGGAGCTCAAGCTCGACGTGGAGGGGCCCGCCGATTCCGCAACCGAACAGTTGCTCTTCGTGCCGCGCGCGCACGAGCGAAATGACTGGCGTGTGCTCAAACGTCCCCGCTTCATCCCGATTGTTTCAGCGAGCTCACTTGCCACCACGCTTGCACGCAAGGCGTCGGGAAGCGTCGAGGGATTTGTCGTTGAAGGTCCCACGGCGGGTGGTCACAATGCGCCTCCGCGCGGGGCGCCGAGCTTCAGTGCTGAGGGTGAGCCCTTGTATGGGGATCGCGATATCGTTGATCTCGGGAGGATCCGGGAGCTTGGCCTTCCCTTCTGGCTGGCCGGCGGGTGCGGGACCCCCGAGGGATTGCGCTCCGCACTCGCGGCAGGCGCGGCGGGGGTGCAGGTCGGGACGCTGTTCGCGTACTGCGACGAATCCGGTCTCGACGCTGGCATCAAGCGGGGGGTGCTCGCGGGCCTTGTCACGGGAGGCGTGCGTGTTCGCACCGACGCTCGGGCATCACCCACGGGATACCCGTTCAAGGTGGTACATGCGGACGGGCTGGAGCGTCAGGACGATGAACGGGTGCGCCACTGCGACCTTGGATACCTGCGCACGGCATATCGAACGCCGGCAGGCACGCTGGGGTACCGGTGTGCGTCGGAGCCGGTTGACCAGTACGTGTCCAAGGGTGGCAATATTGCGGACACGGCAGGGCGGCGGTGCCTGTGCAACGGCCTCACGGCGAACATCGGCCAGGCGCAGATCCGGGGAACTTCAGTCGAGCTTCCGCTCCTCACGAGTGGGGATGATCTTGTGTCGCTGCAGTGTTTCGCGCGCGGCCGTGAGCACTATTCGGCCGCCGATGTGGTTGGGTTTATTGATTCAGGAGCGCCCGTTGTCGTGCAAGGCTGAGTTCGCTTGATGCAAGAGCGCCCAGTCTTGCAAGTGGAGTCAGCAATGATCAATGCATCCAAAGCTGCCCAGCGCGCCTCCATGAACCGGGCTCTTCCGCCCGCGCTCTTTTCCGGACTCCTCGCGATCGCGGCAGATGCCGTCATTGCCGTGGATGAGGAGCAGCACATCATCTTTTTCAACGAGGGAGCCGAGCGGATCTTTGGGTGGCGTGCGGAAGAACTGGATGGACAGCCGCTCGAGCTACTGCTGCCCCAGCGGTTTCGCGCCATGCATCGCGGACACGTACAGGGGTTCGATGCCGCGCATGGACAGGCGCGGCTCATGGGTGAGCGGCAGGAGATCTCCGGCCAGCGCAAATCGGGAGAGGAATTCCCGTGTGAAGCGGCCATCGAGCGCATAGTGATGGACGGCAGCACGGTTTACGCAGCCGTGCTGCGCGACATCAGTGCGCGGGTGCGAGCAGAGAAGCTGCTCCATCAGGCCATCAAGGCGCGCGACGACATGATGGGTATTGTTTCGCACGACCTTCGCAACCCCGCCAACGCGGTCAGGATGCTCGCGCGCAGCATCATTGAAGGCGAGGAGACGCCACCCCTGAGTGCGGATGTGCTCGAGCGGGTGTCCGTCATCCGCATGGCGGCGGAGCAGATCGACGCCCTCATCCAGGATCTGCTCGATATCACGCGGCTGGAGGCCGGTCGCCTCTCGGTCGACCGCCGTGCTGTTGACGTCTCTTCTCTGGTGTACCGAAGTGTGGAAGCAATGCGACCCCTGGCCAAGTCGAGTGGCGTGCGCCTGACTGCAGAACTGCCGGAAGACGTCGTGCGGGCGATGGCTGATGCGGATCGTCTTCAGCAGTTGCTTTCGAACATCATTGGCAACGCGATCAAGTTCACGTCGGCAAGCGGCTCGGTGGCGCTGAAGCTCAGGACGACAGACGCCGACGTCCTGTTCGAGATCGCGGACACTGGTGAGGGCATTGACGCGGCGCAGCTGCCACATGTATTCGAGCGGTTCTTCCAGGCCGGCACGTCCAATCACCAGGGCGCGCGCAACGGCGCGGGACTGGGTCTTCCAATAGCACATGGGATCGTGGAAGCACACGGCGGCCGAATCTGGATCGAAAGCTCACCGGGTAATGGCACCACCGTGCGCTTCACGCTGCCTCGCGTGGACTCGGCGCCAACGCTGCCATAGGCAGGCGGGTACGGGGGCCTGCCCCCGTGTCGGGAGTTGTCACGGCGGAACACCAGGATATTCCGGCTACATTCCGCAATTCTCCCGGCAGTACGGTTCTGCCATGCGTCGTATCCTCCAGACACGTCTCACTGCCGTCTCATGGAGAATCATCATGGCCGCCACAGAACCCCTGCATCCTTCGCCCTATCCTGCGTCGCCGTATCTCGTCGCGCTCCCGGTTCCGTGGAATGCCGGGAGACATGCAGCGAGGGTGCTCCTTGCCACGGACGGGAACGAACGGTCTGACGGGGCTGTCCGTGTGGCAGTCGATCGTGCGCTTGCGACGGGCGCGCTCCTCGAGGTCCTCACCGTCGTCCAGACGGAGCCCGTCCTGTCGCCGGAAAGCGGCTTCTTCGACGAGCGCGCGACGCTCATCCGGCGCACCGCGCTCAGACAGGTGGTCGAGGAACAACTGGCGCGAGTGCTTGGCGAACATGATCCCATCTCCATTTCCGTGCTTGAAGGGAGCCCGGCCTATACCATCTCGCGAATTGCCGTGGAGCGGCACCCCGCCATGGTCGTCGTGGGCCTTGGGCGCCATCACATGTCGAACCGGCTCTTCAGCGAAGAAACGGCGCTGCAACTCGCGCGTATCTCACGCGTGCCCATACTGGCAGTTCCCGCTTCGGTGAGGGAGACGCCGCGATACGCGGTCGTCGCAGTGGACTTCAGCGACCTGTCGACGCGCGCCGCGCAGTCGGCCGTGGAGGCGGTTGCCGACACGGGCCGGGTGGACCTTGTGCACGTGCTGCCCTTCGCGGCGGACGGCGGGGCCAAAGAGGCGCACCTGACCTACCAGGCGTGGGCCGCCATTCGCCTGACCGCGCTACGTGCAGAGCTGGTGGTACCCGCGGGCGTGGATGTATGCGAGGTGACCTTGCACGGAGATCCTGCCGCAACGCTCCTTGAATATGCGACTCGGGTGGGTGCCACGCTTGTCGCGACGGGAACGCATGGGCGCGGATTCATTTCTCGCGCGATGCTTGGCAGCGTGACGACGAAGCTGCTCCGTGGCGCATCCTGCGCCCTCCTGACCGTGCCGCGCGATCCCCTGCCGGCACTTGCGCGCCAGCCCGACGACCGAAAGGACACGCGCGCGGGCGATACCCCCCTCAGCTGGAGCGCATTGCTGAACGACTTCACCAAGCGAAACGCCGGACGTCGCACGATTCTCGAGATAGATGACCTGGAGATCGGGGCGCAGGCCCAGGAATACAATTACCCGCTGCTCGGGGTTTCGTACAGCGACCGGGATGGGCGGCTGGATCTCATGCTGGGGGATCCCACGGCGAACGGGCGCCACCTTGCACGCATGATGCGGAGCATCGTAGCCGTCGACGTGCTGAGCGACGCGCAGGGCCGGGATACCGCACTTCGCATCCAGAGCGGGGCGAGCCAACTGCTGCTGACGTTTGCTCCGTAGCCGGGTGGAACATGGTACGGTTGTCGTCTGAACGCAGCGAAGGACCTGCTCTTCCACCATGGAGCAGGTCCTTCGCTTTTGCTCGGGACGACACCTTTCCCTGCGCTCAGGCGCGCGGCTGCGCGCACCGCCCGCTCATCTCATCGATGTGGATGCCGATGAGCATGGTGCGATGCGGCACCGGATCAGCGAGGGTGAATGTTCCCGGAACGAGCTGGCCAAGGAGCTCAGCGGCGCGTGCGTAGGTGTCGGTGCCGGTCATGGGGTCGAGCAGCGTGAGGCTGCCTTTGACGACCACGCTCATCCAGTCGAAGTCCCCGCGCACTTCATCCACCTCGAACGCGCACCATGGGTGATGTGCAAGGCTGGACAGCTTGCTGCCGATGCTCGTCCGTGCAAATATCCAGCCGGCATCGAAGACATACGAGATGGGCTCGATGTCGACGTGGTCGTGAAACGAGTACGCAATCCTTCCAACGCGCAGACGCGCGAGAAGCGCCTGACATTCCGTCGCGTCGAGTTTGCGAAACAGGGGTGTCGTGTTCTTCATGTGCATGTTTAGTCGGCTTGGAGGAGACCGAGACGCAGGCAGAACTGCACGTACTCGGGCCGGTGCGAGAGACCGAGCTTCTCGGTGATACGCTGCTTGTACGTCTCGACTGTCTTTGGGCTGATGAACAACTTCTCCCCGATCTCCGACGCAGAATGCCCGCCCGCGACGAGCACGAGGACGTCCCGCTCACGCTCACTGAGCTGCAGGTACTTCTCCCGTTCGTCGGCATGGCCCGCGCGACGCGCCACCGCGCGCGCGAGTGTCAACGACGCCGATGGCTGCACATAGATTCCACCGGCCGCAACGGTACGCACCGCATCTGCAAGCTCGCGATCCGCCGCATTCTTCACGAGGTAGCCGGATGCACCCGCTTCGAGCGCGGTAACGAGGTACTCGTCCTCCGTGTGCATCGTGAGAATGAGCACCTTGGTCTGCGAGTTGCGCGCGACGAGGTCCTTTGTCGCCGTAAGGCCGTCCATCTGCGGCATGTCCAGATCGAACACCGCGATGTGCGGATGCAAACGCTCCACCAGCGCCAGCGCATCGCGGCCATTGGTCGCCTCGCCCACGACCTCGATGTCTTTCGACACGCCGAGGAGCGCCTTGAGGCCCGCACGCACGACGAGGTGGTCGTCGGCGAGGATGACACGAATGACGTCGGGTTTTGCGCTCATGCGGGGTTCCAGCGAGTGATCGTTCGTGACGGTGTGGCCCATGCTACTTTGCCACGACCAGTGCCGTCACCATCCCAAGCATACCATGCTCGCTCTCGGCATGCGGGAGAATGTGGCAATGGAAGGCCCACGTACCGGGATTGTTGCAGTTGACGATCACATCATAGCGCTCGCCGGGCGCGATGTTGAGTGTGTCGCACCTGAATGGGTAGGGCAGCGGCCATCCATCCTTGTCGATGACCGTCATGTGCATGCCATGCAGGTGCATGGGGTGAATCATCATCCCTTCGTTCATGAAACGAATGCGGATCTTCTGGCTGAGCTTCGCAGTGAGGGGTGCGGTCGCCGGAAAGCTCTTTCCGTTCAACGTGTAGCCCTGCATGCCGTCATTGAGAATCATGACGTAATCTTCCGACACCTTCTCGATGGGCCGCGGCTGCTTCGGCTCCACGATGAATGCACCAAGCAGCCCCATGCCCACCTGCGTGGCCGAATTGTGGTGGGAGTGGTACATGTTCGATCCCACGTTGCCGTCGGGGATCGTGAATTCGTAGGTGAACGTGTCGCCGGGCTTCACGGGCGCCTGCGTGATGAACGGTACGCCGTCCATGTCGTTGGGCAGCTCCATGCCGTGAAAATGGATTGCCGTGGATTGCGTGAGCTCGTTCCTGAGGTTCACGCGTACCCGGTCGCCTTCACGAACACGAATCTGCGGGCCCGGCACCTGGCCGTTGTACGCCATGGCCTTCACCAGGAGACCAGGCGAGACTTCCCACTGGATCTCGCGAGCGGTGAGGTCGAATACCTTCACACCGGCGACAACCGTGGGCGCGAGCAACTGGTTGCCCAGTCCGGCGGTTTTTGCCGGAAATGACTTGAGGCCTTTCTCATGCATTGCGTCCATCGCGTCGGCGGCAGCCTTGATCGTCGCTGGTGTGGCGACGGGCGGCGCGACCGGCACGGTGGGCTGCTCAGAGGGTGCATTGCCGCCCTTTCCGCAGGCCGCGAGCGCGCCGGCTCCCACCGCCGTAAAGCCGGCTGTCCGGAGAAACGAGCGGCGCGACGTCGACGTCTGCGCGAGTGCTTCGAGCGTATCTGCTGGTGTAATCACGGTATTTCCCGTCGTGTGTGAGAGACGAAGGGAATGTCATGATTTCCAGGTTCCGTCTCTGTCGGGCAATGGATGAAGTTTCCGTTGTTCCTCCTGACAGCTGAATAGGGGAATTCCCGACACGGTAACGCATCCCGCCGCGCGACACTTCGGCATGACTCGTATCGTCCTGTTTTTCCTGATCCTCACGCTCCGCTCTGCCGGCGCCCAGGCCGCGCTCCCATTCGCTCCAGGCGAGCGGCTCGAGTACACCGGCAAGGTGCGCGGGGGAATATCCGGCCGCGGTACCCTGTGGATTGAAGGAGGCGCCGAGTTGCGCGGGGTCGCGACGTGGATACTGCACTCGGACATGCAGGGCTCCGTCGGCTTCATTCACGCCGGCGACAAGAATGCATCGTGGCTCGACCCCGTGCGCATGGCGTCGCTGCGCTATTCGTCGCACGAGCGGCACCTGCTGAAGCGGACCGATGACGAGGTCGACATGTTCGCCGACGAAAAGCGGTGGACGTCGCAAAGTGGCGCCGCCGGCGTGCTCACCAGCGATGCACCGCTCGACGAGCTGTCATTTCTCTACCTGCTTCGCACCATCGCGCTTCCCACCGACAGCACCCTGACGCTCAATCGCCACTTCGATGTGGCGCGCAATCCAACTACAGTTGTAGTTTTGGGCCGCGAAGAGGTGGATATTCCCGCCGGCCACTTTCGCGCCGTGATCGTCGAGATGCACGTGCGTGACACGAAGCACTATCGCGGCGAAGGCATCATTCGCATCACACTCTCCGATGACAGGTGCCGGCTGCTGCTGCGCCTCGAGAGTGACGTGCCCGATGCCGGAAAGGCGACGCTGTCGCTCGCGTCATATGCCGGTACGTCGTGTCAGGAGAAGTCCGCGAACGTTCGGTAGAACGCCCCCCGTTGACGAACGCCACGACGCTCTAATCTCAATTCACGACGGCGATACACGCCGCCCTGATACCGGGACAGAGACATGCGCCTTAACATCACGCACGCGTTCGCCGCCATGGTTGCCCTGACACCGCTGCACGGGTCGCCGGAACTTCTTGCGACCCAGCCAGAGAGCAGGATCTGGGTGGAAGGCACCTCCACCATCAAGGCGTTCAAGTGCACGCTGCCCGAGTTCGACCTGAAGGTCAACGCAGACGGCACGGGCGCCATTCCTGCCGTGCTCAACGCGCAGAAGCCGGTCAAGTCCCTGGCACTCACCATTGATGCGGCAAAGCTCGATTGCGGGGGCGGCACGATGAACGATCACATGCGCGAAGCCATCAAGCTCGACAGGAATCCCACGATCCTCTTCAAGCTCTCCGGCTATGACGTGGCGAAGGCCGGCGCCGGCGTCGAAGGCACCGTGCACGGCTCGCTCGCCCTTGGCGGCGTTGAACACCCCATCGACGTGAGCGCCGTTGCGAGCGACGCCGGCAATGGTGCGCTTCGCGTGGTGGGCTCCTACGAGCTCGCACTCAGCGCCTTCGACCTCAAGCGCCCCAGCCTGATGTTCGGCCGCATCAAGGTCGGTGACAAGGTACAGGTGAAGTTCGATCTCGTTTTCAAGAATTGATCTCTTCAACTCCCGGAATATTCCATGACCAGACTTCATACCATCGCCACTGCGGCGCTCATCGCTGTCGCTCCTGCCCTCGCTGCGGCGCAGGGCGCACAGTCGCGCGCCAGGCCGCTTCGCAGCACGATCTCCGCCGATACCATTGCTGCGACACCAACGCCGAATGTGCCCCTCACCAGGGAAGATTCCATCCTCCTGGCCAAGGCAAAAAAGCAGCGGCTGCTGTACCGGCAGATCGAGCTGCAGCACATCCGGCCCGCCGATCAACGCGGTAACAACGTGTTTGAATCACCCAAGGCGGACAACGTGCCATTCGACGGCATGACGCTCTCCTGGGGCGGTGCCTTCATGCAGGAGTTTCAGGGGCTTGGCCACAGCAATACTGCCGCACCGAACATCGTTGGCGGCGTGAACACGAATCAGCTCATCGTCATCGGGCATGGCTTCAACAATGCCGTGGCCAATCTCGACCTTGGCGTGCAGCTCGCGCAGGGCATTCGCCTCGCGGTCACGACGTACGCGTCCGCACGTCATCATCAGGAAACGTGGGTCAAGGACGGCTACATCCTGATGGACGCCTCCCCGATCGACAATCCGCTCCTCAACACGATCATGGAAAACGTGACGGTAAAGGTCGGACACTTCGAGCTCAACTACGGCGACCAGCACTTTCGGCGCAGCGACAATGGCAACGCGATCCACAATCCATTCGTCGGCAACCTGATGATGGATGCCTTCACCACCGAGATCGGCGCGGAAGTCTACTATCGCAAGAGCGGGCTGCTCGCGATGGGCGCCGTGACCGCCGGCGAGATTCACGGCCAACTCACCGCCGCGGACAAGCGCTCGCCCGCGGTCATCGGAAAGCTCGGATACGACACCGGTCTCGATTCAACGATGCGATTTCGCCTGACGGGCTCGATCTTCCGGCAGGCGCATGCGGCCAGCCAGACGCTGTTCACAGGCGACCGCGGCGGCTCGCACTATTACGACGTCCTCGAGAACTCGGCCTCCACGGAGCTCGCCAACGCATGGTCGGGCAACATTCGTCCCGGCCAGAGCGACAACCTCACCGCGATGGTCATCAACCCATTCGTGAAGCTCGGCGGCTTCGAGCTGTTCGGCAACGTGGAGACGGTCACCGGCAAGGCGGCGACGGAAACCGCAAACCGTACCTGGAATCAGTACGATGGCGACCTGCTGTACCGCTTTGGCCCTCGTGAACAGCTGTATGTGGGCGGACGCTACAACGTGGTCAACGGAGCGCTGGCCGGTGTCGCGAACAGCGTGTCCGTGAACCGAACCGCCTTCGCCCTGGGATGGTTCGTGACCCCCGCGCTGCTCACGAAGATCGAGTACGTGACGCAGGTCTACAACGACTTTCCAACCAGCGACATTCGCCACGGTGGAAAGTTCAATGGCTTCATGATCCAGGGCGCCGTCGCGTTCTGACGCACAGCAGAGGTCGCCATAAGGCACCGCTGCTGAGCTCGGTGCCTTATCGAATTTGTTGCCGCCTGACCAGAAATCGCGAATACAGACCGGCTCTATGAGAGCCCTTTCATATAGAAAGCATTGTCTATTTCCCTGTCAAAAACACATATGGTTAAATGCGGGGATCCCCTCATAGCATGCGGGTGGGGATTTGTCTTGAATGTAGAGGACCGCATAAAGGCGCATGGCTGTGCGGTGGCGTACACTGACTTCACACGTCTTCACAGGCAGTCCGCTAGTGCAGCTTACCCCGTCGAAAGATGTTCGCGTGCTCTATCTGGACGATATTGCAGCGGACGTGGACCCGATCACGCGCGAATTGGAGCATGCGGGACTCGCGATCAGCACCCAGCGCGTCGCATCGGAGCTCGAATTCCGCGATGCCCTGAAATCGTTCGCACCCGATATCGTGCTCGGAGAGCATTCGCTGAGTGACCTCAGCGCATTCACTGCGATGAAGATCCTGGCGAGCGACCGGCCCACGGCGCCAATGATCATCGTCACGCGGTCGGTGGAAGTCCCTACCTCGGTGGCATTGATGCGCGCCGGCGTAGAAGACATCGTCCTCAAGAACGACGCGTTCCGCCTCGCCCCAGCCATCGAGGCGGCGATCGTCGTGCGACGTCCGCTCCGGTCATTGAGTCCCCGGCAGCTGGAAGTCCTTCGCCTCGTCGCCGACGGCGAGACCTCCCCGGAGATCTCGAAGCACCTCAACATCAGCGTCAAGACGGTGGAGACGCATCGCACCGAGTTGATGCGGCGCATCGGGGTACACGACGTGGTCGCGCTGGTCCGCTATGCCATGCGCGTGGGCCTGTGGTCACCGAACACAGTCATGGCGAACTAGCGGACGTTGCCGTCCCGGGGCGCCGCGATCCAGGCGCGATCCTTCGCATCATTGATGAGCTGGCTCATTCGATCCAGCTCGGCGCCCGACATCTTCTCGGCCCTGAGGGCCAGCAGCGCCGCCACGGCCTGTTCGGCAGAGTTGTCGAAGAAGGTCTTGAGCAGGTGCGAAAGGGCGCTCTGCCGGACATCGACGCGGCGCGCAATGGGCATGTAGATGTACATGCGCCCCTCTTCCTCGTGCCGCACATGTCCCTTTGTTTCCAGGATCTTCAACAGCGCCCGCACCGCCGAATAACTTGGCGCATCAGGAAGTCCCTCGAGCACCTGCGCGACGGACAGCCGGCCGAAGCGGTAAAGGAGATCCATGATCTGTCGCTCCCGGCGGGAGAGATCGCGTTCGCGATGGGATGTCGACATTGTGGCGTGCGTGTGAAGGTCCGTGAATGCTAGAAAGATAGCATATGCTATAAAATTAGCAATATGGACGCTGGTGGACCCCTCACGAGCGAAACCGGACATTATTTCTTCTTCTTCGTTGATTTCACGTCGCCTTTTTCTTCGCGGTCGTCGTCCGCAATGTCGAGCGACATGGGGAAAAACAGCGAGTGCCTGATTGCGGGATATGCGACCGTGAACCCCCGCGCGTCCTGCCAGAGAATGCGATTCAACGCCTCACTGGGCGCCTCATCCGGCGCGTCAAAACGCATCTTCGACGACGCCACTGCCGCCTTCCGGCGCTCCGCGGCATTTGCACCGGTGATGTCGCCCACTCGGGTGTTCTTCTCGAGCAGTGACTGTCGGGGCTCGAGTGCCGCGTATGGCCGAAGATCGGGTTTCTGAGCGGCATCGATGAAGCTTGCGCGCATGTCCGTGGCCACGAGATCGAACAGCGACATCGCGGGCAGGCCAAGCATCAACTCGACCGTCTTCACCATGCTCGGCTGCGAGTAGAACGTCGAGTCGATGCTGCCGCGCTTCGAGTACGGCGAGATCGCGAGCGCGACGGTGCGATGACCATCGATGTGATCCACGCCGTCCTGCGCATCGTCCTCTACCACCAGGACGGCCATGTCCTTCCAGAAGCTCGCGTGCGAAAGTCCATCAACGATCTTGCCCAGCGCAAAGTCGTTGTCAGCCACGCACGCCTTTGGCGTGCACCAATTGGCCGACGTGCCCACCGTATGATCGCTGGGCAGGATGACCATGACGAGATTGGGCATCCTGCCTGCTTTCTCCCACTCCGCGAGGTGAAAGAGAATGTCACTCGCCTTGACGACGTCCGGCGTCTCTACCGTCCAACCGGGATACTCGCGCACGAGGGCCTTGTCGAGTGACGGAATGTCGGATTTCGTGTTATAGCGCTTGCTCAGCATGCTGCGATGCGCCGCGTAGTTCGCTGGATCCTTGACGTATGCGTCGAGCATTGTGGATCGCACGGCTGCCGACGAACGTGGAACCGAGGGAGCATACTCGCCGAATATCGCGACGGTCTTGTTCTTCGACTGCGCGTTCTCCCAGAGAAACCCGCCCGACGAATACGCCATCGCATCTTCGCCCTCGGAGGGATAGCTGCGACCGAAGTACAGCGGCCACATGGGATATTCGGTTTCGTTCGCCTGCGTGATCCACTGATGTCCGTCGGCGGAGTTGCCGCCCGAGGCAAAGAAATGATCGAGCGTGACGAACTGCTCCGAGAGCGCGTGCGCATTGGGTGTGACGTCGCGCCCGAAGATCACGAGTGTGCTGTCACCCGCGCCCCGGCCGAGATCGCCGAGCACCTGGTCGTACGTGCGGTTTTCGCGAATGATGAAGACGACGTGATTGATGAGCGAGGGATCACCCGGCCGCGCCGGCACGGCCCGAGGAACGGTGCTCGCCGCCACGGCCGCGACACCGGGCGTGGAGGCCAGCGTCAACCGATTGTTCTGCGCAACGGCTGTCGTGAACGCACTCAGCTCGGCCGCGGTGGGAATGGTGATCACATTGACCGCACCGCGGACGGCATGAACGTAGCGCGCACGTTTTCCTTGTGAGCCTCCGGCCGTGCCCTCACCCGATCCAACGCCGAGCAGGGAGCCGACGGCAAGTAGCGTCCCGTCGCTGCTCACGTCCAAGCTGGACGGATACCACGACGTGGGAATCAGTCCTTTGAGCGTTGCGGACTTTGTACTTACATCGTACACGGCAACGGCATTCGCTCCGCCTAGCGCGACGAAGAGTGTCTTGCTGTCCGGCGAAAGTGCGAGCGCGGTGGGGGCCAATCCAGGCAGTCGCTGGTGAAACGGCGCAATGGCGATGCTCGTTGCCACCGTGCCCGATCTTGTATCGATCACAGTGACCGAATCGGAGTTGCCCGCGGCAACGAAAAGCCGGTTGTTCGGCTCGTCCAACACCATCGCCGTGGGATGACGGCCGGCGCTGATGTTGTTCTTCACGACGCCGTCAGCGA
>JAQBPY010000308.1 GCA_028287285.1 Gemmatimonadota bacterium
TTCGCACACGATCAGGTAAAGGCACCATTGGGCCGCGTATCGCGTGGGCCTTTGCACGGGAGCGCGAAGTCATCGATGACCTGCTTCGTGATCCGCTGCTCGCGCAGTTGGGTTGCATCAACGTGGACCGCATGCGGGCGGCGGTCAATGAACAGAATCGTGAGAGCCGTGACGTCACCATGCTGATGATCGCGCTCTCGCTCGAGACGTGGCTTCGTGTACGATCTGGCCGGTGGACGGCTCGGCAGCACCTTAGAAAGGCGAAATAGCATTTCGCGGGCACTTCGCCCGCACCGCCCGCACAACGGGCGGACTACTACAGGAGACAGCCATGCACAAGACGACGAAGGTCTACTCTGCACCAAAGCTGATCATGACGGGCACGCTCGTCGCCCGGACACTGGGCAGCATTGATGGAATCGAGCTCGAAGCTGACCCCACGGATCCGATGCCGTTTGTGAAGCCGGGTATCTGATGCACGATTCCGGACCGTCCACCGGCCGGATCCATCGCGACGCAATACAGCTGGACTCAGCGCCGTGCGGTGCTCTGAGCTGGCGCGAGATACTGGTCGAACCATGCAATGGTGCGCTGTACGGCATCCAGAGAATCGGCAAAGCCCCACCAACCATGTCCTTCGCCTGCGTACTTCGCGTACTGCACTGTTTTTCCAAGGCGACGCAGGGCCACGAATGTTTCATCTCCGCGAGCCGAAGGCACGGCGATGTCCGCATCGCCGTGAATGAGCAGCACCGGCGTTTCCACCCGGTCCAGGTGGTAGTACGGTGAGTTGTCGATGTAGCGCGTGAGATTTTCCCATGGCGACACGCCCATGCGCATCGCACCCTGTTCCATGTTGGTGGTACCCGAAGCACCGCCCCGCAGGAGCAGCCCGTAATCGCTGACCAGGTTCGAGAGTCCGTAAATGGATACGGCGGCCTTGAATCGTTTGGTCTGCGTGATGAGGGCCAGCGTGGTGTACCCACCGTAGCTGGCACCCGTGACGCCCAGCCGGTCAGGGTCGGCGACACCCATGTCCACTACCGAACTGATACCCGGGAGTACTGCCTTTTCGATGTCCGCCATTGGCGTACCTACATGCAACGGAATGTCGGGCAGCAGCATCGCGTACCCACGCGTGGCGAACAGCTGCCGCAAATTCATTCCTACGTGGTAGCCGCCAAACCAGTAAACGTCGCGCGACGGACTATCTCCGCCATAGACGTGTGCGATGAGCGGATACTTCTTTCCTTGCACGTAGCCTGCAGGAAGCACGAGCACACCGTGAATGATGGCTCCGTCGCTCGTCTGCCATGTGATGAGGCGGCTTGCGCCGTACTCGTAACCATCGAGCTGTGGGTTGAGATGCGTCAGCCTGCGCGCATGGGCGATGCTGTCGGAGCCACGAGCCACCCACAAGTCCGGTGGTGCTTGCGCCCCTTCGGCGAGGTGAACGAGGGTGCGTCCGGCGGCATCCATACCAAACATGCCGCCCACGTAGTTCCGCTCTTCTTCAATGACGTTCGCAATCTGGCTCGACGAAATGTTCACGCGGGCAATGCCCATTCGGCTGTCTGCATTGACTTGTGTTCGCACATAGATGGTCTCGTCACCATCCGGCATCCACAGTGTTCCCGAGTTGGACGTCCGCATCATCTGCAGCAGTGAGCGGCCCGTGAGCGACGTCACCGGCACGAGCGGAGCCTCACGGGCAGACGCTCGCCATACCGTGTCACCCCCCAACAGATAAATCCATTGCCCATTCGGGTGCCAGAGCGGTGCATCGTACGATTTGCCGAACGGCGAATGCGCACGCGTGCTCACGTTGCGCGGCGAGCCCCCCGCCAGGGCAACGACGAAGCAATCGCCCTTTGGCCGTGGTCCGGAGGTGGCCGACGTCCCCAACGCATCGGTGTACGCCAACTGCGAGCCGTCTGGAGACCAGCTGACGGAAAGGCCAAAGGGCTGCGGAATGTCATGCGCCAGCACTCGGGATTTCCCGCCGGCAATGGAGACGACACCGAGATCGTACATCTGCTGCACCGAGGAGTGGTCGTCCACGCGTTGCATGAAGGCGACGTCGGTGCCCCTGGGCGAAATCCAGTAGGCGTTGGTCTTGACGTTGTGTACGAGCCGGCGCGCCGCACCCGTTTGCACATCGATCATCGCGAGATCGCCGCTGAGCGCGCTGAGTTGCGACCGTGATGTGGCGGCGGAATCACGGCTCGCAACGGGCCACTCGTAAAGCCGCACGTTGGGCCTGGCGCTCGATGCCTGCGACAGCTGCGGCCGGACCCGGTCGAGCACCTGGTCCAGCGTGAATCCTTCCGGAAGCACGCGAACAAGCAGCTGTTTGCCATCGGGATGCCATGCAATCTGCTCGAAGGTGAAATAGGGCCGGACAATTACATCCGACACCCGCCGCACGCCGCCGCTGGCCAGGTCCCACAGCCAGACATGAACGTTGCCATCGCGATCGGAAAAGAATGCGAGTGACCGCCCATCCGGCGACCATACTCCACCCCAGCTCGCGCCCTGTCCCTTGGTGATGTTCCGCGCATCGCCCGTGTTGACGTTCGAGACCCACACATCCGACGTGGCGACCGTCATGGTCACGCCGGTCTTCGTGATGATGGAATAGTCGTCGCCCAACGCGCCCTCGGCTGGCTGGCGGCGCGGATCGATGACGGAATACGTGACCCACTGCGCGTCCGGCGAGAGCCGCACGGGCACCGTATTCGCAAACCGTCCCGCGCTGAGTGCATCGATGATCGGAAGCGGCCGGACCTGCGATGCAGCCTGTGTAACCTGAGCAGCCTGTGCCGCCAACGACGCGCTCGAGACAGCAAAGAGAACGAGTGCTTTACGGAGCACGATCGAGGCACCCGCGATAGTTGGGGTTGTTGAGCTGCGCGAACTCCGGTGCAAAGGTC
>JAQBPY010000007.1 GCA_028287285.1 Gemmatimonadota bacterium
ACGACACCGGAATTGCGCGATATCCACGTATAGCCAGGAGAGCTCACGAATCAGTAGTGCTGTAAAGCACCATGAGCAAACGAACACTCTGGCCCACCTGGAATGATGTTACTTGCCAGCGCGAACGCGCACGGTTGCACCAATACTATTCGGCTCTGAATTGCCGCCCGTGCAGCCGCCTACGAACAAGGCAGTGAAGAATGCAAGACGACGGGTTTGTAATAAGCATACGCACCCACTGTCAAGGGGCGATAACTGCATCGGTGTACGGCCGGCGCCAGCGCCGTGGAAATACACTGGGCAAGATGGAGCACAGAATATCGTGGGCCACCCGGCACTCCGCCGTAACGGCCGGTTGAGTGACCGCCGCCCGTGTCCCGGTAATCCAGTGCACTATCCCATGGGATAATAACGATGTACCCGCGAATCACGTCGATGCACAGGATGCCGCAAGGAAACACGTCGATGTCTGCTCGATCCAGGCCGCTGTAAAGACAATCCTGGCGATGTCCGACCCGCTCACGCGTATATCCGGCAATCTGCGTGGATGCTCCACTGTTTCATGCGCGTGCGCACGAGATCCACGAAGATGTTCAGCCATGCGTGGCAAATGACCTTGCCGTTTGGCGCATGACGCTCGGACAATAGTGATGATCCGGCACGACTTGTCGTTGTGCCCGTTGCCCCATGCTCGCGCGCCCATGTCTTACGCAGACGTCGGCCGAATGTGCAGTGATGCAGCAACATTCTACCACGCCGAGCCGCTATTTCCCGCAACGGCGCACAATGGCGAGCGCATCGCCGACGGGGCGTTCACCTTCCTTGTCCGAGGGCCTGTTCGCGATGCGCAACACGCCGCGCTCGGCAGGATCTGCATACACGAACGTGGTTGAGCCGCCACCGTCGAGGTTCAGTGCGTCGCGTGCGCCGAGTGCGAGCATCAACGTCGCCAGTTCGCGCAATGACATGCCGTCGCTGTACGGCTTCTGACGCCCATCCACCACAACCAGAAGCAGACGTCGGCCGTTACGTGCTATGCCTGCCGCCGAGCGTGGATGACGCGCGGTGGCGAATGCTGCGCCGCCCGATGAATCAACGCTCGTGAGCACCATGCTGTCACGAACGAGCAGGGGACGACCGCCCACTGCCTCGCGCGGATGAAAAGGCCGGAGCGCGCCAGCTCCCGGCGAGAAACGATCGATGTGCGCCGCGCCACTGGAATCAAAGGCGAGCACCGGTGCGGCGGAGGGCGGCGTGAGCTCGCGGCCGTCAACCACGAGCAGCCCCGTTGGCGTTCCATCCGCCAGCGAAAAAAAGTCCGCATTTATGCCGGCGAGTACCGTTGCGTGAGTGGACAGGCCGGCCAACATGCCGGTGGTCTTGATGCGCCCCGCGGCACGATCCGCACCTTTCATGGCGACTGCGGCGTTGCAGGCATCGAGGTCCACGTCGAGCACGTGAATGGCCCACGGACCGGCCGAGGCGTAGATGAAGTGATGGGTCACGCCCTCGGCAACACGCTGCGTCCGTACCGTATCGGTTGCAAAGGGCAGCGGCGACAATGGTGCCACGCCAACGCGACCGGCGCAGGCGCCTGCAGCACAGAGACAAACAACGAGAATGCGTTTCATTCGTTCTTGTGCCAGGGGAAACAGGTTCTTCGCGCCGCCCAGGACGACAAACGGATGCCTGCCATGGAGCGCGAACCAATGGCCACTTCCACCCTGAGGACATAAAGGCTGCCGCACGTTACGATTAGTGGTGGTAACACACCGTCCTGTCGTCCTTCGCTGCGCTCAGGACGACAACACGTACTAGTATGGGCGAATGCTTCCTTCACGTGAAGAACTCGGGAACGCACTGATATGAAACTGCTCGTCCTGGGCGCCGGCGGCATTGGCGGATACTTTGGCGGACGTCTCGCGCAAACCGGCACCGATGTCACCTTTCTCGTTCGACCGGGGCGGCGCGAACAGCTGGAGCGCGACGGCCTCCGCATCGAGAGTCCGGTTGGCGACCTGAACATGAAGGTCACCACGGTGCTCGCCGGCGAGCTTTCGGCAGGCTACGACATCGTGCTGCTCACCTGCAAGGCGTATGACCTCCGGTCGGCCATGGACGCCATTGCGCCGGCCATGCATGGAGGCTGCGCGGTTGTTCCCATGCTCAATGGCATGGATCACCTCGCCCAACTCGACGAACGATTCGGCGCCGAGAAAGTGATGGGCGGCGCGTGCTCCATCAGCGTCACGCTGGATGCGGACGGCGTGATCCATCATGCCGATGCGCTGCAGCGCATTGCCTTTGGCGAGCGGGATCGTGTCAGGTCCACGCGCGTACAGATGCTTGCGGATACGTTCGCGCGTACGGCCGTGGAATGGGAGCTGGCGGACGACATCGAGCAGAACATGTGGGAGAAGATCTGCTTTCTTTCCGCGATGGCGGGGCTCACCTGTCTCTTTCGTGCAAACATTGGCGAGATTCTGAGTGCACCCGGCGGCGCGGAGGCAATCGAGCGCACGCTTGCCGTCAACTTCGCGATTGCGGCGCGCGCGGGCCATGCACCTCGCCAGGCCTCCATGGACTTTGCACGCACCACGCTCAACGATCCGGCGAGCAGGCGGACGGCGTCCATGCTGCACGATATGGAAACGGGGGCTCGGGTGGAGAGTGATCACATCGTGGGCTGGATGCTGGAGCAGGCACGCACGTTCGGGTTGGACGACACGATGCTGTCGGTGGCATACACACATCTCAAGGCATACGAGGCGCGGCGCGACGCCGGACGTCTCCGGTCGTGACGGCGACCGCAGGTGGCGCCGCCGCAGTATACTTTCCGTGTTCCCACACGCATTCACCACAGGGAGAGCGTCCGCAATGAAAACCCACTTCGTGTTTGCCGCCGCGTGCCTGACCATCGTGGCCGCGCAACGTGTCAAGGCGCAGCAGCCGCCACCGGCCACCGAAGTCGGCGCGGAGCTCCAGGCGCTCAGGAACTTTCCCGCAAAGGGCGACGCAAAGCTGACCGTCACCACGCCGGCGTTCGCGCCCGGTGGCGACATTCCCTTCGAGAATACGCAGTACAGGGGCAACGTCTTTCCGGGGCTGGGCTGGACCGCGGGGCCGAGTGGGACGACGGCCTACGTGGTCATTCTCCAGGACCTCGACGCCATGCGGAATGGCGCCCCCATTCTGCATTGGACCATGGCCAACATTCCGGCCACTGTGACCAGGCTGGATGCGGCAATGAGCGCGCCGCCGGCCGGCGCACAGTACGGGCCGAACATTCGCGGCGCCGCGCAGGCGTACATGGGGCCGCGCACCCCGGCCGGCCCCAAGCATCGCTATCATTTCCAGGTCTTCGCCATCGACACCACCATTCCGGCCGAGTCCCTCGCGACGTATGCGGGCATGACCGACGCAATGAAGGGCCATGTCCTCGCGAGCGGTGAAGTCATCGGGCTGGGCCAGGTCGCCCCCGCGCCCTGACGCGATAAAAACGCGCTCCGTTGTTCGCCGTCACCACCGCAGCATACTGTTTCATCGTACCCGTACCACCGTGCCTTGAATGACGCCGCCCGTTGCGGTCAATGTCAACGTGGCCGACGTATTCGCGGGCACCGCGAACCGGTAGAATCGCGCCCCACCCGGTATGACGGTACCATTCGAGCCGGAGGCCGAGAGCGAGCTGACCACGAGCGGGTACGCACTGGTCGAGGACAACGCGGGGAAGATGCTGTGCCAATTCCAGCTCGGCTGCGTAAGGTCTGCGCTCACGCCCGCTACCACGTCGTCCGCGTACTGGGAAACAGACCAGTCTCTCAGCATCGCACCAACATTCGCACCGAACACACCACGCAGGTTCGCAATGCCATTGGTCTGCGAATTGACGAGTGCGAACCACAGCGACGCGTCTGTCCCGCCCGACGTCCGCACCTTGCGATCGGCAGCGTAGCGCAGGAAGTCCCACGTTGCGCCGCGCGTGGCGAGGCTGTCGTCGTTGCGAATGGGTGAGTTCGTGGACGGCGCCACGAGATACTCGTTGTAGCGGGATGCATTCGCGCTCTGGTCAGCGTTGAAGGCATCCTTGAGTGCGGTGCTCGCGCGAAGCGCAGTGACGTCGACGTTCTGCCGCGGCCCACTCTTGCCTTCGTGAAGAAACAGCAGCTCCTCGGCGACATGACTCAGCCCTTCATTGAGCCAGACGACCTCGAAGCCGGCGGCGCTGGCGTTCACGTACAGGCGTCGCGAGGAATTGATGAGGTGCTGGAACTCGTGGGCAAGCACCGAGGTCGTGACGCTGTCCACAAAGCCCGTGCGCCGAACGTTGCCGTTGATCATGCCGCCGGGATCGGGGCTGAGCAGGTAGAACAGGTTGCGTGCATTGCTGCCCTTGCAGGCGCCTCCGTCCACCGTGCTCGTGACCGGAAACTGGTCCCGGTCAAAGAAGAATCCGCCCACGTACGACGTCGAGTTCCTGGGGGTCAACGCGTTTACCGCGACAGTGAAGAAAAGCAGGATCTTGCCTTCGGGGCCAAGTGCGGCCGGTGCGCCAAAGTTGCCCACGTCGATCGGATACACGAGCGTGTCGAACCGTGCGGCAAATCGCTGGTAGTCCGCCGTCGTGAATCCGCCCGCCGGATTGAGTGTGTCTGCGACAACGATCGACGTGGATCCGATGGCCACCACCCGCGCCGCCCGCGGCACGATCGTGTCGCACGCATCATTGCTCACGTTGAGCGTGACCAGGTCGCCGACCTGCACGGCGGCGGCAGGCAGGGCGGTGCGGTCGAGCGCAGAGCCGGCCGAGCGCGCCGCGTACAGGTGTCGTGCCCCGGCCACGCGCGGGAGGAGGACCTGCTGCGCTCGCCGGTTGAGGTCCGCAGAAAAGGCGTAGTTCGGAGAGAGCCCCGCCGCCGCAGCAAAGATGCTCGTAGCGGGCGCACTCACGCTGCCGGCCGCGGTGATGTTCGTGGCGCCGAGCTGGAAGCTGTTGGCCGTGGCCCTGCCGTCCACGGCGGTGTCGGTCACGACCAGGACGAATTCATCGCCTGACGGGCCCGACGTCAGCGTCAATGCCGGGCCTGCATTCAGGGTTGTGCTGGCGCCCACCGCGAGCGTTCCGGCAGAGGTGGGTGTATCGATCGTGACCGCCGGCGAGGTTGCCGTATCCGGCGACCCGCAGGCACTGAGTGCCGCCGCTGCGGTTGCGCACAGCAGCCACATCGGGACGATTCTGGAGCTGCGAAGCATGGAGACCTCTCGAATCTCGACGGATACGGGCTTCCATACTCCAGAGTCGTGCCAGCGGGGTTACATGTGCGGGCTGGACTGGGTGTTCATGAGCAGCTGCCAGATGTGTGCACAGGCGTCGCCGTAGGACCGCCCGCCCAGCAGGATGTGGAGAATGCGCTCGGTGTTCGTGCACCAGGGTGACGGGAGGGCAATGACAGGCGAATCGTGCACGCAGACGAGGGGGCAATGTCCTGCGCGCACGAGATGGGCGGCGATGAGCGGGCCGTTAGGAACGCCTTCGTGGTCCATAGCGCCCATCACGGCGGCGGCCGCACTGTACCGGTGGGCGTCACGCACATACATTCTACGGGACGTTAGCTCCACGACGCGCCATCCCGCCGGGGTGGTGTCATGCAGGCACTGCTTCCATTCATGCCGTACGGGTCCGATGAGCAGGCTGGGCATGTCAGTCATTATCCTTAGAGATACGTTAGGAGAATTTCTCCCATTGTCACACCACGGGGAAGGATCGCACGGTAATCGTGTTTGAAGCGCATCTGCCTCTCGAGGCCTATCGAATCGACCGATCTCATGCTGATATCGGTGATTTTACTGGCGTGGATGCTGAGCTCCTCCGCATCGGGGTGCTTCTAAACAGATCATTGCAGTTGCGAGGCGCCGGAGCTCCCGACGACGATATCTCTCGCGTCAGGTCTGCGTGTTTCTCCTTAGTGGCAGGGGTGCTGGAGGAACGTGGCCGCCGCGCGCTTGCGCGCGAGCAACTCATCGGCGCGTCAGGTGCCGCCATGCTGGCGTCTCTTCGTGATGTCGCGGAGCTCGCAGAAGATGCCGGTGCCCTGAGGCTTGCCAATTCCCTTCTCGTTCTGGGCTATCGTGAGCTCGGCCATGATGCAGGCGCTCGGGAACTTGGTCGAGTGGTTGCGCAGCGCGCTCGCACCGCACGAAAGGCGGGAGATGCGGAGGCCGCCCAGGCATTGTATGCCATCGTGAAGGATATGGGGGTGCAGCATGACGACGACGAGCTCAGGGCGAGGGCGGAGATAGGATTTGGCAATCTGTTGTGGCATCGGGGCAATTTGCCAGGACTGGAACATCATGCGACTGCCGCTCTGGAATATGCTACGCGTGCAGGCGCACTGGATGTGGTCGGTCTGGCGCATCAGAGCTTGATGATCGTCGCGGCAGGGGCCAGGATGTTTGACAAGGCGGTGATGCATGCATGGGCTGCATATGAAACCGTCATGGGAGATGAGACAAAGGCGGCCGAAGCGCTGTTGAATGTCGCGCAGGCGACCTTGGATTTCGGCGAGCCGGGAATTGCGCTTCGCGCGTTTGTCGGCGCGTTCGCGCGACAGCTGCCAAAGCGGAGTGAGTTGCCGGCGCTCGGCGGTGCGGCAGTGGCGGCGGCGCGTGTCCGCGAACTCGCTGTGCTCGAGCGGGTGATCGCGCGCATCGATGCCCTCGCTCAGGGGGCCGACCTCGAATTTGATGCACTCGCGGCGCGTGCCGATGTGGCGCTGGCTCTTTCCAGTCTCAATGATCCCCGCGTTGACACGTGGAGGGCGCATACACTTGCCGCTGCGAGTGCGGCGGGCTTTCATGAGATCGTTTACCGCATGGAAAATCTCGCAAAGGAGTTTGCTCCTCCGCGGCACCAGCCTGCTTCACCCGAATTGCTCGTAGTGCTCGCCGATGTCGAGAATACGAGCAATCCTGGTGAATTGCAGCGTGCATTCTAAGGTGCAATCGTGATGTCCTATTCGATGCACTTTCCGTTTGGTGTTGAATATCCCGACTTGCACAACGGGTCTGCAACGCTGTCGCCGTCGGCGCGCATCGAGACTGGCTTCAACTGCCGAGGCGCCGTCGTCTCTGCACCGCAGGCGGTAAGGCACGCCACCGCTAAGAGGACGAACGGAAGACGTGAGCGATTGACGGACATCAAAGTCTCCAGATAGAAGGAGACCCAGATGTATCAACGGCCGAACGACGAACCCGTCATGCAGGGCGGCGCTGCATCACCTCACGGGGAAAAAGACGTAAAGCCGCGCAAGCGCACAGCTCCGCATCGCCGCACCGTCATCGCATTGATCATCGGACGCACGTCGCGGGCACGCATCCAGCAGGCAAGCAGCGGCAGCGACGAGGTGATCTTCGTCGACACGATCGACGAATTACGCAACGCCGTCCTGCGGCAGGTAAACGCGCTGACCGTCGTCGCCGAAGCAAAGGACCGCAACGGTGAACCGACAGCGTCCTTCATGAAAGACCTGATTCGGCGGATGCCGGCCGTGGCGATGATCGGCTACGTCCATGACGACTCGACCTCCGCCGACATCCTCGCGCTCGCAAACAGCGGCATCGATGAGCTCATTCAGGAAGGAATCGACGACACCACCTTGACGCTGCGGACCGCCTACTCCGGCAGCATCGAAGGATGCGCCGCCCGCGCCGTGCGCAACGCCATCACGGAGCTGGTTCCGCCGCCGCTGCGGCTGCTCATGGACTACTGTCTCCAGTACCCGCGCGAGGATCTGTCGGTGGAAGGCCTCGCGCGCGCCATGGGCTGCGACCGCAAGACGCTGCAGAACTATTCCACGCGCGCCCACATGCCCGCACCGAGCGAGCTGGTGATGTGGTCGCGGGTCCTGCTGGCGGCCGCCATCCTCGAGAGTACCGGCTATCCGGTGGACCGCGTGGCGCTGCAGCTGGACTTCGCGTCGCCCTCGTCGTTCCGCAATGCCTGTCGCCGCTACACGGGACAGCGCCCCTCAACGTGGCGCCAGCAGGGCGTGAAGCGCGTCGTCGAGCGGTTCGCCGACGCGCTCCGGCACCACCGGTCCGTTACTCCTTTACCGCCACCGTCAGCGTCGCCGTGAATCCATCGCTCACCCTGCCGGTGCACGTTGCCAGCTCGAGCGACGCGCCATCGCTGAACACGTTGTCCGTGGCAAGTGTGATCTGCGACGTGTTCTGGATGCTCTGCGCGTAGCCCGTGGTCACATATACGAGGTCACTCGTGGCCTTGGGCAGTCGCCATCTGCATATGCAGACCACGAATTTCCGACGGGTTACTTGATGACGGCCTTTTTCCGGAGGCCATCCTGCAGCGCCACGAGCTTCTTCTCCTGCAGCGAATCCTGGATCTGCTTCTTGACTTCGTCGAGTGGCGGTACCGCGGCGTCGCGCACGTCGTCGAGCCTGATCACGTGGTAGCCAAACTGCGACTTGACCGGCGTCTCCGTGATCTGGCCCTTCTGCAGCGCCATGAGCGCATCACCAAAGGGCTTCACGTACCGTGTGGCGGGCGACCAATCGAGCACGCCGCCATTCGCCGCGGAGCCGACGTCCTTCGAGGCCTTCACCACGGAATCGAAGGGCACTCCCGACTTGAGCTTGGCAATGATGGCCCGGGCGTCTGCCTCGCTGTCCACGAGGACGTGGCGGGCCAGATACTCCTTGCCGCTCGACTGCGCCTTGAACCTCTCGTATTCCACCTGCACGTCCGCATCCGTGACAGGATTCTTCTTGATGTAGTCGAGGATCATCGCGCGAATGACGATGGATTGGCGCGCCTGTTCGATCTGCGACTTCACGTCGGCGCTTGCGGCAAAGCCCTTCTTCTCCGCTTCCTGGTACAGCACTTCCTGGTTGATGAGCTGGTCCTTGACCTGCTTGCGGAAATCGGGCGTATCCTGGCGGCCCTGCGCGGCGGCCTGCTTGACCATCGCGTCAACGCGCGCGGTGGTGATGGGCTTGCCGTTCACGACGGCGGCGCTCTGGGCGGAGAGGGGTGCGGTGGACATGATCGCTATGGGAAATAGCAGCACGGAAAGCCGAACGCGCATCGTCGAATCCTTCGAAACGGGTATCAAATTGACGGGACGGAGGCATGCCGACCCTGAATGGTCCTTCCGGAACTTATTGGGGGCGCCGGACCGGCACCATCACCGCGCCGAATAACGCGGGCGCCGCATCCCGCGCGGCTCGGCGGTGCCTTCATCGAGCTCGACCAGGGGACTGTTGCTGGATTACGGATAGCGGCCTTGTCGTCCTGGGCGTGGCCAAGGACCTGCTTTCATGGCGGAAGAGCAGGTTTCTCGCGGCGCTCACGGCAACAACACGCCACTACAACCTTGCCTAACAATCCGCCATGCGGCGATTGCCGAGCGTCAACGGCGTTTCGTTCACGCCCGTGCGCTTGCCCGACGAGCTCGTGCCGGAGTTGCTGCCCTGAACATTCGTACTCCGCGTCCAGTCCGCGTTCTGCGCGGTCCAAGGCGCTTCATCGAACGACAGGCAGCGTGATGTACGAGCCGCCATACACCCGCTGCGTCGCTTTCACGAAATCACCGGCGGCAGCCTTGTAGATGGACGGCACGAACGTTTGCGGATTCCGGTCGATCACCGGAAACCAGGTGGACTGCACCTGTACCATGATCCGGTGTCCCTTCAGGAACACATGATCGTGCTCGCGCAGCGGAACATCCCACGTCATGGGCCTGTTCGGCACCAGGGCCCGCGGCGTTTCATAGCTTGCCAGATACCGTCCTCGGCGCACTTCCATCGCGATGGGGAGTTGATAGCCGTTCAGCGAGCGGGCGTACGCGTCCGGCGCCGGGCCCGCGTCGGCGCTCCATGCGTTCTCCTGCGCCTTGTCGGGGTAGACGTCGATCAGTTTCACCACGAAATCCGCATCGGTGCCCGACGTGGAGGCGAGCAGCCTTGCCGCAACGGCGCCGGTAACGGTGATGTCGTGATCGAGCGGAGCGCTCGTATAGGTAAGGACATCGGGCCGTCCATCCACGAACCGCTGGTCAGCAACCTCCCAGCGACGCCAGTCGCCGTTGGGATAGGTCGGCGAAATGGGACGCATGCGGTACGGCACCGGGTTCGCGGGGTCCGATACATACGCCCGGTACGCGGCCGACGATGGCTTCTCGAACGAGAGCACGCCATCCGCACGCAGGTACAGATTCGTATGTGAAATATTCTGTATTGGCCACGAGGGGTATGTCTTCCAGCTGTTCGATCCCGTCTGGAACATCTTTCCCTGCCACGCGGGCTTTGCACCTTTGCCGTGCAGGTAGTAGCGGAAGAACGGCGCCTCGATCTGCTCGCGGAACTCACGCGCCGTGGCATGGCCGCCAAGGGGAATGAGCCCGATGCTGTCGTTGACCGGCTGGTGCCACGAGCCGTGGAACCAGGGGCCGGCCACCATCAGGTTCGTGTGGTCGGGATCGTTCCTTGCGGCCCGGTGGAAAATCTGCCACGGTCCCCACGGATCTTCCTGGTCCCAGAACCCGGCCACATTCAGGTTGGGCACCGTGGATCCCGTGATCTGGGTGTACCAGGCCTCGCGTTTGTTGTGGATGTCGTAATCGGGATGGTCGACGATCTCGTTCCAGGCGGGAATGCTGCCATGCAGGTATTTCGCGTTGATGTTCGAGACGGGACCGAGTTTCAGGTACCATTCGTAGCCGTCATAGATGTCGAAGTCGAAGTGCGTATTCTTGAACTTGTCGGCCTGCTCGTACACCGCATACTCGAACGCGTAGCTCTCGCGCAGCGCGCCAAAACGGTGGTTGTCGTCGTTCATCCACTGGTCCGCCGGCGACGCCTGCTCGCTGATGGCCTTGAGCGACGGATGTGGCTTGAGGAGCGTCATGCCGGCGGTGAGCCCGTCGTAGGACACGCCGTAGATACCAACCTTGCCATTGTTGTTCGGGATGTTCTTCACCAGCCAGTCGATCGTATCGTAGGCGTCGGTCGTCTCGTTGACATTTTTTGGCGAGGCGTTCGTGAGGTCGACCTGCGACGACAGCAGGAACGTTCCCTCGGACTTGAACCGGCCGCGCAGATTCTGCACGACCCAGATGTACCCGTCCTCGGCGAGCTCCTTTTGCGCCGCCGGCATCGACGTGGGCGAGCTTTGCGGCACGCCGTACGGAGTGCGCCGAAGCAGGATGGGCAACGGCTCCGAGCGGCCCACCTGCCGCATGACCGCGGTTTGCAGGCGCGCGCCGTCACGCATGGGAATCATCACTTCCTCGAGCGTGAACACCGGGCTCTGCGCCGCGGCGGACTGCAGTGCCATGCCAAAGACGATCGCGGCGATGTGAGGGCGGAGACGCATGTCGGAGTCCTGTATGGTTGGGTCAGCCAGAATATGCACTTCTCGTGTCTGGCGCCGCGAGGCCAAGTGGAAGGCGACAAGCTCGTGATCAGCACGACCACGAATTTTCAACGGCACGCCGCGCGAGTCCACGATGGCCCTGACCATGGACAGCATGGGCATGCTCGTAGTGGAAGCCACGATCCGGGCCGCGGCGGCGGTGCACCAACCACCACGAAGCAGATGTACAAGAAGGGCTGATTCATGCTCGCCCGGAGGCCCGGCCACCAAAATGGTGGCCGGGCCTTTTTCATGCATTTGACCCTGCAGGCATTC
>JAQBPY010000082.1 GCA_028287285.1 Gemmatimonadota bacterium
TGGCAGCGAGACTACATGGTGGTCACCAGAACCACCGGCCCTTCGCGGGCAGCGCCACCAAACTTCTGGTGGGCCTGTGCAATGTTCAGGAAGCGAACCTCCTTGACCGTGCCTGCCCGGAGGCCGGACAGGTCGTCGATGACGGATGGCCGCGCACCATCGATCGATGCCATCACTTTTCCTGATTCACCATCCACGTAGCCGGCAACGGGGGTGGTGTTCTTTCCGCGGTCCGTGAGGAATTGGGGCCGCAGGGATTTCACTGCCTCGAGCACCGTCAGCCCCGCGATCTGCGGCGCCTGCAATTCCTGCTGCGTGATGAGATCCCGGTTGCGACTTGGTGCCGCATCGGCGGCCGGCGTACCAATGGTTCCGTCGCTGACGGGCGCAGGCGCGGTCTGGGGAGAGCTGCTCCCGCCCGAACAGGCACTCACGCCGATGACGAGTACACATGCAGACAATTTGTTCATCTGTCACCTCTGAAAGACTACTATAAACGTGCAGCAAATGTGTTAACCCGGCAAGTATTCGCACAGCGAACTCAACAAGGGTGCAATGTTTTACGTTTTATCGCCCTGTCCGAGCGGCGATGCCGATCGTGGCATCGCCGAGTCCCTCATCGGCAGCTACAGCGTCACGGCGCCTTCGGCATGCTTCTCGTCGGGTGCCACCACTGTTTCCCTGAGTGCCTCGCGCAGCATGGTCACGGCCGTGTACAACACGACAATGATGACGAGCCATCGTACCTGTGCCATTGGCAGGCTCTTCACGATGAATGCGGCGATGAGCACGGCCGGAAGTCCACCAACGAACAGGCCGACGGCAGCCTTGGCGTCGAACTTCTTTTCCTTCACGAAGCGCGCGCTGGCCATCGGCATGAGGAAAGCGCACGAGCCCATCATGATGGGGAAGCCGGTCGTCTCGTTCATGCCCAGCAATGCGACGAGCACGAGGCACGGCGCGTACAGGCCGATGCCCAGCGTCATCAACGCACCAAGGATGAAGTTTCCCACGAGGCCGATGATGAGGTGGGTGCCGGTGAGCTGGATGGCGTTGCCACCAACGGGATAGAGCGCGAGCGCCTTGCCAAGAAACAGTGCGCCCATCACGAGCAGCGCGACGCCCATGCCCAGCTGCACGCCCTTGCGCGACCAGCCGGATACGACGCCGGCGCCCAGCCAGGCGCCCATCGTTGCGGCCAGGATCATCAGGATCAGCGTCGTCGTTTCCACGGGCACGATGGACGTGTAGATGAACGCCTGCGCGATGGTGGGAATGGTATGCCCGATGTTCAGCGTGCCCGGAATGTTTTCGTCGCGCACCATCTTCCAGTGCCTGAAGGCCGCGGTGGTGGTCGCGTACGAGCCGATGCCGAGGGTATCGAAGAAGTTGGTGACGAACCCCGTCGCCGTGCCGCCGGCCGTGGGCTTCACCTGCTGTCCGGACTGCGCGGCGGCCCTCAGGCCGCGAACGAGCACCACGACATAGAAGATCGCGAAGGCGGCAAGCGCGACGAACAGGCCGGTCTTCGCATCAAGGATGGGATTCATGCGGTCTCAGGCGAATGGTGAGTCGTGTGAGGAACAGCGGCGACATGCAGGATGGGGGGAATGTCCGGGCTGTCACCGATGAACGCAACCGATCGCCGCGAACGGGTGTCAGATGTGAGCAAAGACGGCCGGTCACCACGCACGACCTTGTGGCACATTGGAATAAAGAATATTGTATACGATCCGGTGACTTTCGCCGGTCGGTCCTCTTTGGGTACTCCACATGCGTTTCTCTCCACGCCGAGCGCTGGTTCTCGTCGCGGTCTCAACGATTCTGCCCGCGTTCGTCGCCGTCGCGCAGGTACCCGCGGCAGTCGACCAGGCGGTACGCGCCATCTTCACCGGGAGAGGCGGGAGCGGACGGGGCGCCCGTTTCGGGCCGGCACGCTGGTCCGCCAAGGGAGACGCATACTCGACACTCGAGAGCGCTGCCAACGGTGGCGCAGACATTGTCGAATACGACGCGGCATCCGGTGCCCGCCGAGTGCTCGTCACCGCCGGCCAGCTGAAGCCTGCGGGTGCGGCGCAACCGCTCGACGTCGAGAACTACGAGTGGACCCGAGACGGAAAGCGCCTGCTGATCTTCACCAATACGCGCAAAGTCTGGCGCCAGAACACCCGGGGAGACTACTGGGTGCTCGATGTCGCCAGCGGCAAGCTGCATCGCGTGGGAGCAGGAGCCGCCGAAGCGACGTTGATGTTCGCGAAGTTCTCGCCGGACGGCCGGCGTGTGGCGTACGTTCGAAGCGGCGATCTGTACACCGAGCCCGCAACGGGCGGGCCGGCCGTACGGCTCACGAAGACCGGTTCAAAGACGATCGTCAACGGCATGACGGATTGGGTCTACGAAGAGGAATTCGATCTTCGGGACGCATTTCGCTGGAGTCCCGACGGGCGCCTCATTCTCTTCTGGCAGTTCGACATGTCGGCCGTTCGCGACTTCCTGCTGATCAACGATACGGACTCGCTCTATCCCTTTGTCACGCCCGTGCAGTACCCCAAGGCGGGGACGAAGAATTCCTCGGTGCGGCTTGGTATCGTGTCCGCGATGGATGGGGGCAAGGTCACGTGGCTGCCTCTTCACGGGGACGGGAAGGAGCAGTACGTGCCGCGCGCCGAGTGGGCAACGGAGCACGAGGTCCTGGTGCAGCACATGGACCGGAAGCAGCAGCATGATTGGTTCGAACTCATCAATGAAAACGGACGGGTGTACAGGACGCTTTTCACGGAGTCCGACAGCGCCTGGGTCGACTATGCAGATGAGCTGAAGTGGGTGAAGGGCGACAGCAGCTTCCTGTCGCTGAGCGAGCGGGACGGATGGCGGCACGTATACCTGACATCACGATTTGGAGGGCCGCAAACGCTGGTTACGCCGGGCGCGTATGATGTGATGAGCCTCGAAGCCGTCGACGACGCCAATGGATGGATCTATGTCATGGCGTCTCCGGAAAGCGCCACTCAGCGGTACCTCTATCGCGTACCGCTGCGCGAGCCCGGACCGCCGCAACGGGTATCGCCGGCAGATGCGCCGGGCACGCACAGCTACGATATCTCGCCGACTGCGCGCTTTGCCTTTCATACTTATTCACGCGCGGGACGTCCGGCCACCGTGGACCTGGTCTCGCTCCCATCACACGCTGTCATCCGTGCGCTCGGCACGCCGCCTGTTGCACCGACGGTGGCGATTCGCCAGGAATTCTTCCAGGTGAAGGTGCCTGATGGCGCGACGCTCGATGGATGGATGATCAAGCCGCACGAGTTCGATCAGGCGAAAAAATATCCCGTTCTCGTCTTCGTGTACGGCGAGCCGGCGTCACAGACCGTGGTCGATCGTTTTGGCGGGCCGCAGGACACCTGGCACCAGCTCCTTGCCGATCAGGGATACGTGATCATGAGTGTCGACGTACGGGGGACGCCGGCGCCAAAGGGACGCGACTGGCGCAAGGTGATCTATGGAAACATCGGTACGATCTCGAGCCAGGAGGAGGCGGACGCTGTGCGCGCGATGACGCGAACGCACGCCTATCTCGATTCCACGCGCGTTGGCATCTGGGGATGGAGCGGCGGCGCCTCGAGCACGCTGAGCGCGATGTTTCGCCATGGCGACGTGTTCTCGGTGGGCATGTCCGTGGCGCCTGTTCCCGACCAGCACCTCTACGACACGATCTATCAGGAACGCTACATGGGTCTGCCGCAGGAGAACGCGAAGGGCTATGAAAGCGGTTCCCCGATCACCTGGGCCGCGGGCCTCACGGGCAAGCTGCTCGTGGTGCATGGCTCGGGTGATGACAACGTGCACTATCAGGGCACCGAGCGTCTGATCAATACGCTCGTGTCGCTGGGCAAGCCGTTCGACGTGATGGTGTATCCCAATCGCACGCACTGCATCTGCGAAGGCGAAGGAACCACCGCGCACATCTACTCGCTCCTCACGCGCTATCTGCTCACCAATCTTCCAGCGGGAGGGCGATGAAGCCCCGCACGCGCAAGGCAGTGCCGGTTCCGGCGGCGAAGCCGAGACTCGTGAGTGGTCCCGACATGGATGAGCAGGTGCTCCCGCTCCGTCGCCAGACGCTCACGGGCATGACGCTCGACTCCTTACGCCACCGCATCCTGAGAGGGCAATTCCCGGAAGGGGAGCCACTAAGGCAGGACGCTATTGCGGAGTCGCTCGGAGTGAGCCGGATTCCGGTGCGCGAGGCGTTGCGTCAGCTGGAGGCCGAGGGGCTGGTGACCTTCAGCCCGCACAAGGGTGCCGTCGTATCAACGCTCTCCGCGGACGAAGTCGCCGAACTATTCGAGTTGCGCGCGGACATCGAGGCCGATCTCATGATGCGTTCCGTTCCGCTCATGACGACGGCGGACGATGCCAATGCCAGGGAAGTACTCGACGCGTACGACGTTGCCCTGCGCGCGCGCGACGTGCCGGTGTGGGGGGAGCTCAACTGGCAATTCCACTCCACGCTCTATGCACCATCCGGCCGCTGGTTCACGCTCGGCGTATTGAACAGGCTGCACCAGCAGAGCGATCGTTACCTCCGCATGCAGCTGGCCTTGACGCACGGTGAATCCCGCGCCAGGCAGGAACATCGCGCGATTCTGGCCGCGACGAAAAAGCGTGACGCAAAGGCGGCGTCGGGCCTGATGCGCGAACACATTCTCGGGGCGGGCAGGGCACTCACGAGCTTTCTGCTCGAGCACCGCAGCAAGACGCCGCAGCGCAGGCGCGGCAAGGCGATATCGTGAGCATGCCCTCTGTGCCGGATTTTGTACGCGTCGTGGATTCACATACCGAAGGTGAGCCCACACGTGTCGTGATCGAGGGATGGCCCGCACCGCGCGGCGCAACAATGAGCGAGCGGCGCGATGATCTTCGCGAGAATTTCGATCATCTTCGCCGAGCCGTGGTGTGCGAGCCCCGCGGTCACGATGCCATCGTCGGGGCGCTGCTCACGCCACCCGTGAATGCCGATTCGGCCGCGGGCATCATCTTCTTCAACAATGGCACGTACCTGGGCATGTGTGGCCACGGCCTCATTGGCGTCGTTCGCACGCTCGAGTACCTCGGCCGCCTGTCTCCGGGAAAGGCGCGCTTCGATACACCCGTGGGCACGGTGTGCGCGGAGCTTTCGGCCGATGGCAGCGTCACCATCGAGAACATCGCGTCGTACCTGCATGCGCGTGACGTGTCGGTGGACGTGCCCGGGTACGGTACCGTAGTCGGGGACATCGCGTGGGGAGGCAACTGGTTCTTCATCACGCATAGTGAGCTCGTGCCGGTGGAGATGTCGCGTGAGCGCGAGTTGAATCGTTTCACGCAGGCCATCCAGGACGCTATTCGAGCGCAGGGCATCACCGGTGCCGACAACGGCGACATCGACCACATCGAGATTTCCGCGGCACCGTCGCGCGCCGACGCCGACTGCAGGAACTACGTGCTGTGCTCCGGTGGCGTGTATGACCGTTCGCCCTGCGGCACGGGGACATCCGCGAAGATGGCGTCCCTCCATGCACGCGGCGAACTGGCGCTGGGTGAGCGGTGGCATCAGGAAGGAATGGCTGGCGGTCTCTTTACGGGTTGGGTGAGTGAAGGGATAAACGGCACGCTCACGCCGCACGTGAAAGGCACCGCGTTCGTGACCGGCGAGGCAACCCTCCGCTTCGATGCAAGCGATCCGTTTCGACTTGGTATTCCTGTCGCCGTGAACGTGTCAGCGTGACGTCGTGAAGAGCGGCGAACGTCATGATGCAATCGTCATCGGTGCGGGCATTGTGGGCGCTGCGTGTGCGCGCACACTGTCGCGCGATGGGCTGAAGGTGCTCGTCCTCGATGCCGCGTTTGCCGGCGGCGGCACGACCGCGGCCGGAATGGGACACATCGTGCTGATGGACGATTCGCCGGAGCAGCTTGCGCTTACGGCATATTCGGCAGAACTGTGGCGCGAGCTCACCCCCGTGCTGCCGCGCTCCGTGGAAATGGACCCGTGCGGCACGATCTGGGTGGCAGAGGACGACGCGCAGATGGATGCGGTGCGCGAGAAGCAGCGCACGTATGCCGCACATGACATTCCGAGTGAGACGCTGAGTGCTGCACGCCTTCACGGCCTCGAGCCCAATCTTCGCAGCGGTCTCGCGGGCGGTCTTCTTGTTCGCGGTGACGCTGTGCTCTATCCACCAGCCGCCGCGCTGTGGTTGCTCGAGAAGGCGCGCGAAAACGGTGCGACAATACGTGAGAGCTGTCGCGTTGACGAAATCATCAATGGCGCCGTGCGTGTCGGCACCGAGGTGATCGAAGCGGACGTCATCGTGAATGCCGCCGGTGCCGAAGCGGGGACACTTGCACCGGCGCTGCCAATCGTCCCACGCAAAGGCCATCTGGCCATTAGTGATCGCGCGCCCGGATTCTGCCGGCATCAGCTCGTGGAGCTCGGCTACCTCACCAGCGCGCACGTGATGACGAATGAATCCGTCGCCTTCAATGTGCAACCCCGCTCCACGGGGCAAGTGCTCATTGGATCGTCGCGCGAATTGGTCGGATGGGATGGCGCCACCAATCGCCGTGTACTGGCTAGGATGCTCGAGCGCGCACGTCTTTTCATGCCTGGTCTCTCGCACCTGTCTATCGTGCGCACATGGACAGGATTTCGGCCAGCGACAATTGATAAGCTGCCACTCATAGGACAATACGCCGCAAATCAGTGGGTGGCCGCCGGACACGAAGGCCTGGGGATCACCACGTCACTCGGCTCCGCCGAAATTCTCGCCGACCTTGTGGCGGGCCGCACCCCTGCCATCCACGCGATGCCGTTTTCGCCCATGCGCAGTGCGGTGGCGGCCGCGTGAATACGGCCGACGTCACCATCACCATCGACGGCAGAGCGGTAACAGTGGTGCGCGGCATCAGCGTCGCCGCGGCGCTCATCAACGACGGGATGCATACGTTCCGGAGCTCGGTGACTGCAACATCGCGCGGACCTCTCTGCGGCATGGGAGTGTGCTACGAGTGCCGATTGGAGATTGACGAGGTCGCGCATCGGCGTGCCTGTCTCGTCACGGTCACGGACGGCCAGCGCATCAACACCGGACAGCGTCCGCGCCAATGACGGCAGACGTCGCCGTCATTGGTGCCGGCCCGGCCGGCATTGCCGCGGCGACACGCGCCGCCCAGGCGGGAATGCGTGTGGTACTCCTCGACGAAAGTCCGCGCGCAGGTGGACAGATCTGGCGGCATCGTACAACGGCCGGTCTTCCGAAAATGGCACGCCAATGGATTGCGCGACTCGCGCAGTCGGGTGCCATCGTTGCTGCCAGCACAGCGGTCGTGGACGCGGCGCGAGACGCTGAGGGATTCGTCATCACATGCGAGCGTGACGGCCAGGCGTTGACTGTGCGCGCCGCCTCGATCATCCTCGCCACCGGTGCGCGCGAACGATTCCTGCCTTTTCCCGGCTGGACGCTGCCGGGCGTGATTGGAGTGGGGGCGGGACAGGCGCTCCTCAAGGCCGGTACGTCGTTTCGCGGTAAACGCGTTGTGATCTCTGGGAGCGGGCCATTGATCATGCCCGTCGCGGCGGCCCTGTCCCACGGCGGCGCACGAGTGCTGTTCGTGGCCGAGCAGGCGGCACGCAGCACGGTCATGCCGTTCGTGTTGGGCCTGATGACGCGGCCCCTCATGATGGTGCAGGCCGCGGCATATCGCGCTGCGTTCATGCGCACGCCGTACCGGTTCGGCAGCTGGGTTTGCGCGGCGCGCGGCGACGGGCATGTGGAGGAAGTCGACATCACGAACGGACATGTGACGACGACGATCGCGTGCGACGTGCTGTGCGCGGCGTTCGGATTGCTTCCAAATACGGAACTCGCGCGCCTGCTTGGTTGTGCGGTTGCTTACGGCTCGCACGTCATTGACGAAACGCAGCGGACGACACAGGATGGCATTTACTCCGCCGGAGAATCCACGGGTGTTGGCGGCGTCGACCTGGCGCTTGTGGAAGGAGAGATCGCGGGGCTCAGCGCTGCGGGCAAAGACGCGAGGGCATACTTCCGCCGGCGAGATGCTCTTTGCGCGCTGTCGCGCTCGATGGAACGTGCCTTCGCGCCGCGCGCCGAGGTGCTCGCGCTGGCCAGGAGCGATACCATCGTTTGCCGCTGCGAGGACGTAGCACTGGGGTCCATTCGTCGCGAGTGGACTCCGCGGCAAGCCAAGCTCTACACACGCGCCGGCATGGGTGCATGCCAGGGCCGCGTCTGCGGGGCGGCCCTGGAGCTCATTTATGGCTGGCCGCCAGACACGGTTCGTCTGCCGGCCGAACCCGCGCTGTTCTCGACACTCATCGCGAACTCGGCAACGGCCGACGTTCCACTCGGACAAGGAGATTGACCACGATGGAAAAGCGCGATTGGACAGGAGTATTCCCGGCCATCACCACTCCGTTTCACGATGATTTCTCCGTCGATCACGACACCCTGTCCGAGCACGTCAACTGGCTCATCGAGAACGGGTGTGCAGGCATCGTCGCACTCGGGTCGCTAGGCGAAGCGCAGACCCTTTCGCCGGACGAGAAAATCCAGATTCTGCGCACCTGCCGGAAAGCGCTGCCAATCACTGTGCCGCTCATTGCCGGCATTGCGGGCCTGAGCACCGGGGACTGCGTGTCGCTCGCGCGCCGTGCCGCGGAGGCAGGCTGCGACGGACTCATGGTGTTACCCGCGTACGTCTACAAGGGCGACTGGCGCGAGACGAAAACCCATTACAGCGCGGTCATCGGCGCGACGCAGCTCTCGTGCATGCTGTACAACAATCCCATCGCGTATGGAACGGACGTGGTTCCGGATCAGCTGGCGGAGCTCGCCGAAATGCACGACAACCTGCATGCGGTAAAGGAATCGAGTGGCGAGGTTCGCCGCGTTACCGCCGTCCGCGCTCGGCTCGGTGACAGGCTCGCCGTGTTCGCGGGCATGGACGATATGATTCTCGAGAGCATTCCCATGGGCGCGGTGGGCTGGATCGCCGGACTGGTCAATGCATTTCCTGCGGAATCGGTGGAGCTATTCGAGCTTGGCATGGCGGGCCGGATGGACGACGCCCGCATCCTGTACGAGTGGTTCCTGCCGCTACTGCGGCTCGATACGGTGCCCAAGTTCGTGCAGCTCATCAAGCTCGTGCAGGCTGAGGTCGGGCACGGCACCGAAACCGTCCGGGCGCCGCGCATGACGCTCATGGGTGATGAACGTGAGTGGGCATTGTCGATAATTCATGAAAGTATGGCGGCGCGGGCCTGATCTTGCCGTAGCAGCAACCGAGGATGAGCGAAATTCGCATTGTAGAAGCGGATTCCGCCGGAAGTTGTATGGTATTGGCACATTGCGTGCGGTACCGTACAGATCTCCTCGGCTGCAGTGCTCCGCCAGCCCAAACGACGCGGACTCCCACCCTCTCCTCGCGATCTGCTCGCGTTGGAGCTCATGGCAAAAGACGAAGGGCCGAAGGACGCAGCATGGTCAGCAGCGGGTGGCACGAATGCACCCCCGGTGATTTTTGTGGATGGGCGCGGCGAGCGCTGGTCGGTAATCGAGCGCGATACACGCAATGAGCCTGGCGCGCGCGCAGACTGCTGCCTCGTGTTCTCCGGAGAGAACACGATCCGGCGTGTGTGGAAATATTCCGCCCAATGGCGGTCCCTTTCGCCCGAAGAGCTCGAAGCGCTCAGCGCACGCGGGTAACCGGGCCGGCCGAGCGAAGCCCTACGGCTTCGCCGGCACGGTCTTCTTTCGCTGGGTATCTCCCTTGGGGGTAAGCAAGGGGTTTTCCTGCGGTGCCGCCGGTGTGCTCAACTCCAGCTGGCTGAGCAGGTCATCGAGCTTCACGGAAATGGCAACCTGGCGAGCCTGGCCCATCACACGCTTTGCGCCGGCGGTGTCACCCGTTGCCTGCAACACTTCCGACAGCATGAGCCCCGTGGCCACATAAAGGTACGGAATGCCCACCGAAGGGCGGTCGACCCAGTCGTGGCGTGTCGCGAGCGATTTCTGCGCCGTGAAGACGCTGTCCCACAGCACCTTCGTACGCTTCAGGTCGATCCATCCGGCGCCCGGCACCATGAGGGTGTCGCCGGTTGGTGCCGCCGGTGGAATGAAGACCTTGGTCGCAAGCCCTTGCGTGAGCAGGTAGCTGCCGATGCCGAGCTCCTGCCCGTAGCCCGCCGACGTCCGGCTCAGATAGATGGGACGATCGCCGTACGAGTCCGCGATCATGCGCAGCACGAAGATGTCCGCCCGCTGCAGCACACCCGGAATCGACAGGCGCTGGGGGTCGATTGTCGCCTTGATGGGCCCGCCCTGGAAAGTCATGGGGCGGTCGAGCTGGATGTAGGCCGGCACCGAGTCCGCCTGATCCAGCGTCATGTGCAAGGGTGATCCGGACGGCTTCTTCCACGTTCCGGTGCGATACGCGGCCGGACCCGCAGCGGCATCGTACGTATATACCGGCCGACGGATGAGCTGCCGCGTGTACCAATCCGTGTTGAGCAGCGACGTATTCGCCACGACGACATCCTGTCGCACATGTTCCACTTCCTGCGCGTACCACAGTGGGAAGGTGTCGTTGTCGCCCACTGTCACCAGCACGCCGTACGGCTCCACGGAGTTCAGCAGGTCGCGTGCGAAATCTGCGGTATCCGTCTGGCCGGCGCGCGATGCCGTCGTCCAGTTGGTGAACACGGGAATGAATGCGAGCAGCAGCAATGGCGACGAATAGAGCATCGCCTGACGCGTGGGCTGTTCACTGTTCTTCTGGCCCGGCACCGGCTCACGCGCAATGAGTGATGCGAGCGAATCCCAGACGGCCACGAGTCCCAGCGCCGCCCACACTCCCCATGCGGAGAAGCTCCAGAGGTAGAAGTAGTCTCGATCGCGGACCTCGCGGGCAACGCCGCTCAGCTCGGGATCCTGCGACGCGCCGTACTTGAAGTTCAGGTAGTAGATGAGCACGAGCGTCATCGTGAACATCAGGGAGCCGAAGTACCAGAAACTTCGCCGGTCCCGCTGGAAATGGACGTACCCGCCGAGCAATCCCAGCACGAGGAACAGCGCGGCGAGAAGGCTTTGGCCGAACACGTGATCCCCATGCGCATCGCGGAGCCACTGCCACTTGAAGTACAGCCACCACATGCCAACCTGCGCAGACAATGGCGCCTGCCGCTCGGAGAGCACGGGCTTGCCGTACTGGCCGCGGTTGAAGTTGTACATGAACGCGTCGTACGTGCCCTTGCTGAACGTGCAGTCGAATTTGAGGCCATTGCGGCACGCCGTTGGCTCGCCTTCGTTGAGTCCGGGAAAGTGCGCCGCGCGAATGGGCTGGATGGCGAACGGCGTGCAGCCCAGTACCAGGGCTCCCGCGCAGGCCACGAGCAGGCGCCAGCGGAGCGCGGTCTGCCAGCGCACGAGCAGCACGGCCAGCCCCACCGCGGGAGCCGCGAGCATGCCGGCCATGTGGTTGGCATATCCGAGCCCGCACAGGTAGGCCACGAGCACGAGCGTCCGATCTGCCTTTCGGCCTTCCGGCTCATCACACCAGCGGATCATCAGCCACGAGATGAGCGCGATGCCAAGGAGGGATACCGTGTACACCTTCTCGTTGACGACGCTCTGGTTCCAGACAGTGAACGCCGTGCCGCCGATGAGCGCCGCAAGCGTGCCGCCCACGATCCGGAGGCGCCGGTCGGAGAACCAGCTTACCAGGACGCGCTCCGTGATGAGGAACCACATGCCCGCCGAGACGGCGCTGCAGATGGCCGCAAGAATGTTGATGCGGACGGCGATGGTCTTTGCGATAGGCAAAATGGAGAACACGCGCCCGATCAGCACGAACAGCGGATTGCCCGGAGGATGCGGCATGCCGAGCGTGTAGGCAGCCGTGATGTACTCGCTCGTGTCCCACATCGCCGTGGAAGGCGAGAGCGTGACGAGATACAGCAGGAAAACGACCGCCGCGACACCGGTCGCGGCCAGATACGATGGGCGGAGGTCCAGCTGCTCAGTCGATGTAGACGACGTCGCCATTGTGGCTCGAGGGATAGCGGATAGCAGACGCCCCCCGGAACGGAGGGCGTGACTTAGCCTTGAAAGATGGCGTGGCGGAGCCCGTTGGAACAGGCCCCGGCCGTCAATGACGGAACAGCCTCACGCCGGTAAAGATCATCACCATGTCGTGCTCGTCTGCGGCCGCAATCACTTCCTCGTCCCGCACCGACCCGCCGGGCTGTACCACTGCCCGGACCCCAGCGTCCGCCGCCTGGTCGATGCTGTCGCGAAAGGGAAAGAACGCGTCGGAACCCAGGGCACACCCCGCTGTCTCATGACCGCCAAGGGCCGCCTTGTGCACGGCGAGAAATGCCGCGTCGACCCGGGACATCTGCCCCGCGCCGATGCCGATGGTTGCACCGTCGCGCGCGAGCACGATGGCGTTGGATTTCACGCTCGCCACCGCGCGCCACGCGAACAACAGGTCGCGTCGCTCTTCGGCCGTAGGCTGGCGCTTCGTCACTACCTTCCACGCGCTGTCGTCCATGGGCGCCTGCGGGCGCTGCTGCGCGAGGAGCCCACCCCGCACGCGCTTGTAGTCGAGGGCACCCGGTGCCCAGCGTGCACGCCCCTCCAGGACGCGGAGATTCTTCTTGCGGCCCAGAATCTCCAGCGCACCACCGCTGAACGCGGGTGCGACGACACACTCCACGAACAGGCTGGAGACGGCTTCGGCCGTTGCATCATCAACGGGTGTGCTGAACGAGATGACGGAGCCGAATGCCGAGATGGGATCGCACGCGAGTGCCTTCCTGTACGCGTCGAGTGGCGTGGTGCCCGTCGCAAGACCGCACGGCGTCGTGTGCTTGATGATGGCACAGCTGATCTCGTCGCCAAAGGGCTCCGTGGCCAGGAGCGCGCCCTCGAGATCGAGCAGGTTGTTGAACGACAGCTCCTTTCCGCCGCGCTGCCGGAGATCCGAAAGTCCGCCCGTATCGATCTCCTTGTAGAAGGCCGCGGCCTGCCCGGGGTTTTCGCCATATCGCAGCGACTGCGCCTTCTCGAGCGGCAGGCAGATGCGGTCGGGGAAGGGGTCGTGGTGCTGGCCGGCAAACCAGTCGGCAATGGACGCGTCGTACGCGGCCGTGTGCTCATACACTTTCGCGGCAAGGTGACGCCGCAGGTCCACGTCGCCGCCACCGGCGCGAAATGCACCGAGTACACGTTGATAATCGGTCGGGTCCACGATCGTGGTGACCGACGCAAAGTTCTTGGCCGCGGAGCGGAGCATGCTTGGCCCGCCAATGTCGATTTGCTCGATGACGTCTTCCGGCCTGGCCCCTTTGCGCGCCGCGGTGGCGCGAAACGGATACAGATTCACCGCCACGAGGTCAATGGGCGCAATGCCGTGCTCCGCGATTGCGGCCATGTGCTCGGGGCTGTCGCGGCGCGCGAGCAGCCCACCGTGCACGGCCGGATGCAGCGTCTTCACTCGGCCGTCGAGCATCTCGGGAAACTGCGTGACGTCGCTGACGTCCCGCACCTCGAGACCGGCGTCGCGCAGTGCCTTTGCGGTGCCCCCGGTGGAAATGAGATTCCAGCCGAGATCGTGCAGGCCTTTGGCGAAATCGGCGAGGCCGGTCTTGTCAGAAACCGAGAGCAGAGCAGTAGGCATTATTTCAGTGGAATTGTCGATAAGGAATGGTGCGTTCGGTTCTCAGCGCGCACGGTCGATGATTGTGCCGAGGGTGGCATCGTCGAGCCCCGGATCGAAGTTCGCAATCTGCATCCGGAAAAACGGCGGTGCGACATTGCCCTGAGAGCCCAGCAACACCTCATTGGCCGCAACGGCATCCACCACGCGAGGAAAGAGCACATGCTCCGCGCGCAGCACGCGGGCGGCAAGCGCATGCTCGTCGTCGCCTGAGAGAACCGGTACCGGCCAATGCGCGATGATCGCGCCGTGATCGTATTCCTCGTCCACGAAGTGCACGGTGGGCCCGGAAAAGCGGACATCTGACTTCAGCACCGCGCGATGGACGCGTGCGCCGTACATGCCAGGACCACCAAAGATTGGCAACGGCGCAGGATGCACATTCAGGACGCGTCCGTGGTATGCGCGCACGACGTCAGCAGGCACGAGCTGCAGAAAGCCGGCGAGCACCAGGAGGTCGATGGCGCGATCGTCCAGCAGCCGCGCGAGATCGTGGCCGCCGGCGTAGCGCGCTGACGTGAGGACCTCTGCCCCCGTTCCTGCCGCCCGGGCGCGTGCAAGGGCACCGGCATCGGGACGATCAGAGGCCACGAGAACGACGTCGCCACCGCGGCGCTCGCCAAGCGATGAGAGATAGTCGAGAATCGCCTGCAGGTTGGACCCGCTGCCACTCGCGAGCACAGCGATCCGCGCCCGGCTCATTCCGCGTTCGTGAGCAGAAGCGACACGGCCTGAGCGAGGCTCGAAGTGACAGGCCGGCTGTCCAGCTCAGCCTGCGCCACATCGTCCTGGGTGGTGTTCGTGGATCTCACGAGCGCCGCCTTTGCCCCGAATGAATTGGCCGGAACAATGTCGCGCGCCTTGTCGCCGATGAACAGGCATTGCGCGAGATCGAGGTCGTGCATGGCCGCCGCACGTTCGTACAATGCCGTGAGCGGCTTGCGACATGCGCACTGCCCCGTGAAATCCGGATGATGCGGGCACGCGAAGGAGTCGGCCAGCACGGCACCCTCGGCGGCAAGCAGCTCGTCCAGGCGACGACGCACGGCGTGATACTGGCTCACGGAAACGAGTCCGCGCGCAATGCCTGACTGGTTCGTGATCACGATGGACGGATAGCCCGCCGCCGCGAGCGCTTGTATGGCTTTGGCAGCGCCGGGCAGCAGTGACACGAGGTCCGGGTCGGCAACGTAGGCGTGATCTGGAATGATGGTGCCGTCGCGATCGAGCATCGCCGCCTTGCGGCTGCGTGGCTCAGTCATGTGCGGCAATCACACGTTCAATGAGCAGGTCGATTTCGTCGTCGGGAACGGCGCGCATGTCGAGCAGAGCGTGACCATCCCTCACTCGGCCAACGACAGCGGGATCACCCGAACGAAGCTTGGATGTCCATTGGTCGGCGTTGCCGGGGAGCGCGACGGCCGTGCTTGGGAGCTCCGTCTGCGGGAATGCACCCGCGCCTACGCTCGAGGTACTCGCAATGACCGTTGCGTCTATTCCGGCAGCATTCAGCGCGTTCCTCGTGCGTGTCGCTCGGGAATGAAGCTCGCTAGCCGACGCGCCAAGCAGCGCCAGCGCCGGAATCTCGCGCAGGGCGCGATCCGGCTCGCGATACACCGCGAGCGTGGCCTCGAGTGCCGCGAGTGTGAGCTTGTCTACACGATACGAACGGGCGAGCGGATTGGAGCGCATCGCGGAAAGATATTCGATGCCGCCCAGAATGATGCCGGCTTGCGGACCACCGAGGAGCTTGTCGCCGCTCATGACCACGACTGATGCACCGGCGTTGAGTGCTTCGCGTGCCGTGGGCTCGCCGTCCAGACCAATGGATGCCAGCGAGATGAGCAGTCCGCTGCCGAGGTCGTGCACGATGGGAAGGTCATGCCGGCGCGCGAGGGGTACGAGGTCGCGAACGTCGACGTCGCACACAAAGCCCTCGAGTGCAAAGTTGCTGCGATGCACCTTGAGCAGCGCGCCCGTTCCATTGTCTATTGCGGACGCGTAGTCGGCCAGGTGCGTGCGGTTGGTGGCGCCAACCTCGCGGAGCCGCGCCCCGCTCCGCTCCATGATCTCGTGGACGCGAAAGCTGCCGCCAATTTCCACCAGCTCGCCGCGCGAAAGCACGGCGTCACGGCCGAGGGCGAGCGTATTGAGCGCAAGCACGAGTGCTGCCGCACAGTTGTTCACCACGAGCGCATCCTCGGCACCCGTCAGCTCGCGAAGCAGTGACGCGCAGTGCGTGTATCGTGATCCGCGCGTGCCCCTCGCGAGGTCGTATTCCAGAGTGGTATACCCGGCGCCCACGCGCAGGACTGCATCGAGCGCGGCCCTGGACAGCGGCGCGCGGCCCAGATTGGTGTGGAGCACGATGCCCGTGGCATTGATCACGCGCCGCAGCGACGAGCGCCGCACCTGCGTCACCTGTGTTACCTGCGTTGCGACTGCATCCGACCATGCGCCGGTGGTCATTGGCGCCGCGGCGACGTTATCGCGTGCGCGCTCCACCACGTCTCGTACAGCGGAAACAACCAGGTCGCGCGGCATTGTCTCGAGCAGCGCGCGTACGCCGGCGCTCTCGAGCAGCAGCCCGATACTCGGCAACGCGCGACGTGAATCGGTCATCGCGGAGGAGGTGTTCCAGGCGGCCGAGTCGGGGGAGCGACCGTGGTGGAATCCGCCCGCGCGCTGGGCTTTGCCGCTGTTGAATCCTTCCTGGGTGGGGGCGGCGGCGGTGGTTTTGGCGTGGTAAAGCGCCGCTCACTCGGCTGCGTAAAGCCGCTGAGTGAGCGGAGACCCTTGACGCTGAGCCGGAAATCCTGGTTGTTGCCCAGTGCGCGGCCCACCCTGAGCGTGACCGTTGGAAACGGTGGTGGACGCGACGGCTTGGGGGGTGGGGCAGGGGCCGGCTTGCCGCCCACCGCAGGGGGAGGGCCGGGAACCGGAAGGGGCACGAGCTTCTTCCCCGCCACCGAGTCGGCACGTCGCGCCGAATCTGCGCTCACTTTGGCCGCGGAATCCTGCTCCAGCTTCAGCCCACGCGGGGTGGACACCCTCGTGATGGGTACAACCGAGCTGTCGGCCGCAACGAGCCGGAATGCGGACACGTCGATCGTCTGTGCAGGGTCGAGCACACGGTCGAACGTGACCGTGAGCGTGACGGAGTCGGTGCGCTCCACGGTGCTGATGCGCGCCGGCAGGGTATCGCGGGCGGCAGCCAGCAATTCAATGGGACCAGGCAGCGGTACAGCTACCCGCAGGCTGTCGAACAGCTCATTGCGGTCGAGCGCACGATTGCTATTCGCATCGATGATCGCACGCACCAGATACGTTCCCTGGACGAGCGGGCCGATGGTGAATTTTCCGATGCTGTCGGTCTGCGCGAGGTACCGCACGCTGTCCGGCGTAAGCGCTTCCATGTACGCAAAGGGCGCGGGGCGCTCGCCAGCCCAGTCGAATGCGATGCCGTTGATGTAATACGGCGGAATGACGGGACCCGTGGAGAAAACGACCTGCGCACCGGTTTTCATCTTGTTGGTATGCAGGTCCGTGAGACCCGGCAGCATGGTGACCGTGTACGCCGTGTTGGGCCGAAACTGGCCTCGCGGCCTGACCTCGATGCGGCTCCGATGCCAGCTGATGTTCGGCTCGCCATCTGACGGCGACACGAGAAAGTACGCGCCGACTTCCTGCGGGCCCGTGCCGCGGTCGTTGATGGTTTCGTCGAACTGAAAGGTCACCACCTTCTCGCGCACGTTCACGGCGCTGGTGTCGGGTGTGATGCGCACGAGCTTTGGCGGTTCCTTGTCCTCGGGCCCGCCCGGTGGTGGTGCTGCCGAGGCGCAGGCGGTCAATACCGCCACCAGCGCGATCAGCCGGTGGCGCACAGTGCCTCGAAGCGCGCGCGCAGCAGGTCGCGGCGTGTGCTCCATTCGCCGAGCTTCGCGCGTTCCGCGTCGATGATGGCGGCGGGGGCGCGCTCGACAAAGCCGGGATTCGACAACCGTCCTTCGAGTGCGGTCAACTGCTTCTCCAGGTTCTTCAATTCGGACTCGAGCCGTGCGCATTCCTTCCTCACGTCGATGAGACCCTCGAGCGGCACGATGAGTTCCGTGCCGCCCGAGAGCACCATGTTGGATGCATCACCGGCCGGCGCCGTGTCGACGAACGCGATCGTCGCCTTCGTGAGCCGGTTGATGAGTACCGACTCCTCCGTGAGCACGCCGCGATTGCCCGCTGACGTCACGATGGACGCGGCAATCTCCTGCGACGGCGGCACGTTGTACTTGGACCGCACCGTGCGAAGGGCTCCCGCTACCTCCATGAGCATCTCGAATTCCCCGACGCGCGGGCTCGCTGCCGCCTCGGCACGCGCGGCCGGCCAGCTCGCCGTGGCGAGGAACGTCCCCTCGACGTGACCAGGGAGCCGAGCCCAGAGCGCTTCCGACACGAAGGGCACGATGGGATGCAGCAGCCGGAGGGCCTGGTCGAACACGTGCACCAGCACGGAACGAGCCACCTGCTGATCGTCGCCCGGCGTGAGCAGGCGTGTTTTAATGGCTTCGAGATACACATCGGCCAGCTCGTTCCACACGAACCGGCGCGCCGTTTCGGCGAAGTCGTTCAGGCGCAGCCCGGCCGTGAGCTCGTCGTTGCGCCACTGTTTGCCTTCGGGACGCAACGGTCCGAGCGCACGATCACTTTCACGAATCGCGGTGTCGAGCTTATCGAGAATCCATTCGTCGGCGCGGTTCAGCGCGAGGCCCGGACCGAACGACGTCACCTCGCCGTCTCCAACATTCTTCAGCAGGAAACGACCGATGTTCCAGAGCTTCGTGGCGAAATTGCGCCCCGTCGCGAAGGACTTGTCCAGATCGGCGGGGTCGAGGAAGACGTCGGCGCCAAGGCCCATGCCGGCAATGAGCGTATAGCGGAGCGCATCGGCACCATACCGATTCACCACGTCCATCGGATCGATGCCGTTGCCCAGCGACTTGGACATCTTGCGGCCCTGCGTATCGCGCGCCGTGCCATGCAGGTACACGGTGTGGAAGGGTGTTTCGCCCTTGAACTCGAAGCCGAACATGATCATGCGCGCGACCCAGAAGAACAGGATCTCGGGCGCCGTCACGAGCACGTCGGTGGGATAGAACGCCTTCAGGTCCGGCGCATTTTCGTCCGGCCAGCCAAGTGTGGACAGAGGCCACAGCCCGCTCGAGAACCACGTGTCCAGGACGTCCGTATCCTGGCGCACGTCACCGCCGCACTGCGGACAGCTCGCGAGGTCGGTGCGGCTTGCGATCACGTTGTTCGGTGCGTCGCACGACGAGCAGTACCAGACGGGAACACGATGCCCCCACCAGATCTGGCGCGAGATGTTCCAGTCGCGAATGTTCGTCATCCACGACTCGTACACGCCCACCCAGCGCTCGGGCAGGATGCGCACGTGGCCGGTGCGCACCGCATCGAGCGCGGGGGTCGCGAGCGATTGCATGCGCACGAACCACTGGTCGCTCAGGCGCGGCTCCACGACGGTATCGCAGCGATAGCAGTGCCGCACGTTGTGCAGGTGCGTTTCCCGCTTTTCGAGACGGCCGGCCGCCTCGAGCAGCTTCACGATCTGCTTGCGTGCCCTGAAGCGCTCGACGCCAATGAGATGGGCGGGAACGCGACCCACCGCGTCCATCACCTCGCCAAGGTTGCCGTGTTCGTCGATCACCACGGGAGTGGGCAGGCCGTGCCGGCGTCCGACGTCGAAGTCGTTCGCGTCGTGCGCCGGCGTGATCTTCACCACCCCTGTACCGAATGCGGGGTCGGCGTAGTCGTCCGCGATGACCGGAATGGGGATGTTCAGGATGGGCAGGATGACGTTCTTGCCAATGAGGTCCTGATATCGCTCGTCTTCGGGATTGACCGCCACCGCGACATCGCCCAGCATCGTTTCCGGACGCGTGGTGGCAACGGTGATGATCCGAGACGGATCATCCTGCAGCACATACGAAATGTGATAGAGCGCGCCCGTCGTCTCCGTGGGCTCCGCTTCCTCGTCGGAGAGTGACGTCAGGCAGCGGGGGCACCAGTGAATGACGCGATGTCCGCGGTAGATCAGTCCTTTCTCGAAGAGGCGCACGAACGCTTCGCGCACGGCGCCACTGAGCTCGGGGCTGAATGTATACGCTGTACGCGTCCAGTCTGCAGAGGCGCCGATGGACTTGAGCTGCTGCAGGATGACGCCACCCGTTTCGGCCACGAAGGCCCGCGTGCGCTCCACGAACTGCTCGCGGCCCAAGTCCTCGCGGGTCTTGCCTTCGGCGGCAAGCTGCTTTTCGACGACGTTTTGCGTGGCGATGCCGGCGTGGTCCGTGCCGGGCACCCAGAGCGCTTCCTGGCCCTTCATGCGCGCCCATCGCATCAGCACGTCCTGTACGGCGCCATTCAGGCCGTGTCCCACGTGCAGGATCGCCGTCACGTTTGGCGGCGGCATGACGATCACGTAGGGCGCGCGATCTCCACCCAACCGGCTCGAGCGAGCGGTATTGGCTGTAAAGACCCCCGCTGCCTGCCAGCGCGCGTAGATCGCCGGCTCGTTGGTCGCGAAGTCGTATTGCGCGGGAAATTCGTCCGGGGCGCTCACGGACTCGGTGTCGGGCGTGCTGGGGGTCGTCATGACCCGTGAAAGTTAATCCACGGGGAAAAGAGAAAGCAGGTCCTTGCTGATTGTCCTCCTGAGTGCTGCGAAGGACCTGCGTGTTCCCTTACGCCTGGGTCACGTGATCCGCGGCGGGCACACCCTTGGGCGCCTTCTTCTCTCGCTGGCGACGTTCGGCAATGCCTTCCATGTCGTCGGCGGCATCGGTGATCTGCGCATCCGCGCTCGTCCACTTTTCCGCCAGCTCGACACGCGGGTCCGCATGGCGATCGAGGTCGGTGGACGTGCCCTGGCGCGGCCGGCCGGTGCCGACGGTGCGGCCTTCCCAGTGTGCTTCCGTATGTGCTTCGTCGCCTTCGGCGAACTTGCGCGAATGTTCAGCGACGCGCTCTTCTTCGTCGCCCACTGTAATGAGATTGACCACGGTGGTGACGCCGGGAACGCCGCGCGCGATGGTCACGGCAAGGGCGGATTCTTCTTCCGTTTCCACTGAGCCAGCGAGCTCGATGGACGACTCCCCAATGGCGCCGATATCGACCGCGCGCTCGGAGAGAATGGGATCATTACGGAACGCTTCGAGCACCCGATCCTCGAGCTCATTGGATTCGTCGTCCACGATTTCGTCGTCGTCGAACTCGTCGTCCGCAAAGTCGTCGGCCACCGGTGGCGCCGATGTCGAGGTGTCTTCACCCGACGCGCCGCGGCGCTTTACCTTCGTGGCAAGCCCGCTGAAGCCGCCCACGCGCTGGGAGACATACATTCCAACCGCAAAACCAGCGAGCGCGCCAAGCAGCACCGTCGCAACCGTGCCGCCGACGTGAGATTCTTCCTCGTCCCGAAAACGCAGATATGACATGGGTTGGAGCCTGTGGCGAAGGGTCTGCCGCAAGGATAACTTGGAGATGATCGTTGAGCGAACGCGGTGCAAGAAGAAGGCCCGTGTTTTTCCTTCAACTGCCGGCACGTGCGACTCTCGCGAATTCTGCGCCCTGAAGACACGGACACCGGCGAAGAGCCCATTCCGGCGAGTCGCATGCTCGTGTGGACGCTGGTCTGGATCGGCGTGCTCGCGGGGGTCGTCCTCTACTTCAAGTACGCCCGGCTTCTCACGCCATTGATCGGCTGACCTTTACCACCCCCACACATGATCGACCGCCCCTCCCACTCCGCGTCCCCGAACGCGGACGTCACCCTGACCTTGCCTGATGGCGCCACGCGTACCGTGCCGTATGGCACGCTGCCCGCCCACGTCGTCCGGTCCATCGGCGAGCGGTTGCTCCTGGCCGCGGTCGCCGTAGCGGTGAATGGGGAGATTCAGGACCTGATGACGCCGCTTCGCAATGGCGGTGCGTTCAAGGTGCTCACTGAACGCGACCCGGAGGCGCTGGCGGTACTGCGTCATTCGGCTGCGCATGTGCTTGCTACCGCCGTTCGACGTCTGCGCCCCGACGCCAAAATCGGCTTCGGCCCGGCAATCGAGGAGGGCTTCTATTACGACTTCGAGGTCGCGACTCCGTTCACCCCCGAGGATCTCGCGGCGTTCGAAGCCGAAATGAAAAAGGTGACGCAGGAGAAGTATCCATTCGTTCGCGCGGAAGTGGACATGCCCGAAGCGCGCGTGCGCTTTGCGGACGATCCGCTCAAGCTCGAACGCCTGGACGATTTTACGGATCCCGCCGAGATCATCTCGACATATGCGGACGGGCCATTCATTGATTTGTGCCGCGGCCCGCACGTGCCTGACACCGGACGCCTGAAGCACTTCAAGCTGCTCTCGAGCGCCGCCGCGTACTGGCGAGGCGATGAAAAGCGGCAGATGCTCCAACGCATCTATGGCACGGCCTTCTTCAAGAAGGATGAGCTGGACGCGCGCCTGCACCAGATCGAAGAAGCGAAGAAGCGTGATCACCGCCGGCTGGGCAAAGAGCTCGACCTGTTCATGCTGCATCCGTTCTCACCGGGCGCCACATTCTGGACAGAGCGCGGCACGATCATCTACAACCTGCTCACCGACTACGTGCGCGAGCGGCAGCAGCGTGACTTCCACGAGATCAAGACGCCCCTGCTGTACAACAAGGCATTGTGGGAAATGTCGGGGCACTGGGGCAAGTACAAGGAGAACATGTTCCTGGTGCTCGACAACGAGACAGGCGAGCACGAGTCGTCGTTCAAGCCGATGAACTGTCCCTCGCACTATC
>JAQBPY010000088.1 GCA_028287285.1 Gemmatimonadota bacterium
GTGCGGTCATGGTCATGCCCTCCTGTCGAAACGTCAACCCACGCGCACTTCCCGTCTCACTCGTGTCGAACACGACCTCGATTCCCAGCAGTGGAAACACGAAGCGGTTGGCCGCGGCGGCGGTCAGCGGAAAGCGTGACTGCCCGGTCGCCTGTCCATAGAGGAGGTCTCCGTCCCTTGTGACGTTTCCGCCGTCTACACGCTCCCTCAGGATCGCCCGAATGGCGGAATCGGATGGAACCGCCTGCCCCTGCGCCGTCGTGTCGGTAAGCGCCAGGACGGCGATATCTCCGAGGAGGGTGCCAGCTAGCCGCGTGCAGAAGGAAAACATGACGATTTGGTGTGTAGTGAAATTCAGGGCGCGCTAGATAGCATATCGTTGGTCGTCTGAACTGGCATGTGCTCCCGCCGTGCGTGGTATTACAGCCTGCTCGAGAGCCAGAAGCACCGTTTCGACATCGGCAAAATCAGCGAGTACGATCGATGCGCCGGCCATTCGAAGTCGGTTTGCACGAACCCCGCGGCCAACGCCAACGAACGGAAGGCCAAGCGCGCGCGCGGTTGTGACATCCCACACGGCGTCGCCGATTGAAACGACCTTCTCAAAAGAAGAGACGTTGTAGAGCGTTTCCGCCTGAGCGCGAGCGCGCTGCACGATGTCCGTGCGCGCCGGTCCATCCTCCGCGGTCGCGATGGGTAGCTGCTCCCACGGCAGGGCGCCAGCGGTCAACTTGAAGGAGGCCGCACGTTGCCAGGCACCGGTGGCGATCGCAACGGACCAACCGAGCGAGGGAAGAGCAAGCAGCAGATTGCTCGCGCCGGCGACCTCCGTGATGTGCTCGGTGCGATGCGTGATAGCCAACAGCTCGACAAATCGGGCGATGACTGCGTCGAGAAGGGCGGGAGCGGGATCCGTGCTGTAGACCCGCCGGTAGGCCTCAGTCGCGATCCCGCCATCAGTAACGTGGCCATAGGTTGCCCAATCGGTGTTCAACTCTGGGAGGCGAAGAACTTCGGACACCGCCTTCGCAAAGCACGCATCCTCAGACGCCAAGTTGTTCAGCAGCGTTCCGTCCACATCGAAGATGGCGAGCTTCACGACCACCTCCCGATGACGCGACCCGCGAGCCTATGGGGCATGCGTTGCGGCCACTGACACGTCTCGCAGATCCAGTTCGAACACGCGCGGCCAGAGCTTTCCCGTGACGAGTACGACGCGTCTTGATGCATCAAAGGCAATTCCGTTGGCAACGCCACCTCGTCGTTCCACATCAGCACGTTCTCGCGCCGTCAGCAGGCGACTTAGATCAACCCACCCGACGATGCGTCCTGTCGATGGGGAGATGCGCGCGATCAGGTCAGTCTGGTAGATGTTCGCCCACAGCTCGTCACCGACAAGCTCAAGCTCGTTCAGCATCCATACGGCCTTCTCCCCTTCTCGCACTTCCAACCGGCCCACCTCGCGGAATTGATGCGGGTCGAAAATGCGAAGCGTGCTCGAGCCGTCGCTCATGTAAAGCTGCGACCCCACTGACGCCACGCCCCACCCTTCTCCGACATAGGTGAAACTGTCGCGACGTGCGAGAGATCGAGCGTCATATTCATAACCCCGTTCGCCCTTCCATGTGAGTTGGAATATCCGATCGGCGGCAACCGCGATGCCTTCACCGAACACGTCGTTTGGCAACGATGAGCGCGAGAGGACGCGACCGCTCCTGCGTTCCACTTCACGGAGCTCGGAACGTCCTTCGCCGCCGGTGCTCTCCACCAGGCGCTCACCCTCGAAGAGAAGGCCTTGGGTATACGCAGCGGTATCGTGTGGCCAGCTCGCGCGCGCGCGAGCCATCACCTTGGGAGTCTTGTCGGAGAACGGGACGCGGGGAGGTGCCGCGTCGGCGTTGGTCGAGGCAGGAGGCAACATGCTGGGTAGGATCGCCGCAGAGCCTTCGCTGACAGTGCGCTCAGATCCTCTGCCGCACCCCAACATCGCACAGCTGGAGGCAAGTCGGAGCCACAGTCGCAACCAACGTCGAACCGCACGCCGGCGGAGTCCAGATGCGAGCAAGCCGACCGCAACTGGACGAACGCGTACAACGCGAAGTAGGGAAGCGGGCATGAGCTTGACGATCACTGGCCGTGGACGAGGAACGGTGAGCGCGCGCCGCCAACCTATCGGCTCGAGAGCCGTGCGGCAAATCAACCGCGCTCTCGCTGGTGGGAAGTGTCGGGTGCTTCCGCCGCTGATGTCGGCCGCGGAGATCGCCCAGCGATGGGCAAAGGCGCCCCCTCCCATCGCAGAGCACGCCGCATGGCATCCCCCTCCGGCTTCGTGCGCCAAAAGCGTTGTGCTCTTTTGAGCGTTGGAATGACAGAAGCCTTGGTAGGAATCTGGATAGTTGTCGGCGTCTCAACGGTGCTGGTTTGCGAGTCGCATCGAATTCGCTATCGGCTAGAAGCTATTGCCGTGTCTTCGCAGTAGAATAGGCGTCGCGCACCCTCCGGGATGTCCTGGTTGTACGCTCGTGATACCGCGAACACCGCATACCTAACCCGATGCTCTTGAAGCCCTTCGTACTCGCGACACTTCTGATTGCCGCACCGGCAGTGGTGCATTCGCAGAAGTCGCCGACCCCAGCCACGAGCGGAGTCAAGATCGGCATTCGAGCCGATACGATCAGTTCTCCACGGCGCGAGATCTTCGCGACTTGGCGAGCGTACTTGCAGGATGGGCCGGAGCACTTCGCGCGAAGTCCGTATTGGATCTCTGCCGACCAGCAGCGATGGCCGATCTTCGATCTCGCCGCCGCGTGGATCTACTTCGGGGCGTCAGGTTACCCTCGACCCGAAGCGACGTTGGTCGCGATTGATCCTGTGATCCCTGGGCACGAGGGAGCGCGGGATACATTCATTGTGAGGGCACTCTATACGACAACAGATAGTGCGGGGAACTCACTACCTGTCGCGTTGACACGGACCTACGCCGTCCAAGAAGGAGATCGGTGGGTCCTCGCGAGCCCGATTCCGCGCCTGACAGCGGCGTGGACGCGTGAACGGCGGGGCCGCATAACGTTCATCTTTCCACCAACTCATGTATTTAGTGCCAGCCGGGCGGCGCGGTCCGCTCGGTTTGTCGACTCGCTCTCTCGTGCGTTCAGGATCGCATCGCCACCTCATATCAGCTTCTACGTTGCGGACCGTCCCGAGGATCTGGCACGCTTTGTCGGCGTGGATATGGCAGTGCCTCAGACGAGCTTCGGGCGAGCAGTTCCGGCCAACAACATGATCTTGAGTGGGCTCCCGGTCTACGGTGAGTGGTATCCGCATGAGCTGACGCACCTTGTACTCGCGGGGTGGCTCGCCGATCGTGAAGTATTTGGGACCATGGATGAAGGGATGGCTCACTGGCTCGGAGGCTCTACCGGTCGGCCATTTCCCGTGCTGATGGCAGAGCTTAGTCGCGAGCTGGCGATGCGCCCTTCGCTGACGCTCGATTCGCTACTGGGTCCCGGACATCGCTCCGACAGTTTGGCCAATCGCGCAGCCGCGGGCCTCCTGGCGCTCGCTAACGAGCGTGGAGGAGTAAACGCAGTGAAGGCGGTGCTCACACCCCAAAAAGGGCCGCACGGGCTTGACCACCTGTCTGCAGCCGCGGATGCACTCGACCTCCATGGGCCGTCGCTCGACGCCGCGTGGCGCGCTTTTGTACGACGGACAGCGCAGAAGTAGCTCAGGATCAATGCACGTGACGTTGCAGCGAAGGAGCGGCTCGGGTAGCGGGCAATGCGCGCCGCATTCCCGTTGATCGCTCACCGCTGAACTTGGACGTTGACATCACTGGGCTGGTGTCAAGCGGCCCAGGCGAGCCGGAATACCATCGCCTGGGGAGACCAACCACGCATGACCAGTCCGTTGGAAACGCAGCCGCACCTCGGCGAGCCCGCAGGCTTCGGCGCCATGCTAAGGCGCCTTGGCTCCGAGTCACTGGTCTACGGACTGAGCTCCATCGTGGGACGTCTGCTCAGCTACCTGCTGCAGCCGTACTACGCCCACCAGTTCGATCCGGCGCAGAACGGCGTGCAGAGCGTGGTCTACTCGTACATCCCGATCATCTCGATCGCCCTGTACCTCGGGATGGACGTGGCTTACATGCGCACCGCCGCGGGCGTGAAGGACGCGCCGCTCGCCGACAGGCAGCGCGCGTTCAGCATGTCGTTCGTGATGGTGCTGCTGCTGCACTTGCTGAACGAGGCAGGGCTGTCTCCGTATCGCGTGCTCGCTGCTGCGACGCGAGACGCCGCACGTTGTCTCGGCGGCGACTCGGAATTCGGGACGGTCAGCGTAGGAAAGCGAGCCGACGTCGTTCTCCTCGATCGCAATCCGCCTGCGGACCTGTCGGTGCTGCAAACTCCTGTCGGCGTCGTGGTCCGCGGTCGCTGGCTTCCGGCGTGGCGCCTCAAGCAACTGGCGCGCTCGCGCTAGCGGAGACTACCAGTCCCGCGGATGGGGCTGGCGAAGCGAGTCGACCATGGAGACGAGCGGCGGTCCTCGTGCGCGGGACGATGTGCCCGCATCAGAAGTCAGTGAAAGCCTGACGATGGTTGCAGCAAGAACTGCCTCATTGCGGCGATCACGGCTTCCCGATGAGCCGCAAAGACATAGTGGTGACCTGAAAGCTCAATGATCCGCGAGTGTGGCACTGCGCGCTGAAACCGAGCGCACTCCGCGTGTTGAAAGGGCGCACGGATCAGCTCCACATACGAGCGCGCAGCGGAAAAGAGCGAGTCTCCAGGAGACAACCAGGGGAACTCCGAAGAAACTGTGGCGATCGCACAAATACCGAGCACCGGTTGCTCGATATTGCGCCACTCTTCGGGCGAACCCGCGTACGGACCGCACACTGGCTCTACTGGGCAGCACCAGTACTTGGAATGGTTGTCGGTATGCGCCTCTGCGATGGGCTGCGTGACACTCGTCCCTCGCCCGTCATGCAGGCGACAGGGACCCAAGGCCCCTCGACCTACCTATCCCCTGATAAAGGTGTGTTTGTCGCACCGCTGCATGTGCGCACGAACGAACTTGGTAGGCACAGCCAATATGGTTCTCAGAGAGGTCTTGGGCCGTTCGGATCAGTATGGCTGCCACGGCAATTACCGTAACCAGCTCCTATTTACGGTAAATGTCCCTATTTACTGTAAATATGCGTCTTTTTACTGTATCAAAATCCAATAATCAGAGATATTATTAAATACTTACCGTAAAAGTCGATTCTTTCGGTAGCAAAACGAATAACAGCCGCTTCAACGAGCTCAGCTTTTACTGAAAAAGGACGATGGCCGGAAAAAGCAAACGAGCCGTGGCAGCCGAGCGTCTTGTGGTGCTGCAAGCAATACAGGGAAGCAGCCCAAACGGCCTCTCGCACGAACAAATCCGCAAGGCTTACGCTGAGAGCACGGGCCACCCCATCGCCTACACTACCCTGCGCGCGAGGCTCGACGAGCTTCTCGCCGCCGGAAAGGTCATCCGATCAGCAAAGCGCCGGAATCCGCGCTACAGCACTCCGCCCAGTACAGCCAACGCACCGATCAACGACGCCGCGGCTGAACCATCGACGCCTCACGGCGCGTCCAGCTCCACTATCCAGGCGCAACCTATCCCGCTCAGCGCCGAGGCGAAGCGTGTGCGTGCCCTGCTGCATCGGCCTCGTGCGGAAAGAACGCCGGTGACCTACGACATTGAGTTCCTTGATGGCTACACTCCGGGTACTACCTGGTACCTCCCCGCCGCTGAGCGTGCGCGCCTACGGGAACTAGGCAGCACCACGTACGCAGGCCAGCCCGCCGGCACCTACGCGCGCGACATCATGCAGCGCCTCGTCATCGATCTCTCGTGGGGGTCGAGCCGCCTCGAAGGGCTGCGCTACAGCCGCATCGATACTGAGGAACTGCTGCGCAACGGAACTCTGCCCGCAGGTGTGAGCCATCGCGATCGCCAATTGATACTCAATCACAAGTCGGCCATCGAATTCCTCGTGGAAGACGCGCAGTCGATCGGGTTCAACCGTCAGACGATTCTCACCCTGCACGCCCTGCTCGCCGAGAACCTCCTCCACGATCGAGACGATGAAGGCGCCTTGCGCGGGCGTCCGATCGGCATCGGCACGTCCGTCTACACGCCGATCGCCATTCCGCAGGTGATCGAGGCACAGTTGGAATCGATGCTCTTGAAAGCCGACGCCATCCCCGATGCTATCGAGCAGGCCCTCTTCGTGATGGTACACCTGCCGTATCTCCAGCCGTTCATCGACGTCAACAAGCGCACCTCACGCCTCGCCGCCAACATTTCCCTCATTCGGGCCAATCTCTGCCCTCTCTCGTTCGTCGACGTGCCCGAGGACGTCTACGCAGATGGCACGCTTGGCGTGTACGAGCTGACCGACGTTTCACTGCTCCGCGATGTGTTCGTGTGGGCATACGAACGGTCGTGTTCCCAGTTCAAGGTGCTACGCGAATCGATGGGCGAGCCCAATCCCATCCGGCTCAACTACCGGCAGGAGCTGCGCACCATCGTCGCCGACACCGTGCGCGATATGGTCTGGCCGACGGATACGGAGCTGGACGCTCGTGCGCAGCAGCTTGGAATTCCCGGAATTGATATCGCTCGGGTCGTCGCGGAGCTCCAACGCGATCTTCAGTCCCTACGCCCGGAGATCCTCGCCAGATATTCGTTGCGGCAGTCCGAATACGCACGGTGGGTTACCGCGGTTGGCCCATCCCGGATGCCGACCGGCCCCACCGCGTAACTTATAAGAGTTGGTGCGCGGGCAGACGAAACCTCCACTCGCTCGAACCATGATCGCGTCCAGACTCGCTCTCGTCTTCGTCATCGCCGCATCTGCACGCACCGTGACTGCGCAGGGAACGTTCGTCTCCCTGCGCATCAAGCCCTCGATGGTGGACTCGACCACCACGCGGTTCGACGAGGCACACTACGTCGTGCTGGATACGGCGAAAAAGGGGGACCTGCCCCTCTTGCTCTTTCTTCCAGGAACCGGTGGACGTCCGCTGAACACCAGTGACTTCGCGTACGAAGCCGCGGTGGATGGCTATCGCGTCATCGGCCTCGAATACGTCGATGAGCCAGCGGTCGCTCAGATCTGTCCCCGCAACCCGAATCCGGATTGCTCGGAGAAAGTGCGCCGGAGGCGCATCTACGGCGAAGACGTTACCTCGCTCGTCGACGACCGGCCGGAAGAGTCAATCGAGAGCAGGCTCGTTGCACTCCTTCGTGTGCTCGATCGCGTGCAGCCTTCGATCGGTTGGTCGCGCTACATCGACGGCACTCATCCAAAATGGTCGCGCATCGCCGTCTCCGGACTCTCGCAGGGAGCGGGGATGGCCGCGTACATCGCGCAACGAACCAAGGTCGATCGCGTCATTTTGTTCTCGAGCCCATGGGATAATTACGGACGGGACCGGACACTGGCACCGTGGGTCACTCGCGGTACAGGCGAAACGCCCGCCGACCGGTGGTTTGCCGCATATCACAGCAAGGAAGAAACGGCCGACGTCATCGCGCGTGCGTACAAGGCACTCGGCATCCCGTCCGATCACGTTCACGTCCTGACACTCGAACCGCGTGTGAGGAATGGCGCCAACCCGTATCACGCGAGCGGCGTGGCCAATGGCCCTACTCCCCGCAACGCCGACGGCACGCCCGCGTACTTGCCCGATTGGGGCGCGATGCTGCGGGACGCGCACTGAGGATCTGCTCCACATCGCTCGCACGGCTGGCCAAGCACGTGATTGTTGCGGATCTTCTCCCCGTCTTCTCACGACAGGAGCAGCACAATATGTGGAGGATCTCGACAGCCCTGATCGCGCTCACTTCCATCGCGTGGACCGGCAACACCCGATCCCCGCAGGACGTCCTGATTGGCCGCTGGGACATCACCATTGCCGGGCCCAAGGGACCGCAGCCGTCCTGGCTGGAGATTCGGCCGTCAGGAAATGGATATCTCGTCGGCCAATTCGTCGGCGTGGTCGGAAGCGCCCGACCCATCGGTAAGGTGGAGTTCATCGGCGGTGTGATGCGCTTCTCCATCCCGCCGCAGTGGGAGCAAGGCAAGAGCGACCTGCACGTCGAAGGACGCGTGCAGGGCACCGGCCTCGCGGGATCGATGACGTTTCCCGACGGCAAGCGCGTGACCTGGTCGGCCAAGCGCGCGCCGTTGCTGAGACGGGCGACACCAACGTGGGGGGATTCGATTCGCCTCTTCAACGGCACCGATCTCACCGGCTGGCACGCGCTCGGCACCAATCAATGGCGTGCCGTGAACGGAGTGT
>JAQBPY010000101.1 GCA_028287285.1 Gemmatimonadota bacterium
AGGAGCGCGTGTTCGAACGTCGCTTCGGAGAAGTGATCCGCCTGGAGGTGCAGGACGACATGCCGCATCACCTGCGGGTCCTGCTGCTCGAGGAGCTGCGCCACGCGGACTTTCCCGCGAAGACGTCGCTCAGTGAAGCCGACGTCGAGGATGCGGGTCACCTGCTCGATCTGTCCGCGCTGCTCGCGCTCAGCCTGCTCGAGATTCCAGAGTTGCGCGATCCGCCGTTCGTGCCGGTCGTGCCAAGCGAGGTACGAGATCCGGACTGCTCCATCTTCGACGTGATTCGCGAACGTGACATTCTCGTTCATCATCCGTTCGACTCGTTCCCGGCGACCGTCGAACGTTTGCTGCAGAGCGCCGCGAAGGACGACCAGGTTCTCGCGATCAAGCTGACGCTGTATCGCACGTCCGGCGACACGGCGATCGTCCGCGCGCTGACGGAAGCGGCGCAGAACGGGAAGCAGGTTGCCGTACTCGTGGAGCTGAAGGCCCGCTTCGACGAGGCGAACAACATCACCTGGGCGCGAACGCTGGAAGACTACGGCGTTCACGTGGCGTACGGCTCGGCGCTGCTCAAGACCCACACGAAGGTGGCGCTGATCGTGCGCGCCGAGCCGGACGGCATACGTCGCTACGTCCACATCGGGTCGGGCAACTACAACTCGCGCACGGCACGCCTGTACACGGACGTGGGCCTCTTCACGTGCAGCCCGTCGATCGGCGCAGATGTCAGCGACTTGTTCAACTCACTCACGGGCATCTCACGCCAGCGCATCTACCGTAAGCTGCTGGTGGCGCCAGCGAACATGCGCGATCGGTTCGTCGAGCTGATCGGGCGTGAGGCGGCCCACGCGCGAGAGGGACGTCCGGCGCGAATCGTCGCGAAGATGAACGCGCTCGTGGACACCGTGGTGATCGATGCACTCTACGAGGCGTCGCAAGCGGGCGTGGAGATCGACCTCATCGTGCGCGGCATCTGCTGCCTGCGCCCAGGCATTCCCGGCACGAGTGACCACATCCGGGTGCTGAGCATCGTCGGCCGGTTCCTGGAGCATTCGCGCATCTTCCACTTCGCCAACGGTGGGGAAGAGCAGTACTACATCGGATCTGCCGACTGGATGCCGCGCAACTTTCTCCGGCGCGTGGAAGCGGTCGCGCCTGTCGAGGCGGTGAAGCTGCGCGGCCGACTCGCGAGCCTGCTGCGCACGTGCCTCGCGGACAACCGTCAGGCGTGGGAGCTCGAGGCGTCGGGCAACTGGCACCAGCGAAAGCCGACGGGCACCGTGCGATCGACGCACCAGCAACTGCTTGTCGACTCGTGGGGCCAGGAGCCCGACACGGGGCCGTACGCGCACAGTGAATCCATGGACCTGCACACGCAGCCGACGGCCGACTGACTACTCCTCGCCGTTGCTGTCGGCGGTCTCTGACGAAAGTACCGATCCATCCGGGCCGACTATCTCCACCGGGACACCGGCCAACTCGGCGAGCAGTCCGGATTTCCGGTGCGCGCCCCACAGTTCGAGACGCAGGACGTTTGCCCCGCGCGCAGCAACGGGTGTGATGCGTATGGCGCGCTGCATCCAGCGCACCTTCACGTCGCGCACGGCGCCCACATGTCCGCGGTCGAAGCCGTCGGCCACGCGGAGGATCGCCGAGAGGCGTTGAATGCGACGGCGCATGGGTGCGTCGAGGACGCCATAGTTGCCGTGCTTCTTCCGCGGCGGCGATCCGCGATGGTATCGCGCCACGTTGGCGATGACGACCTGCTCGGCCGGCGTGATGCCGAGGAGCTCCGCGTGTACGATGAGGTGATAGGCGTGCTTGTGGTGGCGGTCGTAGCTGATGTGGTAGCCGACGTCGTGCAGGAGCGCCGCATCGGCCAGCTCTGCACGCTCACCGGGATCGCAGCCGAGGCGCGGCGCAAGCGCGTCGAAGAGCCGCAGGGCGAGGCGCTGGACGTGTTCCGCATGCGGCACCTCGAAGTGACACCGCTCGGCGAACTCGCGCACTGATCGCTCCCGTGCAACACCGGGGTCCGCAACGGTGGGTGTGACGCGCGCCGCCTCGAGCAGCAGTCCCTCGCGAATACCATAGCGCGACACCTGGACATCGCGCGCCTCGATGCGCGCTAGCACCTCGGCGGCGACCGCCAGGCCGGCGACGATGATGTCTGCGCGCTCCGGATTGAGCCCGGGGATGCTGCGACGCTCGTCCGCGGACGCGGCGGCGAGAGAGTCGAGGATGTCCTCCACGACCACGCGTGGCACGGCCGACGCGAGCACGTTGCGCGCGGTCAGCATGCCGCGCCGCGCGAGGTGGATGCTCGCGAGGTTGGTGAATGTTCCGCCGGAGCCGATGAGCTGCGCACCACGCCAGTCGCGTCGCGGCAATACATCGCGAACTCCGTCGCGCACGTCACGGCGAAGCTTCCTGATCGCCTTTCGCGATGCCCCATCGAGGAGGTAGCGCTCCGTGAGGCGCAGGGCGCCAAACGGCAGGGACACCAGGTCGTCGAGCACGCCGTCCGCGGCCATGGCGAGCTCCAATGAGCCTCCACCGATGTCCATCACCACCGTGCGACCCGCGCCAAGGTCGAAGTGGGCAAGGGCACTGAGGTAGGAGAGCCGCGCCTCGTCCGCGCCGTCGATGATGCGCACCTGGATGCCGGCTTCCTGCCGCACGCGTGCGACGAACTCGGAGGCATTGGCGGCATCGCGGACCGCGCTGGTGGCGACCGCCTCGATACGGTGCGCACCGAGCTGACGCGCCAGCTCCGCCATGCGGCCGATGGCCTCGGCGGCACGCTGCATGGATTGGGTGCCCAGCACGCCGGTGAGCTCGAGATCGGCGCCGAGTCGCGGCGCGGCCTTCATCTCGTCGACAACCGTGATGCCGCCCTCGGGTGTGACGTCCGCGACG
>JAQBPY010000317.1 GCA_028287285.1 Gemmatimonadota bacterium
ACGCGACTCTCGATGGAGGCGGCCATGCTCATCTGGTCCTGCTTCATGAGCAGTTCGTGCAGGTACGTCTTGGTGTCCACGTAAAGCAGCTTGTTCAGCAGCGTCGACGCATCCGACGTAGCGTAGTAATGCTCCGCCGTCGCATACGGCGACAATCCATCGAGCAAGCGCCGCGACGACTCCGACAACAGCTCGTGAAGCCGGTAGCGCGAGAATACGGCGAAGTTGTCCATGTACAGCGACGTCACATCCGCCGGCAGCGTGAGGAACGTGCGCGACAACTTCTGCCGGATCCTGGAGCTGTGCGGAAGTGATTCGATGGACCGGCGTACCGCGGAACGGCCTGACGTAAACAGCATGCGCTCATACGCCTTGCCAAAGCGCATGTTGTACATCGTCGTGCGGTAGCGGTTGTATCCGCCCAGTACCTCATCGCTTCCTTCGCCCGTCAGCACCACCTTCACATGCTCGGCGGCAAGCCGCGAGACGAAGTACAAAGGAATGCTGGACGGATGCGCGATGGGCTCGTCTTCGTGCCAGAGCATCTGCGGCAACGCGTCGAAGAACTCCGCCGGCGACACCATGACCTCGCGGTGTTCGGTCTTGAACTTTTTCGCCACGAGTCTCGCATATGCCAGCTCATTCGCATCCCGCTCGGCAAAGGCAACCGAGAACGTGCGCACCGGCTCCGCCATGAGGCTGCTCATGACCGCGGTGATGGCTGCCGAGTCGATGCCGCCCGAGAGAAAGGTGCCGAGGGGGACGTCTGCCATGAGGCGCACGCGCACGGCTTCGCGAAACATCTCGCCATATTCGGCAATGATGGCGTCGTCGCTGCGGGTGTCTTCACCTTCGTGCGCGAAGCTCAGGTCCCAGTACTGCTTGATAGCAACGTTTCCGTCACGCCAGGTGAGCGTGTGTCCTGCCTCGAGCCGGTGAATGCCGGGGTACATCGTGCCTGCGCCGAACGTGGAATGGCTGGACAGGTACTCGGGCAGCGACGATGGATCGAGCGCCGCGTCGATGACGCCGCTCGCGAGAATCGACTTGATCTCCGAGCCGAAGTACAGTGACCCGTCTTGCGTGAGGTGATAGTACAGCGGTTTGACGCCAAAGCGATCGCGCGCGATGAACAGGGTTTCGCAGCGCTGGTCCCATATCGCAAACGCGAACATGCCGCGAAGGTGCAATGGCGCATCGGTGCCGTGCATCTCGTACAGCTTCAGCACACTCTCGGTGTCGCAGTGCGTATGGTAGTGATGTCCTTCAGCTTCCAGCCGGCGGGCGATGTCCGGGTGATTGTAGACTTCGCCGTTGTACACGATCTGGATTGCATCGTCGTCGCTGGCCATTGGCTGCTGGCCTGCCCTGGGGTCCACAATGCTGAGGCGGCGATGGCCGAGTCCGATGCGGCCGTTCACGAACATCCCCGCGCCATCGGGCCCGCGGTGTGTCATGACATCCCGCATGCGCTCGATCGCCGCGCGCTGAACGTCAGCGCCCGAGCGAGAAGAAAGCGCAATGCCGCAGATGCCGCACATCAGGACCTCGGAGAATCAGTGAAGAGCGTGTCCATTCCGGTGACTTCTGCCGGCTCGCCTGCCAGCGCGATCAACTCCGCCGCACCCTCGCCAGTGCGTCTCACCACCGCGACGTCTGCCGTCGACGTGACGTTCCCAACAACTACCCCGCCGCCAGTGGAAAGCAGGATGAAATCCTGCACCCCAAGACGATCCACGAGCACTGCACGTCCCGACGAAGTTGCCTGCTCACGGACACTGACCGTGTCGTCTGCGGTGACGGGGACGAGCACGGTGATGATGTCGCGCCGGCCGGCGCCACGGGCAGTGACCTGCCCATGTGGCGCTTTTGTGCGTACACCGTACGCAGGAGAGACCCAATCGTGGCCCCACACCAGAGCATCGACATCTCCCGCCACCGAGAAAAGTAGCCGCGCCGTTCCTGTGGCGCATGGAGTGGAAATCAGGGCACTGGTGGGAGAAAGCGGAGTGATGTCCGACCCGATGGCCGTGTGAAAATGCGCGGTAGAGGTGTGCTCACCGGCACCCACGAGTGTGTCGACGATCACCCAATAGGCACTACGCACAAAGAGCACGGTTCGCCTGTGCTGCACCGGATCCGCCAGCCGCATGAAGCCGGATTGGCTCGCGACCAGCACGTCGGCATGTGCGCCAGTCGACCATCGCTCCACCTTTGCGTCGGCACGGTGCGCCCACGAGAACGGACCCGACGGGACGGAGGATGACTGTCCATCAACCGTGACCGTGTTGTGCGAGGCTGAATGGCGAAAGTGGTCGCGCTCTTCGGGCGAGACGGTGTAGGTATACGTGCCCGGATCAACGATCATCGCGCACCCCGCCACGGAGATTTCGATGGAGAGAGCGTCAGCGTGGGCATGTCCGCAATTCATCGCGCCCAGGGGCCCGCAGTCGATGACGGCGTGATTGGCGCCGGCACCCCATCCGTCCCGCATGACGGCGTAGCCACCAGCGGGAAACAGCGTTGACAAATGCGCGGGAGGTGCAGACCGGGCATTGATGTCCACCGCGTGCGCGGCTGCCGGTCCCAGCAGCCACAGGAGCTCTTCCGTTGCGCCTCCCGCGACGGCCGCATACTCGTCGCGCGCCAGGGTCACCGACGCAGTCCCCAACGCCGCGCGGACGTCCATGAGATTTCGGCTCTCGAGCAGAACCAGCCGGCCCCCGTCGTCGTCGCCAATGACTGGAATGGAACCATCGGGGCGGGTGAGATCGGCCAGGTAGCCCACGGCGCTGTCGAGTCGCTTTACGGTACGTGCGGACACCGCCGCGCCTGCGCTCCGGCGCAGGAGGACCGCGTGCAGGTAGATGTCGACGGTATAGCGGTGATAGTAGGTCGCCTGCTCGAAGTACACGCCATCGTCAAGAACCTGCAGGGGAATGTGCCGCTCCAGAATTCCCCAGCCGAGCTCGCGCCATGCACTGGCGCGATGAAATTCGGGAAGGAGTGTGCCGATGGAGAGAAGGCCAAGCGCCTCGCCGGTGAGATGGGTGTTCGGGCTGAAGTAGGTAGAGAGGTAGCGCTCGAGGTGACGCCCGTTGAGCAGCAGATGCTTCAATGCGCGAGCATGAATCTCCGGCGTGAACGCCGCGGCGCCGCGGAAAAACTCGAACGCCCAGAGCCACGCAATGGAGCGATAGGCGATCTCGAGACTGCTCGCCCAGTTGACACCCTGCTTTGGCGGATTCTCATCCATCCACGACGACAGCTGCTCCGCGAAACACTCGGCAAACCTTGCATCGCCGGTCACGAGATACGCGCGACCCAGCACGAAGAACTGCTGGTGGCGATTGATCTCCCAGATGACCTTGTGATCGCCAATGATGGATGCATCGAGATACGGAATTCTGCTCCAGTGCGCTCTTGGTGCGCGACGGCCCGTCGTGGGGTCCAGATGCCAATCGACTGGTGATCCGAACGAGAGTGCCGTATAGCCCAGGAGATCGAACTGCCCAGCGACAATGCGATTGGCGTGTTCGACCAGCTTCCGCGTTTCGTTCGACCACCGTGGCAAGCGCATCTCGACTGCTGCGGCGCCAATATTCGCAAGGAACGCCGGCGCCTGCCGCACAGAGAAATGCTCGTGGACGCGCGTGCTGATGTCGCGTTGGCCGCTGTCTGGCAGGGAGAGCTCATTCGCGAGCTCGAGATCGGCCGGCAGGCGTACGGTGGAGGCAAGGCCATGTGCCTCGAGCTCGGCCGAAAGCTTCTGTCCGGCGCGCTCCCGAAATTCTGCGAGGGACCGTCCCTTGAGCTTGCCCAGCAGACGCGCGACGTTCACGAGCGCGCCAGCGACAGGTAGAGCCGTTCCCACTGTTCGCGAACCACGTCCCATCGATACCGCTCGAGACACTCGCGTCGCGCTTCGTGGGTGATGCGCGACGCGAGGGCAGGTTCCGACAACAATCGAAGCGACGCGCTGGCCAGCCCATCGCAGTCTTCACGCTCTACCAGCAGGCCCGTTTCGCCCGTCCGTACGATGTACGGAATGCCGCCTGCATTCGTCGACACCACTGGAACGCCCGTCGCGAACGCATCCATGATCGACAGGGGCATATTGTCGATGTCCGACGCGTTGATGTAGATGTCCGCATCGTTGTACAGCATGCCCATGGCGTCCGACGGAACTCGGCCCACGAACGTCACGCCATGCACGTTCAATTCGGCAACAAGTGCTTCCAGCATGGTTCGTTGACTGCCGAATCCGGCGATGACCATCGTTGCATCAGGTTGCTCGCGCTGCACCCGCGCAAAAGCGCGAAGGACACATGCCACGTTGTACATCGGCTCGAGGTTTCGGTTCGCCAGAAAGCGTGGCTCGAGCGCACCGCGTTTCCTGTATGGGAGCTTCTCGATATCCACAAAGTTGAACACGGCCGTCGCACGGATACCGAAACGCGCAAAGACGTCGACCAGATATTCCGAGGGTACGATCACCGCATGCGCCAGGCCGATGGCGCGCACCGCGAAGGGCGACCGTGTGAGATGATCCTCAGCTTCGCCGCTGTGATAGTTCAGGATCACGCCCTTTCCATACAGGCGCCCAACGAGCATCGCGGGGAGCGGCGCAAGTATGAACGACCAGTAGGACGCGGAGAATGCGTGCACCACATCGTATCGCCAGAGGTTTGCGAGCAGCGACGCAAAGTAGGCAATGGAGGTGACCACGGTGCGCACATACTTGATGCGCTGCAGCCAGCCGAGTGGCCCGGGAAGCTGCGGGTTGACCGGCAGGAGGTCGACCGTAACGTCGCCGCTGCGGTTCAGGTGTTCGACCAACCGCAGTGCCTGCACCGACTGTCCACCCAGGATGCGCAGGGAAGGAGCGACGACGCAGATGCGCGTGCTCACGCGCGTGCTCACACCGCTTGTGCCTTGCGGAGACTTGCGTCGAGCAGCTGGGCGAGCGTCCTCACGTTGGGCAGCTCGGTGATGTCCGCGTGGTCGCCCGGCACGACGCAGACTTCGATGTCACCGCCGACAACCGGTCCCCATCCGAGCTTCTCGTCCTGATACGGCTCGATGAACGGCTCCTCTGCCTTGAAGAGCGTGACGGAACCCTTGAAGAACTGGGGAACGAAGTTGCGCGTGGCGCGCATGTTGGCCGCAACGACGCGCACGAGCGTGCGGTGGAAATCGCCGGGCATCGTCTCGACTTCCGCCACGCCGGGCGGAAGATGTCCGACGACCTGGGTTTTTGTGCTGCCCGTGATGAGCGACGTAAAGCCGCGGAAGTGGCGCGACAGGCTGTTGAAGCGGCCACTGAGATATTCACGTCGCGCGTCCGACTCGAGCTTTCCGAGCCGGGCGGCGTGAAACAACATGCGCTGTGCCATGAAGCGCAGGTTGTAGTACACGAGCTTTGGCAGCGGAAGCATGCTCCCGTACGCGTGGTTGTGTGTGTCGATCAGGCCCACGAACCCCACCTTCTGGTTCTGCCGCTCGAGCTCACGCGCCATCTCGAAGGCCACCAGGCCGCCAAAGCTTGCTCCGCCAAAAAAGTAGGGACCATCCGGCTGAAACTCGCGCACCGCCTTCACATAGTGTGCGGCCGTTTCCTCGACACTGCCAAACGGCTCCGATTTTCCGTCGAGGCCCGCGGCCTGCAGGCAGTAAAACGGCTGGTCCGGCGGCATCGACATGGCGAGATTCCGGAGACTCAGCACATTGCCGCCGCCGCCGTGCACGCAGTAGAACGGAGGACGCGAGCCGCCCGCCCGCATGGGTACGAGCGACTGGTATTCCTGCGCCCCACCCTGCTCGAGCAATAGCCCGAACTGCTCCACCGTGGGTGCTTCGAGCAAGCTGCTCAATGTCAGGTTCTCGTTGGCATACCTGTCGATCAACTGTCCGAGCAGTTGCGCCGCGAGGAGCGAAGTACCGCCCATCTCGAAGAAATTGTCGTGCGCGCCAACCTCGGGCAGGCCGAGCATCTCGGCCCACATTTCGGCGAGCTCCCGCTCGAGTCCCGTCTTGGGCAGGTCACCCTCGGCCAGGGTGCGCGTTACCGCAGGCGCCGAGATGTGTGGAGACAGTCGCGCGATAGTCTCCGGATCACGAAGGTCGGTGGCAATCCGGACATACGGCGTGGTGATATGTGGAGTCGCTGCCGCCGCTTTCTTCTTTCCGTCACTCTCCGGAATCAGCGTGACCGCCGCGTCGGGCTGATACGAAACCTGTGACGCGACCGCCGCGGGAACGTGAAAGACGCTGCTCTCGCCGTCTGCACTGCGATACGGCGCGCCTATGCTCTCGAGGAATGTCCGAGCCGGTGCATTTTTGGCAGTGGGCGTGAACGGCATGTCGACGAACGCCAGGCCCCGGCTCACGGCCTGTTCACCGAGATGGCGAAGAATGTGGTGCTCGACGCCCCGCCCCAGGGTGCGGCAGCTCAGCATGAATGAATCGACGACGAGCGCCTCGTCGCTGAAGCGGTAGAGCAGGGCGCCAACGAGTCCGTACGCGCCAAACCGATCGGACACGTCCACCGTGATGCACTCGTATCCGTTGCGTAGCAGCTCCTGAATCTCGAGCTCCGTACGGCGGATGGTGGTGATGTTGAACTGGTTCGTGCGTTGCGTGAGCTGTGACGTGCGCGCCAGGTGCTCGGGGCGCACGGGCTCGATGCGGATGTCGAGATTGAGGCTGGCGATGAACGCGGCGAGGTTCGGCGCCGTCCGTTCCACCTTGCCACGCTCCAGCTTCTGCGTGTAGACCGCCGTCCTGTTCCTGTCCTCGGCCGTGGTCTGCCAGTGGTCGAATGCCCACACATGATCGAGGAAGCCGGGGATGTCGTCTTCGTTCTCGGGCAGCATCAAGGTGAGCACGTCGGGACACTGCTCCTGGACTTCGGCGCACTCCTTGGCGTTGTCGTCGATGAAGATGAAGCTGTCGAGGCCAAGGTCCAGCTCCGTGGCGAGCGAGCGAATGTTGCCCGACTTGGAGTCCCAGTTCACGCGCCGGGTCACCACATGGCTGCTGGTGAGCGGCATGTCGGGCCGAAGACGGAAGATCTCGTCCACGTCGTCTTCGTTGTTCTTGCTCACGACCGTGATGAGCATGCCTGCGTCGTGTTGCGCGACGATGAACTGCTGGAGTGCCGTGAAGGCAGGAGACACTACCACACCCATGGGTCCATCTTCGCCCACCACGCCGCGCCACAAGGTGTTGTCGCAGTCGAGCACGATCACCTTGTACGGTGCACGGCGCAGGGCTTCCATGCGACGCGCGAGCAAGGTCGCAAGGCCGGCGAAGTATGCGGGGGTGAACGGGATGTGTCCGATTCGGTCGCCGGCGGCGTTGTAGTAGTCCTCAACCGGATACCAGCGATTGAGCTGCTCCGTGCTCACGAAATCCACGGCGCCCAGAGGACGGAGTTGGTCGGTGAGACGCTCGTCGAGCTGTTGTACGAGGGTGGCGTTTTCTTCCGAGGCGAGGAAATCGGGCGATCCCGCACATGAAACGACCATGAGCCGGGCATGGTGCGACTGCGTAGATGTCTCTATGCTGTCGGCAAGTTCTTGCGATGCTGTCGCGATCTGCTCAGTTGAACCAAAGTCCTGCCACCGAAACAGGACAACGTTCATCCCATCGGTGTTCGTCGCGAATGCGCTACCTGGGTCCAGAAGCGACTGAAAAACCTGGTTGAACGGAGCGAACTCGACCGCAAGAGGGAGTGACAGCTCGTTTGCCCAGAATTCAAGCGGCCCCTGAATAGGCTCCGCAGTAAAGGTGGCGCTGACGACCAGCGTTCTGGTCATCGCGCCACCTCGTTCATGTATTGCTGAAGTCGCCTGCTCACCGGACGCAATTGAAAATCGCCGTGCTCACCGAGTTCTGCCTGAGAACAAAGAGGACGGGAAGTTAATGGGTTCCCGACCCGATGGCCGACCTGGGTAATTCATCAAGGAATGACGACCCCCTGAATTGCCGTGGCCAGCGCGTTGAGGTCGGCGCCGGGGTCACGTCCCTCGGTGCCGAAGGCCTTGAATTGACTCGTTGGCGCAAGGTGGAAGTCACCGCCAAGGACGCTCACGAAGCCTACGCTGGCGATGTTGAAGTCGTAGTAGTTCTGCTGGAAGGGCCCCGGCGGCGTCCCGTTGGTGTAGATGAAGACGTTCGACTTCATCGAGCCGTCCGGCGCATAGTTGCTGAACGCGGCCACTCCACTGAATCCGTCACCGATCACGCCGCCATACTGGCCGCCGCCGAAGATGTTGTCACGGAAGGAGAAACGGACGGTCGCCTGCCCCAACGGTCCAAACAGCACGCCGGTGTTCGTTGGAGCAAAGAATGTATTATGGGCCACCGTCACATCGGCCGGATCGCCGCCCATGACTAGGCCGCGGCCATCACCATCGAAGGGCGCGATGTTGATCTTGTAGACGAGATTGTCCGTGACGCTGATGCGCCGGGCATGCGTGATGACGTTGCCCTCCGGTGCGCCGGCAATGTTGAATCCGTTGCCGACGTTCGTGAGCTGGTTGAAGCGGCAGGTCACGTCCTGCGTCACGCACCACGGGCAGTTGCCGCTCTGATTCGTGGACTTGAACAGCACGGACGTTCCCGTCTGTGCGTTGCTCCAGACCTGGTCAAAGACATTGCCCTCGATGAGCACACGCTGCGAGTTCTTGAGCTCCAGGTGGTTCTTCACCGTCCACAGCGGACGCCACGCGAGGGGCTTGAAGAAGTGATTGCGGCGAATCTCGATGTCGCTCGGCACGAGGTTCGGGATGTCCGGGTCTGCACCGCCGAACATCACCGTCTCACCGGCGCCCTCGAGATAGTTGTTCACGATCTTGAACGGGCCTGGTCCATTGTAGCCGAGGATGGCCTGCGAGTCCGATCCCAGCTCGTGGCAGTCGCTCAGGTAGGAATCGATGATCGCCGTGGAGCCGGAGTTGATGACGACACAACGCCGCACCGTCTGCACGGCGTTTCCATGCACCCAGGAGCGATCGAGCACGAGGTCATGCGGCACCTGTGCCAGCGTGTTCTGGCCCGTGGCAGACTCGAATGCGACGATCGAGTAGATCTGGTTCTGGCTCGTGGCGAGCCCGATGTCGAGCCCGATGATGCGATAGTGATTTGCGCTGGCCGCCGTCTTGAAGGCGCCTTCACTGTTCGGGCTGCGAATCATGGGAAGGTTGAGCGAGGCGGCAATGAGCGGTGTCATGCGCGTGCCTTCGGCCGGCAGGCTTGCGAAGTTCGCCGGCCTGATGGTAATCCACTTGGTGACGCTGCCCTTGTTGGGCAACAGGAAATTGCCCGTGTAGAGGATGTTGTTGGCCAGCTGGATCACGTCGCCGGGGTTTGCGGTCGCGAGGGCAGCCGTGAGCTGTGCGCTGGAGTTGACGTTGATGATCGTGCCGCCCACGTCTGGTGCGGCGGGCGCTGCCGTGTTCATGAACGTGGGCAGGTTCGGCACGACTTCAGGCATGTGCCCCGTGACCGCGATACTGGTCGACGACGTGACGCCGCCAGCCGTGGCGGAGATGAGCACGTTGGCGAACGTTCCGCCATTTACCGCGGTGACCACGCCGCCTTGCGTCACTGTTGCCTTGGCGGGATTGCTCGAGCTCCATACGGGCGGGATCGTGGTGACCGGCACCCCGAAGGTATCGAGGATGAGCGCGGAGACGTTGGCGGACTGGCCGAGCAGCAGGCCGTTCGCCGTGGAGCTCACGGCAATGCTTCCCACCGGAGCGATGACCGTGATGATGAAGTTTCCAGCAATTCCTTCAACCGTACCGGTGATGATCGACGTGCCCAGTTGGTGCGCGGTTACGAGGCCGGTGGACGAGACCGTCGCAACGGCCGGCGTGCCGCTGGTCCATGTCACCGAGCGATTCGTGAGGGCGTTGTTGCCCGCATCCTTTGGTACGGCGGTCATCTGCGATGTGCCGTTCAGGAGCAGGTTGTTGGCCGATGCCGTGACCACGACCGTCGCAACCGGCGGGACGGTCACCGTTACCGAGCCGTTGATTCCTTCGCTCGTCGCCTTGATGCTCGTGGTGCCGGATGCAACGGCCGTCACGAGTCCGCTCGCACTCACCGTGGCGGCGGCGGGGTTTGTGCTCGACCACGTCACGGTGCGATTCGTTGCAACGGCTGCCGAGGCATCGAGAAGGACTGCCGTGGCCTGTGTCGTCTGCGTTGGCTGGAGGATCGTCGCGACTGCGGTGACGTTGATCGTGGCAACGGGCGGAACGGTGATCACCACGAAACCGGTGATGCCTTCGCTGGCAGCCTGGATGTTCGTGGTGCCAGGGCCAAGAGCCGTCACGAGTCCAGTGCTGCTATTCACAGTCGCAACGGCCGGGTTGCTGCTCGACCAAGTGACCGATCGGTTGACGGCAACGACGGAAGCGGCGTCCAGGAGACTGGCGGTCGCCTGAGTGGTCTGGCCGGGTTGCCGAATGGTGTTGACGGCCGTGGCGTTGACCGTGGCAACCGGCGGTACCGAGATGGTCACACTCCCGCTGATGCCCTCACTTGTCGCCGTAATGGACGTTGTTCCCGAAGCAACGCCAGTGACGAGACCAGTGGTACTTACGATGGCCGCGGCCGGATTTGAACTTGCCCAGGTCACGGTGCGACCGGTGAGCACGTTGTTATCCGCGTCTCGAGTTGTTGCGGAAGCTTGGGTGGAAAGCAGCGGTTGAACGGTGAGCGAGGACGCGTTCACGAGCACCTGGGAAATTGCCACCGGCGAAACAACCATTGAGACCGTGCCGGTACGCCCTTCACTTTGCGCGAAGATACTGACAGTGCCCGGAGCAACGCCGGTGACGATTCCCGTTGCGCTGACGACGGCAACCGTTGGATTGGAAGTACTGTAGGTGATGGAGTGTCCCGTAACGATGGCATTGGTGTTATCGCGCAGTACCACCGTCAGCGTCGATGTATGACCGACAGTAATGGTCTGGGGATTGGCAGTCACAATCACTGTGCCGATGGCGCCCGGTGGCGGAAGGACCGTGATAATCGCGCTGCCTATCTGGCCCTCGCTCGTCGCCGTGATGGCGGCAGCGCCCGATGAAACTGCCGTGACGATACCAAGCTCGGATACGGTTGCCACGGCGGAGTTCGAGCTGGACCACGTGATGGACTTTCCCGTCAGTACAACGCCATTGACGTCAAGTGTCGTGGCAATGGCCTGACTGGTCAGCCCAGGAAAGGGAGTTGGATCGACGAGCCGGACCATGACCGTCTTCACGGCCGAAGGTGGCAGGGAAACCACGATGGTCGCCGTGCCTTGAATGCCCTCGGACGTTGCGCTGATGGTCGCCGTCCCCGCTGCAACGGCTGTGACGGCGCCAATCGCCGAGACTGACACGACATCGGAGTTACTGCTCGACCATGTCACGGCGCGACCTGTCAGTGCGCCACCCGATGCATCGAGTGTACTCGCGAATGCCGTCACCGTTTCCGCCACGATGAGATTCGTCTTGACGGAGACGTTGACAGCCTTCACGGGTGCGGGCGGTACAGGGTTCACGACCACTGTTGCAGAGCCGGTGATTCCTCCCACGACGGCATCGATCGTCGCTGTGCCCACGCTGACCGCCGTGACGACGCCCGCCGCCGTAACCGAGGCGACGGCAGCATTCCGGCTCGACCAGACCGCCGTACGGCCCGACAAGGCGTTCCCCGAAGCATCTGACGCCACGAACGCGGCAGGTGCTGCTTCGCCCACGATGAGTGCGCCCTTGAGGGTCACGGCAACCGTCCTGACGGGCACCGGAATGACGTTCATCACGAGCGTCGCGCTGCGCGTTCCCACCGTACCCGTGATGGTGGCTGAGCCGACCTTGACGCCGGTGACCACGCCGGTCTGCGTAATGGAGGCGACCGTCGCATCGGACGTGCTCCACACGATCACAAGACCGTTGATGTCCTGACCGGACGCATTCTTGACCGCGACCACGAGGTTCACGGTGGTTCCGACAACGATGTCCGGCGAGGACGGCGGCGTGATCACCACGGTCGTGGGCACGTTGTTGCTGCCACCCGAAGTAGTGTCTGGAGACGTGAGGTCGCCGCTGCTACACGCCAGCGTCACGATACCCAACGCAAGGGCACACTTCGTCAAGAACCTGCGCATCAGCACAACCTCGGTAGGAAGTCAGTCAACGACGACTGCTGTAATGAGCCTGCGTTCACGGCGCGGGATGCAGCCAGGCCCAGTGCGGAATAGTTGCACGAAGCGCCATCCGGAGGTGGACGACGCAATCGTGTGTCATGTCATTCGGGTGCTGCGGACATCTCACGGGGGGCGTGAGTGCGTTGAGCAAGGGTTCGCTCACGAAACGCAAATGCGTGCGCCAAGGGGGATGGCAAGAACGGACAAATCTCGCGCGAAAAGGAAAAAGACGCAATAAGAAACTTGCGTCTTTCTCCCCTGAAAAATATGGCTCAGTACGCTAGTGCAACGGAAACCGGCACGGAGGTCGCAGAGGCCGTTTGACCAGTGGCCGGCAGCGCGCGCCTGACGTCCACAAGC
>JAQBPY010000124.1 GCA_028287285.1 Gemmatimonadota bacterium
GGTGACATTGGGATCGTTCTTCGTGACGCCGGGCATCAGCGACTGCTGCCAGCGCGCCATCATCTGTGCTTCCGCTTTTCCAGGTGAGACATTCGCGGCCAGGCGCGCAATTGTTTCGCTGTTGAGAAATCCTCGAAATGCGCCGTATGTCGCGAAGGTCGTGGGAACACTCATGGGAATCCAGAGGTCGCTTTCTCTTGGAAACCCGAAGCCGCGTGGCATCACGCCCACGACCTGGTACCGGGTGCCGTTGAGAGATAGTGTCGCGCCCGTGATGTTCCGCTCGCCCAGATGCTGTTGCCAGAACTTGTGGGAGACGATGACAACGGGCGCCGCGCCCGGCTTGCCTTCTTCGGGCGCAAACATGCGACCCTGCGCGGGATATACGCCGAGCGTGGCAAAGAAGCCGGCCGTCACGACGCCAGCGTTGGCGCGCACCGGATGATCTTCGTCGGAGACGTTGAGTCCACCGGCGGCGTAGGACGCCGATTGCACGAAGAGATCCTTCATCGCATCGACGTCGAGTACGCTGAGCCGATGGAAGGGGCCTTCGTGGACGCCCGAGCCCGGGTCAAAGGGTACTGCAATGCTGCGGAGCCACACGAGCTCCGAGGGCTTTGCGAAGGGGAGAGGGCGCAGCATGGCCGCGTCGACGGCGCTGAACATGGCGGTGGTTGCACCGATGCCGAGCGACATGACGCAGATAACGGCGGCGGCGAATGCCGGTTTCTGTTTGATGCGGCGGGCGGCGTACCTCACGTCGAGCATCACGTGCTCGAGCCAACCGAGGCCCGATGCGCTGCGCGCTTCTTCGGCCTTCTGTGTCCGGTTGCCGAACATCCGGTGCGCGTCGCCCGAGGCATTCGTGTTTCCCGCAGTCTGGAGCTGCTCGGCGCGGAGCTCCACATGCATGCGCATTTCCTCCTGCATGTCTCTCGTGGCGCTGTCCCGGTTGAGGAAGAGCCGGAGACGCCGGATCAGGTTGCTCATGTGGCGAACCGTGGCGGGTTGAGGATTTGCGCGATGGCCATGGAGACGCGTTCATAGTCCTTGATTTCGCGGGTCAGCTGCCTGCGGCCTGCGGCCGTGAGCTTGTAGTAGCGCGCCCGCCGGCCCTGGTCGGTGTGGCCCCACTCGGCGGTCAGCCAGCCCTGCACCATCATGCGCTGGAGTGCGGGATAGAGCGAGCCTTCCTCGACGTTGAGGATACTGGACGAGGTATGGCGGATGGACTCGGCGATCTCGAAGCCGTGCAGCTCGCGGTGGTGGGCGAGTGTGCGGAGGATGAGCATGTCGAGGGTGCCGGGCGGGATTTCTGACTTGGGCATGCGGCTAACATAGAGAGACTATGTTATGCGGCGCAAGGCTGGTGGTGCAACGACGGGCGTGCCAGGAGGGCCGTGGTATGTCCCGACACGAGCTTCGCTCGTGCGGGATGACAACGTATGGTTCGCTCGTGCGGGATGACAACAGCTCGTGCGGGATAGCAGGGCGGTGTATAGACTTCCACTCCACGACGCTCAAGGGAGCACGAGATGGTGACGCGAGGGTTCGTGGGACGTAGGCCCAAAGCCGACGATGCCCGGCGGCTACCGCCGGGCCAATCGCTGACGACGGATTTCCCGGTGCTGTCGCTCGGGCCCACGCCGGCGGTGCGGCTGGAGCGATGGAAGCTCGCCATCACGCACGACCGCAAGGTGCTGGCGAGCTGGTCGTGGGAGGAATTTCAGGCGCTGCCGCACACGCCCATCACCGCGGACATCCATTGCGTCACCAAGTGGTCCAGGTTCGACACACAATGGGAAGGTGTCACGATCGACGCGCTTCTCTTGGCAGGGGGAGTCACGCCGCCCACGCAGTTCGTGCTCGCGAAGTGTTACGACGGATATACCACGAACATTCCACTGGCTGATCAACGCGGCGCGCAGGCGATGATTGCTACACGCTACGCCGGCGAGCCACTTGCCGCCGAACATGGCGGGCCGGCGCGGCTGCTCGTGCCGCACCTGTACCTGTGGAAGAGCGCCAAATGGATCGCGGAGTTCCGGTTCGTGGAGTGGAACGCGCCGGGCTTCTGGGAAGAGCGTGGCTACCACATCCGTGGCGACCCGTGGCAGGAACAACGCTACACGAACGATCCGTGATCTGGCAGACGGCGGTCATCGAGCGCATCGAGCAGACGACGCCGCGCGTGAAGAGCTTTTTCTTTCGCGTCGCGCTGGAGCATCACGACGCAGGACAGCACGTGGACATCCGCCTTACGGCGCAAGACGGATATCAGGCGCAACGCAGCTACTCCATTGCATCCGCGCCTGGCGCGGAGCTGCTGGAGCTGGTGGTGGAACATCTCCCGGAAGGAGAGGTGTCGTCATTCCTGCACGACGTGGCAGTCGTGGGCGACGAGATCGAGATGCGCGGACCAATTGGCGGACATTTCGTCTGGCGCCAATCGGATGAAGGGCCGCTGCTGCTCATCGCGGGCGGCTCGGGCATTGCGCCGCTGATGGCCATGCTCCGCACGCGCCCCGCAACGGACACGCTCCTCATCTATTCGACGCGTACCTGGGAGGACGTCATCTTTCGCGATGAGTTGCTCGCAATGGATGCGCGCGTGCGCGTGATCTTCCTGATCACGCGCGAGTTGCCGCGTCGCGCCGAGGACTTCGGAACGCGAATCGACCGCGGCGTACTTGGATCGGTGATGAAACAATGGGGCTGTGCGCCCCGCCATGTCTACGTCTGCGGGGCGACGTCGTTTGTCGAAGCCGCGGCGACTGCACTCGTTGACGAGGGCATTCCTGCGGCGATCATCAAGGCGGAGCGTTACGGCGGCGCCTGACTCAGGACTTGCCGCCTTTATCCGGCGACCGTTTGTCGAACGATGAGCCGCCCGAGCGCTCACTGCCCCACGCATCGCTGCCACCGCGGTCGCTGCCACTGGTGAAATCAGGTTCCGGCTTTGACGCGTCGAGACGCTCCTCGCGATCGTCGCCGGTACCATGCGCCCCGTGACCGCGCCTTACAGCACTATCGCCGCCGGTTGCGTCGGCCGGCTCGCTCTCCTGCATCCGGATTGATTCTTCCTGCTCTTTTGCCGGGACATGATCCGCGCGCGGCACGCCGCGATTGCTGGCCGTCATATGAACCTCGCATTGGGAGATGCTGATTCTTTTGCAACACGCGTACCCGGCGCGCGGGTCTGGATCATGCGCTTGTGGACATCATGCGCACACTGAAAGCACAACAGCGGTTCGACATCGACGTCGACCGTGACGAGCACGTTCCCGCCATTCTCCAGGTGCCGAGCTCGGCGTCACCGGTGCCGGCTGTCCTGCTCCTTCATGGCTTCAGCTCGCACAAGGAGCGAATGGCCGAGTCCATCGGCACCGCGCTCTTCGCCCGAGGTGTCGCATCACTCGCCATTGATCTGCCGTCGCACGGAGCACGCGAGCGCGCGCTCCAGAACATCTCGATGGAGAATCCGATGGCGCTCATCAAGCTCTGGAAGCTCGCGATGCATGAAGCGGCGGTTGCACTCGAATATCTGGCGGCGCATCCCGACGTGGACGCACGGAGAATCGCGATTGGCGGCTATTCCCTTGGCGCCTACCTTGGGCTGTTTCTCGCGGCCCGCAGTGACGAAGTGCGCGCGGTGGCACTCGTGGCGGGCGGCGACCTGCCGCAGGACATGCCGATGGAACGCATCGTGCGCGCCGCGGTGAATCCGCAAAAGGCGGTGCGCGCACTCCATGGACGTCCGCTGCTGATGATGAACGGCCGCGGCGATCGCACCATCAAGCCCGAATGGGCGAAAACGCTGTTCGAGCACGCGCAGGAACCGAAGGAACTGCGCTGGTACAGCGGCGGCCACTGGCCTCCTCCGGCGGTAATCGACGAAGTGACCGACTGGCTTGCCGCTCAGCTCTGAGTCACATCAGGCCATCAGGCTGTCGGGCACGATACCGCCGTTCTCGGCGAGCTTGCTCATGACCTGCTTGTGCAGCCAGATGTTCATCGTGGCGCTGTCGTCGGTGCTACCGGTGTAGCCGAGTTCCTGGGCGAGCTGCTTGCGGTTGGCGATGCCACTGTCGATGCCCACGAGCTTCATGAGATCCACGATGGAGTGGCGCCAATCGAGGGTCTGCTTGTTGTCGGAGGCCATCGTCGTCAGCACAGCTTCCACGTCGACGGGCTCGTCGGCAGCAACGGGTGCGGCCGCCGGTGTCGCAGCGGCGGGCGCCGTTTCCGGGGCGGTGGCGTTGACGTCCGCTTCCTGCTTACGGGCGTCGTGGCCCATGATCTTGGCCATCAGGCTTCCAAAAATGCTCATACAGGGGCTCTCCGTTGCGGGATGATATGATGCAAGGCAAGTGCGGGGCCGCTCGCTGGACAGGTGGGCCAACGCGGCACTCGGTTTGCCTGAGAGCGGAAGGGCAAAACACCAATCAACGGGGGCACCTCATGGCGGACCACCAGAGCAAAGATGAAAAGATCGGCGCCACCAATACGAGCATGCCGTATACGGAGCTCACGTCGCCCACGGGTGAAAAGCGCGACGGAGATTCGCCCGCGCGTGGATCCGAAAGCGGCAGCGGGAAGTCGACGGCACAGGGCGATGGCAACGACGCGGAGCCCAACAAGGAGAACGTGGGCGCATGAGTCTCATCGACCTTGTGCAGCAACACCTCACCCCCGACGTCGTCCAGAACATCTCGCAGCAGCTTGGTACCGATCCTGACACCACGCAGCAGGCTATTCAAGCGGCGTTGCCGACGATGGTGGGAGGCATGGCGCAAACGGCACAGCAACCACTGGGGGCGAGCGCACTCCAGAACGCGATGAGCGCGCCCGAAGGACTTGGCGGAATACTCGGCAGCATCCTTGGGCAGCATCACGACGCCGTACACACTGATGTCCAGCAGGCGACGGGGATGGATTCAGGCAAGGTGGGCAAGCTGCTCATTCTGCTCGCTCCGTTCGTGCTGCGCGCGCTGGCCAAACATCAGGAAGCGGCGGCGCCAGGGCAGCAGAATGGTGGACTGCTGGGAACGATTCTCAATGGCTTCGCTAACGGCAACTGATGTACTTCGCGGCGACGGCTACCGCTTGGTCCAGATGACGATGCTCCCACATTCCGAGAATGGATTGGAATATTGGGCGGGTGCCTGGGCGGGGGAATCATAGATCTCGATGCCCGCAACGGCCTCCGGGCGCACCATGTTGTCGAGGTCGGATGCGGTAAAGGAGCGATACGGAAATCCGTCGACGTAGACGTTGGGGGTGCACGCACCTTTGAACACGCCGCGCATGCTGATCACCCTGTCGAACCCGTTTTGGACTACCTTGACCGACAGTACCCGGTTGAAGAGGTCGCTCGTCTGGAACGGGTGGATCTTGTCGATCATGTCGGCATCGAAGTAGCGGCCGGTACCCGCCTTGAACCGGCGATTGAAGCCATTGCGATCGCTGCTGTACACGCGCTTGCCCACGACCTTGACCGTGTCGAGTAGCGCCTTGATCGTCACCAGCGACGGCTCGGCGCTCGCAGGTGTATTCGCAAGGAGATCAACCGCACGCTCGTCGGGGACGTAGCCGACCTTTCGTGCAAGCAGGGTCTGTGTGCCCAGTGGCAGATTGGCGAGCGTGAACATGCCGGCGTCGTTGGCGGTGGTGCTGATGCCAGTGCCCGCCACGGTCAGTTGAACGCCGCCTAAAGGCTTGCCGGATGCCGCATCGCGCGCAACACCGGTAACGCGGCCAGTTCCGCGACGCAGATGTTCCACGGGAACCGAGTCGACGGGAGTTGTCGCGACAATCTCCGCCTTCGATGTAAAGAGCTCACGTCGAAGGACTCCGTGGGCAGGCACCTCGATCATCAATGTGCCGGTGCTGTCAGTGCCGCTGACGCCCTGCACCGCGACGGACGTGGACACCGGCACACCACACACGGCGAACCACCCCTCGGCGTTGGTGGTGACGACGTACGTTGGCAGCGTGCGGGCGAGCTGGCCATTCGCAAAGCCGATCTGCGACCACTGGGCGATGACCTTGCCGCCGTCGACGGGTAACTGCGACGTGGCATCACGAAGGTGGCCAATCAATGCGCCGGTGGTGTCGCTCGCCTTGCAGAAGGTATCGTGAATGCTTCTGCCGCTCGGTACCGCGAGGTTTGCCAACAGGGGCGCGGCTGCGGTGGTGATGCGTCGCGTGATTGGCTCGAGGCCGAGCGAGTCCAGGGTGGGATGGATGAACCCGATGACGTATGCGCCCGGTTTCACGTCGTTGATCGCATACCGGCCAACGGAATCCGATGTGGCGCTGCGAGCTGTAGACGCTGGGTCACGTACGTTGACGACGGTGACGACCGCGCCCGTGAGGGGTTTTCCTGTGACGCTGTCGAATACCGTCCCATGCACGGTTGCTTGCGCGCCGAGAGGAGTGGCGAGCACAACGGCAATGGCGAGCTTGGTGAGCATCGCCGATTCTACTGTCGCTTCAGAGCGGCGGCAAGCACGGGTGATGGGGTGGGTTCAATTTGTTTGCTAGCGGGATTGGCAAAAGGTGGGGATGGAATGTCCCGACAGTCGCTCCGCGACTGCGGGATGACAGTGCTCCGCGACCGCGGGATGACATTGGAATGACATTTAGGGTAACTGACGAGCCAGCCTAGGGAGCTGTCAGGAACACGCCAGCGGCGCGCAGTCGCTTGGTCATCGCGGTTCGCGCAGTGGTCGTCGCGGCGGATACTTCAATCAACATCGGCGTAAGGCGCCGAGCGGCAGCACCCAGTGCGGCCATGGCACGATCGGCCGACTCGGCGTCCGAACACTCGATCACATGCATGGTGCGCAACCGTGCGCGGCGAACGTTCGCCATCCACCCCTCGATCTCGCGCACCACGTTCTTTGGCAGTGCCTTGCTGCTCGCATCACGCAGGACCTTCACGACCTGGTCGGCGGTGGCACCTTGTTCGGCGGCACGCAGCACGGACTCGCGCGTGAGCTTGAAGGTCAATCCGGGTGCGATACCCACCCGCTCGGCGAAGCGCGAGAACATGGCTTCGGTGCCGTGTGCCACGCCAAGAAAGACGACGTCGAAATTCGGTTGGACCACGACGTCGGGCCTTTCGTTGGACCCATACGTGAACTTCTTCTCGGTACCGAGGAGATACTGCCCCACGTCGGTGAGCGTGAAGCACAACTCGCCGGTGCTCGTGCGGCCCAGGATGGCGCCGCCGAGGCCCATGAGGCGCACCATGAAGAATTCGTCGAGCGACGAGCGCCACAGCTCGCGATAGATCTGGCGCTGATCGCCGCCAGGCACCTGGATGGAATGGCGCAGCTCGCGCGCCTCCGATTCGCCGACGTCGAGAAGCGGATTCGCTTCGCGCTCCGCGTGCACGAGAAAATCCTCGAGCACGATGAAGCCCTCGCTCGCCTGCATGAATGCACGCACGAGCCGCTCGCGCAGGCGCAGAAACCTGGGCGTGTGATGATACGGCAGGGCAAAGGGAAAGAAGCGGGCCGCATCGGGCGTGTTGTAACCGCCCAGGGGGTTCGTGTCCTTCGACTTGCGAATGGGATCGACGAGCGACGCGACACGATCGTGCGGCGTGAGCGACAGCCACTTTGCTCCGGCGGGGGTTGGCAGGATGTGGGGGCTGCCCTCGTGCTGGGCGATGCGGATGAACCTGTGGGTATCGAGCTCGCGTACCGCAACGTCCACTCGATTGAACTGCGGATGCTGGGTATAGTCGCGCGCCCACTCGGGAATGGGCACCATGCGTGCTTCGATGGTCGCGCGCTCGCGCGCGAACACGGCGTAGTCGCTGCCGCGCAGACGCACCGGCGCAGCCACGACCGAGGCAAGCACCGTGGTCATGTCCTCCATCTGCACGGCGAGCGTGAACTGCTCCACGGGCTCCACGAACGACGGCGTTGGCGCGGGTGGGCGCGTGAGCTCGTGCACGGCGTTGGGCCACAGCCCGATCATGGGCTCGAGGTCCTTTTTCCGCATGCCGACGAACAGCACCAGTGTGTCGAGGCCAAGAAAGATGGCGTCGGCGACCATGGGGAGATCGTGCGTGGCGAGCTCGCGCAACGGAATGCCGTTGGGCGATGCCAGCAGTGATTTTGCGAGCGCATGCAGCGTGGCGAGTGTGGCGAGACCGCGCGCCGAGTGCATCGATTCCGGCCGTCGGCCAACGGCGCTGGCCCACGCGATGCGCGCGCCGTCGGTGTCGGCGTCGAGGAGCTCGCTCACCCATCCGGCAAACGCCACGCGTGCCATCATCGACGTGCGAAGCACGCGCGAATGCCCATGCGAATGTGTGCCGAGGATCTCGATGTCCTGCGCGCTGAAGTGCTCGTCCATGTACTGGGTGAGCATCGCGGGGGTGGTTTCGTCGAACACCGGATGCCGGTCCATCGAGCGCAGCACCTTCATGAGCGCGCGATGTTCGTCGCTCATGCGCAGGCGCGTGCCGCCGGCTTCGAGGACGGCGATGCCGGACGTCATCACTTCGTCCAGATGCGCGCCGAACTTTTCCGCCATGATGTAGCCGTGTGTCGTCAGCTCCTCGAGCAGCGCGTGGCGTGCGCCGTACGACAGCGCGTTCCAGCGTTGCAGGTCGGTGAGGACATCGGTCCAGCTCACGTCGAACAACTTCATGCGGCGGCGTAATCGCTGGCGTCGGCGATCTCGTACTCGTAGCCCTGCTCGCAGAGGAAGAGCTGGCGCTTGAGGGCGAAGTCCTGCTCCACGGTGTCGGCCGTGACGATGCTGTAGAAGTGCGCCTGGTTCGCGCCCTGTTTTGGGCGGAGGATGCGGCCGAGCCGCTGGGCTTCTTCCTGGCGTGAGCCGAAGGTGCCCGACACCTGGATGGCGAGCGATGCATCGGGCAGGTCGATGGCGAAATTGGCCACCTTGGAGACGATCAGCGCCTTGAGCTTGCCGCTCTTGAAATCGCCGTAGAGTTGATCGCGCCTGGGTTGCGGCGTGGTGCCCGTGATGAGCGGCGTGTCCAGCTCGTCGGCAAGCACGGCAAGCTGGTCGACGTACATGCCGATGATGAGCGCGGGCTCGTCGGGATGTTTGGCGAGGATGTCGCGCACCACCTGCGTCTTGGCCATGCTCTCCGACGCGATGCGGAACTTGTTGCGCTGTTCGGCCACGGCGTACGGCATGCGCGATTCGTCCGCGAGAGGAACGCGTACTTCGGTGCAGATGGCCGTTGCAATCCAACCCTGGCGCTCCAGGACTTTCCACGGGACGTCGGCTTTCTTGGGGCCGATCAGGGCGAAGACGTCGTCTTCGCGGCCGTCTTCACGGACGAGCGTGGCGGTCAGGCCCAGGCGTCGGCGGGCCTGGAGGGTGGCCGTAATCTGGAAGACCGGTGCGGGCAGCAGATGTACTTCGTCGTAGACGATCAGGCCCCAGTTGCGCTCGTCGAAGAGCGCGAGATGCGTGAACGGCGCGTCCTTGCTCGTGCGGTGCGTGAGCATCTGGTACGTGGCCACGGTAACGGGCAGCACTTCTTTCGTCGTCGCCGAATACTCGCCGATCATGTCGCCGGGAATGGTGGTCTTGTCGATGAGCTCCGCGATCCACTGTCGCACGGCAGTGACACTCGTGGTGAGGATGAGCGTGGAGGTCTGCACTTGGCTCATGGCGGCCATGCCGACGATGGTCTTGCCGGCGCCGCAGGGCAGCACGATGACCCCAGAGCCGCCGCGGTTGGTGCCGCCTGCGTAAAAGGCGTCGACCGCGTTGATCTGGTAGTCTCTGAGCACGAATGGCAGGCCGGTGCGCGTGATGTCGCGCAGCTTGATGTCCAGTGCTTCGCCGGTGGCGTAGCCAGCAATGTCTTCGGCGGGAAAGCCGGCCTTGATGAGGGCCTGCTTGACCTTGCCGCGGTCGCCGGGCTGGATGTGGAAGACCGTGTGGTCGACCCGATCGGCCAGCAGCGGCGCCAACTGTTTGCTGCGCACCAGCTGTTCGGCGAGGAGCAGCTCGTCCACATGCATGTACAGCTCGCCCGTGTCGTCGCGCTCGATGCGGACGCGGCCAAAGCGGTTCGCGAAGTCGCGGACCTGCGTGAGGACGCTGGCGGGAACGACATAGCGGGAGAACTCCTCGAGGGCGCCGGTGATGCTGGCGATGTCGACGCCGGCCGCGCAGGCATTCCAGATGCTGAGGGGGCTGACCCTGTATGTATGAATGTGCTCGGGCGATTTGACCAGCTCGGCGAACTGGGCGAGTGCGTCGCGGGCCTCGAAGTACCGTGGGGCGGCGACGTCGACGAGGATGGTAAGGTCGCTCTGGACGATGAGGGGGTTGTCGGTCATTGCTCTGAAGTTAATCCTGGGCGGTCGGGAGCGGTTCATCACGGTGAGGCGGGCTGTGCATTTTGGCGCAAATGCGTACATTGGGCACCTTCGGCGCTCCCCTGGCACCCAGGTGCGCGATCCCCCCACCCGCCCCATGCCGACACTCCCCTGCGCACGCCGTGCGCTTCTGTGCCTGCTCGCCATGTCTGCGTTTACGTCGGTGTTACACGCGCAGGGACGCATCACGCTACAGGCCGGTGCCAGCGCCACGACACAGGTGGCTCCTTCCGTCAAGCTGGCCGTACCCATTGTGATCGACATGAGCGGCGCGACGGGGGGTACCAACCTCGCGGCGCTCACCACCACGGTCACGTGGGGGCAGGCGCGGTTGTCGCTCGATTCGGTGACGGCGGGATCATTTGGAACGCTGACGTCTTCGCTGGCCAGCGCGGCCAACGGGTCGACAACATTGTCGCTCTTCAACGCCACGGGAACGACGTCCGGCCTCACGATGGCGACCATGTACTTCACCAGCTCGGCCACAAGTGGCGGCACACGGGTGCTGCTGTCGCCGAGTGCGGCGGGCGATGAGGGCGGCGCAAGTGTGCTGTCGCTGCTCCTGACGCGGGGCCAGGACGTCTGTGTTGGCCCGTTGGGCTTCTGGGGCGACGCGAACGGCGACAACGCCGTCAACGTCATCGACGCGCAGCAGATCGCGCGGTTCAGTGTGGGGCTGTCGGTGGCGAGTGGCGCCAGCATTGCCAATTTCGGCGACGTGAACGCCGACGCGAACGTCAACATCATCGATGCGCAGCAGATTGCGCGCTTCAGTGTGGGATTGAGTGCGGCGGTGCGTGTGAGCACGACAGTCGGTGTCGCACCGGTGGTCTCGAGCGTGGCCATCACGTCCGGTGCACCAACGATCACGCCGGGCCAGTCGACACCGTTGACGGCCGTCGCACGCGATGCGGGCAGCGTGGATCTTTCCGGGTGCGCGCCGATCACGTGGTCGAGCAGCAATCCCTCCACGGCAGTCGTCAACGCGAACGGCACCGTGACGGGCGTATCGGCGGGCACGGTCACGGTGTCGGCGAGCGCGGGTGGGCACAGCGCGCAAGTGACCGTCACCATCCTTGTGCAGTCGGCACCGTCGCTCGCATTCCAGAACGTGGTGCAGGGCGGCTCACTTGCCAACCTGGCGAATGTGGCTGGCCCGATCGACGTCGGCCTTCTCGTGACCGGTCCGGCGGGCACCCTGCGCCTGATCCAGAACTGCGCACCCAATGCGCCCGCGTCCAGCGATGTGATCGTTGCCCAGCAGTCGTACGGAACCGTCACGATTCCGTCACTGGTGGTGCTGTCCTTCAATACGGCGGCTACGGGCTCGGTGGTGGGCGGCGCTGCGGTCACGGACACCACGTCGGCCACGCCCATCTTCCTGAACGGCAACTGCACGCTCAAGGCAACGTTTGGCGCGGTGTCGGCGAGCTACCTGCCGCTCACACTGAACAACCCGAACATCTTCCGTTTTGCCGTGGCCCTGACCGGACCATCGGCGGTGAGTGCCGTGAATGGGCAGACGTACCGGTCTGGCGACCTCACGGCAGTCATTGCGCCTGTGAACTACCAGAGCCTGCCTCCCCTTGCCTCGATCAGCGGCTCCTTCGCCGGGGGGTTCCCATTTTCCGGGGTAACGCCGGCTGCCGGCACGCAGACCTTCACGGTGGTGTTTTCGGCCACGGTCGTCGCGAGCGGCCAGCCGCATGCGGCGTCGAGCATTGCGCAGTACACGTCACCGGCCACGGGTGATGTGGTGACCGTGACCTCGAGCACCATTGCCGGCGGCGTCTCCGCACTCACGAGTGCGAATCCCTCTGCGACGATTCGCGTGGACAACGCCGCTCCCCTCGCGCCTGCCTCGTCGTTCAACAATCCTTCGGGTGGGATGATCGTCACTCCTACCAACTTCATCAACCCGGCGTACGTCTTTGCGAGCGGCCTTGGGACATCGGTGGATGCCGCGGCGGTGGAAGGTAGTGGGACGGGAGGCGTAACGGCGGCGGTGGGGTATGCGCTCTCGACGCAGCCGTCACTTCCCGGAAATGTGAATTACGGTTATTTGCCGACCTTTGGCGTGGGTCCCACCGCGTGCTCGCGGGCCGCGTTCACCATCGTGACCACCGGTGCAGACGTACCTCGCACCATGCCCGTGCAGGGCAGTTCGGTGTACCGCGCGCGCGCCTTCTGGACCGACAAGATCGGCAACGTGAGCTGCAAGGATCTGGTTAGTGCGCCCGGTGCCAGCCGAGCCGACGGGTTCTTCGGCGTGGACACCGATATTCCGACCATCGCGCAGACGGGCGGTCCTGACGATCATACAATCATCACGACGGGCACGACGGACTCATTCACGTTCCAGGATTCCACGTCGGGCTTCGTGATCAACGCCATGGTGCAATATCAGGTGTACCGCAACTTCTCCACGGCGTCCACGGCCGCCAACTGCGTCTCCTATGCCGGCACAGCGGCGAATGGCTGCAGAAGTCTGGGTGGAGCAAGCGTCGTCATCGACAATGACCGGGCGCTCCAGGCGTATTACACGCTCGTGGCCTCGTCGGTGGACCAGGCGGGCAACCTGTCTATTCCCATCACGCGGACGTACCTGCTCGACAACACCGCACCCCTGGCGGGGGGCATTTCGATACCACAGTTCCTCGTAGGTGGACAACCCACGTCGTTCAGCAGCTCGGCAACGGACAATGTCGACCTCCGGTCGTCGAGCCTGGAGGTGACGTACTCCGCCGCGTCCGGCGGGACGACGTTGTATTACGCAGCCGATACCTACGGTCCGAATTTCGACGCGACACGCGTGACATCGACGGTCATCAACGGGGCCGTGCCGTTTTTCATCACCCAGCTGCAGGGAACGATCGGCTCGGGAGCGCCGGTCGCGTTCACCACCGCGGACAGCGGGCGGGCGCAGACCCTCACCGCACGTGCCGTGGACGCGGCGAACCTCGTCTCCGTGCCAAGCACCGCTACAGTGCCCGCGGCGAACCTGACGTCGGCTCCCGGGTTCACGGCGGGCGTTGATTTCAGCACGATTCACGAGGTCAATGCGCCGGTGGCGCTCTCCAACGGTGCCGGGACAAATGCACGTGCGACGACACTTGCTGCGGCCCTGGAGTTCACCTCACCCAATGCGCAGAACGCAGTGGTGCCTGCGGCGCAGGTGTGTTTCTACTACCGGGTGAGCGCATCCGCGAATGCGGCGGTGCCCGGAATGCCGGTGGGTGATCTGGTGCAGGTGGGTTGCGTGAGCAGCCCCACGATCACCGATATTGGCGGTGTTTCGAGGACGTGGACCTATACCCTGCCGGGCTTTGATCCGCCGGCGGAATTGGGCACGGTGGGGCCTGTGTTGCTGTACGCCATTGCGATGAAGGCGAATGGCGTGGGCATCATCAGTCAACCGAATACCAACGTTACCCTGGTGCCTTGAGCGTGCAGCAGTTTGGATAGCGGACTTTAGGCCGTTCGGTATCATTCATCATGCGAATTCTCCTCATCGGTGCCACGGGCACCATCGGCAGCGCGATCGCTTCGGCGCTCTCGCAGCACGACGTGATCGGTGCGAGCCGCAGCAGGGCGGCGGAAACGGTCGACATCACCGACGCCGCGTCGATTCACGCGTTGTTGAAGCGCGTCCGGACGGTCGACGCGATCATCTGCGCGGCCGGGGGCGGCGCGTGGAAGCCGCTTGCCGAGCTCACCGACGCGGACTTCGAGTCGAGTGTGCATGACAAGCTCATGGGCCAGGTGAACGTTGCGCGCTATGGCTTTGCGTCGGTCGCGGACGGTGGTTCCATCACGCTCACCAGCGGTGTGCTGGCCACGCAGCCGATGGTGAACAGCGCCGCCATCAGTCTCGTGAACTCGGGGGTGGAGGGGTTCGGGCGCGCGGCGGCGCTGGAGGCACCGCGGGGAATTCGCGTCAATGTGGTGAGTCCGCCGTGGGTGAGCGAGACGCTCGCTGTCATGGGGCAGGATCCGAGCTGGGGACTCACGGCGGAGGTGGTGGCGCGCGCCTATGTGGCGAGCGTGGAGGGGGCGGAGACGGGAAAGATCATTTCGCCGTAAGGCGCGGATGGGGTGGGACAGGTCTTGGGGCCATTTTGGGCCGGTGGTCGGCAGCCAATCTCCCGACAGGCGCTGCGCGCCTGCGGGATGACAATGGGTGGGCTATCGTGGCCTGTCATCCCGCAGGGGCGTAGTCAGATAGGCGTACAACTAATTTCCCGACAGGCGCTACGCGCCTGCGGGATGACAGTACTGCGGCCATGTCGACTGTCATCCCGCAGGAGGGAGCGAAGCGAACGACTGCCGGGAGATACTGGACCGGCCGGCATAGCCAAATGGGCGTACATCCAATTTCCCGACAGATGCTATGCGCCTGCGGGATGACAGCACTGCGACATGACGACTGTCATCCCGCAGGAGGGAGCGAAGCGAACGACTGTCGGGAGATACTGGGCTGGCCGGTATAGCCAAATGGGCGTACATCCAATTTCCCGACAGATGCTGCGCGCCTGCGGGATGACAGTATTGAACGGTCATCCCGCAGGACGGCTGTCGGGAGATACCTGCTACGCCACACACAGTTCTGCAGCGATGCGGGCGAGCCGGCGATCGAGCGTCACGAGCTGCGCGAAAGGAGTGAGCACCGATGATGCGAGGAGATGGGCGTCGACCAGCCCGATACCGCGACTCGCGAGCCCGCGACGCTCGATGAACGCAAGCACCTCGTCGTCGGATGCAATGTGGGCAGCAGGCAGCTGCATCAGGAGATGCAGCACTTCGCTCCGGTTGTGCAGGTTTCCGCATGCGAGCTCACCCAGGACGAAGGGATGCATGAGCACCCGTTCGTCCTCGAGCGCGGCAGCGAGCCGGCGGTCGCCTCGACGGAAATGCTCGACCCATACGGACGTGTCGGCGAGAATCATGGCGTGCCGGGACGACGTCTTGGTATGGGGCGCGCGTGAGGTTGGGATCCTCCCAGCTGGGCGAGCCGCCTGCCGCTTTCGCGCGCGATGAGCGCACGAAGACCTTCGTGAATGAGCGCCGTGCGCTCCTCGAGACCGGTAAGGCGATGCGCTTCCTGAAGGAGGGCGTCGTCGAGATTCAGCGTCGTGCGCATGGTTGTGTCCTGCGTCGTGGGATGCATGAAATATACATCATATGATGCCTCGGTGGATGCATCACCACGCCAGCGCCTGGCTGGCCACGATCGCGCGACACCACGTGGACGTGGCGATTCGCCGGCATCCTGGCCAGTATTCGTTGATGCTCACGACTGGCCGGCCCGACCGCTGTTCCCTCACCGGGACATGATGGAGCGCGACAGCGCCGCACAACGGCTCGAGGCGGCGAAGAACCTTGCGTTCTCGCCCGAGATGCTCGAGTTCTGCGACGTGCAGCACCGTTTCGTGGATCACGGTGAGGCGCACCGCGATGCACTCGTCGCGGTGGCGCGGGTGCTCGCGCGGGAGGCACGACGACGCCGGCTTCTGCCAGAGACGATTCTCTTCGCGATGCGCATTGCCGGATGTTATCGCGCGGGTGATTTGTACCCGCAGGCGATGGAGCAGTCGTCACGCTGCACGAGCGCGTTGAATGCGCTGCTCCATGCATACCATGGCTCGGAGAGCCGGCCGTCGGAGCGACGCAGTATCGAACGGAAAGAGCGGAGCTCAAATCCGTCGCAGACGGAATGAGCTGGTCCTTTGTCCAGTGCGCGGACTCTGGCGACCTGTTTCATGCGGACGCGCAGTCCCCCGCTGCGCTCAGGACGACAACGCCACTAACCGTAATCCAAGCCGGCTCAACGCAGGGCGCTACGTAGAAAATCGACCGTCCGCCGCCATGCATCGGCGGCCGCGGCGGCCGTCGCGGCGGCATCGGGCGGCGCGTCCGTCGCATGGGTACGCTCGAACTGGAACGACATGCTGGAGCCGGTGCCGCAGATACCGTGGCCGGCCATGGGATAGGTGTGTGCTTCGGCCTGCTCTGCCTTGCCATGGGCGCGCATGGTGTCGGCGAGCGCGCGCACCATCGATCCGGACGGCCACACCTCATCGCGATCGCTGCCGAGCATGAGGATGCGTGCGCGTGAGCGTTCGAGGTGGATGATGGCGGCGTACACGCTGTCGGCAAAGAGCGCGCGGCTCCTGTCGTGGACGATGCGCGCGGTCACGCGGTCGGAGAGTGCGTCGTCGTACCGGTCGTAGGGAATGAATGGAAGCGCCGAGCCGCTATCGCTCCACGAGGACAGGCGCTCGCCAAGCCCCGGCGTTCGGCCAAAGCCGGTCCATACCACGTCACTGGGCACACATGCCACGACCGCCCGCGGCCAGGTTCGGCGTGATGCGATGAGCAGCGCGAATTCGCCACCCTTGGAGCCGCCCCAGAGTGCGGTGCGGCTGGTGTCGACGGCGGGCTGCGCGCCCATCCAGTTGCGGACCTGATCCACCATGCCCACCGGAATGTTCACGAGCGCGGTGGGGATGCCGGGGATTCTGCCGCCAAAGGCAAAGTATGTAAGCGCAAACGCCGCATAGCCCTGCGCCGCGAATGACTCGGCGAGTGCGCGCGCGGTGGTGGTGTCGCCGCCTTCACTGCCATGGAGAAGTATGATGGCCGGATGCATTCCGCTGGATGCCGGTGCGGCGAAGGCGCCGGCAAAACCATCCCCCTGGACCCAGCGGCCGGCGATGCCGGTGGGAGCGGTGCGCATGGTGAGTGTGGCCGAGTCGACGGTGTGGCCGCGCGAGGAGAGTCTGAGAAAGATGCGGCCCGGCAACAGGGTGATTGCGGTATCGGTCTTCTGCATGCTCCACAGCAGCGCGTAGGGGTCGACGCGGCTCCAGGTGCCCCTGATGGGGATGGTGCTGTCGATGTGCACGTTGCCGCTTGTGACAGCAGCGAATGTTCCGGAGGCCCTGAGGGTGAGGGTGTCGGTGTGATCACCAGGGCCGCGGACAATCACGCGTCGCCATGCGTCGAGCGTGGCAGTGTCGTGTGGCGACAGGCCGGCGATCTCGATGCCGGAGGGCAGGCCGCGGACGAGCTGCGCGCCCGGCGGGATACGCAGCGATGGGTCTTGAGCGCGTGCAATGGGGGGCAGCACGAGCGCTCCAAGGAGCGCAATGTGTGTGGCGCGGCGGAGGCGGATTGGCATCCATCGTTGACAATGGCACTGCAGAAATGGTTGACGCTCAACGGAAATAGGTCCTCCCAACTATGGAGCCCAACAGCTTGTGTGACGGCCCCATCACTTGATCTCCAGCTCCACGGCCATCGGCGTGACGACCGGCGCAAGGCCGGCCCGCTTCCACGCCGCCTTGACCGTGGCCGACGAGAGGTCGCACGACGCCGGATTGTCATTGTCCATCTGCAACGTCCGCCCTTCCGTCCGCTCGACGAGACGCTTGAACAACTTGCTCGCGGGCATCTTCCAGCCATTCTTCTTGGTGATGTTCGGATCCATCTTGTTCACGGGAATGATCGCGCACAGATCGGCACCGCCCATCTCCTCGAAGGCCTGCACCAGCGTCGCGTTGTGACTGGCGTGGTGGCCCACCTTGTAAAGCACGGTGCGCTCGAGCAGGCTCCTGGTGCCGGGATGTCCATGCTCCCACACGATGTCCTTCCAGCTCGCCCAGTTGCCGGTCTGCGCATCCGCCGCAAACAGCAGCACCTTGCCGCTCTCCACGAGCTCCAACGCGAGGACCAAGCTGGAGTTGTTCGTGAAGTCGTTGAGGTAGAGCGCGAGGCTCTCGGCCTGCTGCATCCAGTCGTCGTCGATGGTGCGCCATGCGGTATCGGCGTTGCGATACCGGCGCTGCATCTCGATCAACGCCGTTGACTGATCAGGCGATTCGAGACGCCGATGCTCGACATTGAAGGGATACTCGCGTTCAGCCGCCGCAATGTCGCCTGACGGGCGGTCAGCCGCACGCGCAAGAATGGCGGCCATGCGGCTGGCATTGGCCAGTGCGGGATCGTAGCTCTCACCTTTCTTGGGATCCTTGCGATAGAGCGACGCATGATCCGTTGGTGGTCCAAGCACGTGCACCCGCACCGCGCCGGCGGGAATGCCGGGCATGTCGAGGACGTCGCCGGGACGGAGGTAGCGCGGCTTCGCGGTGCCGAGCGTCTTCATCACCTTCACCGCCTTCGCGGGCACTTCGGGCACGGATGCGGCACTCGCCGTCGCCCCGAAGAAGCCGAGCATGTCGGCGACGACTTCCTGCGAGCGTGCGGCCTTGCTGCCCTTTGCCGCGGGCTTTGCCCGCGCCCGATGCATCGTCGTGGTGAGATGCCTTAGCAGGTTGTGATGATCCTTGCCGATCTGCACGGCAGTCTTGTCCTTGGGATCATCGAGCCACGACAACCACACCTGCTCCACGCCAATCTTCCTGAACTCGGCCTCGCAATGGAGGAATCCGCTCAGGTGATCATTGTGCTGATGCGTGCCCACGACGACATCCAGTGTGCTGCCGCCAAGATCCTTCTCGATCTGCGCCGTGATCTCACGCAGGCGCGTCATGGATGATTCACTATTCCGGAATGAGCCGCAGTCCACGAGCAGATGGCTCTTCTTCGTTCCCGTGGTGAAGGTCACCATGAAACAATCACCGAGCTCGTTCAGGCGATACATGCGGACGTTCGCTTTGGTCTTCGCAGCCATGGTGTGCCCGGGCCTCAGGTTCGGTGAAGCAGCTGGAAATTGAGCCGCCGCTCGCGGCCGTCGGCGTACATGGTCAGGTCCGGTGATTCACCGCTCTCGCCGGTGATGTAATCCACCTGGGCCCGATACCGCTCGTAGCTCTTGATACTCTTGCTCACCACGTACTCGGCGGAGTTGAGGTTGCCCAGGCCGAAGATCAACGAGCACCCGCCGCGGAACACGATTTCGTTCGGTTCCTTCTTGGTGCCGATGTCCACCCGCACCGTTTGTGTCAGTGTCATGAGCACCTGCTCGATCTGCCTGCCTTCGCGGCCGGCGCGGAACGCCGGCCGGACCGTATGGACTTCAATAGGCGGAACCATGACAGACGTCGACTGCCCCTTGGCGACCCTGAACTTGAGTCCCTTTCCGGTCTCGCCAAACAACTGGTCGAGCGGAAGCGACGTGAGGCCGAGCTTGTTGAGGAATGATTCCCATTCCTGGGGGCCGTAGATGGGAGCTTTTCCGAGAAGCAGCTCGTGCAACATGGCCTGCGCCTTCTGGGACAGGTCGAAGACCTCGCGCCTGTCCTGGGTGGCCACGAGTGCTGCGACATGCGGCTGGAGCTTCCCCGCGAGGAATTCCAGGCTGTGGCGTTGCTCCTCGGTGAACACCGGTTTGGTCCACCGCAGACTGTCCACTGACAGCATGTTCACACCGTGCGGAAAAATGCCGCGGGCCCGGAACGCCTCGATGAGGGCGACGCGATATCCCGTCTCGTCCTCCGGCGCGATGTCGACGTCGGCGGTAATGAGCGCCCGGAAGTAATCGCCGAAGGTGATGTCGACGGGCGGGCAGTAGTCGAGCGCACGGATGCAGATGTGCAGAAAATGACCGGCGATCTCCTCGGCTTCGCGTGCAAGTCGTGCAACGAGGTCGGGGCTGATGCTGCCTTTGGGAAGCACGCCCGTGCCGTTGGATGCAATGCGAAAGAGATCGCGCGTGCGGAAGGTGTAAATGCGCTGGAACGCATCGAACACCGTGGCCACGAGCACGGCACCGCGATCATGCGCCTCGAAGTTCGTGGCGTAGTCCGAGGGATTCGGAATGTAGGGAACCCAGTTTCCGGTCTCATCGCGCGTGCCGATCATGCTGCGCAGCGCGCCGCGATTGCCCTCGAGCGCTTCACCGAACTGCGTCGCCAATGCCCCGAGAACGTTGTCGCCGTCGAGCCGGCCGCTGCTGCGGGAGAGCTGGTCCTGCACGAGTTCGCGAAAGGTGAATCGCTGCAGCAGCGCCACGATGTCGGCAAAGCCTTCGTGAAAGGCGGCGACGTCGGGATTCGTGTCCTCGATGTAGCGATGATGAATGGAGTCGAGAATGGCGTGCGTGGTTTCATGCGCCACGATATCGGGACTCAGACACGTGAACACCAGGCCGCCGGGCAGGTTGGCGCCATAGAACTCGTTCGCCGCGTCGAAGTATCCGAACAGCAATGCGGTCTTGTCGGGATCGTAATACGCGTTCGCGTCGCGGATGGCGTGTGGGTGAATGCGAAGATGCTGCACGTACTCCCACATCGATGTGCTCGGATCATCGTCCGGTTTGCGCCTGGGATTGAAGCGCGGAAACCAGATGATCTTGCGGCCGAGGGCCTGCTCGAAGTGGCGAATGGTTTTCATCGCCGAGCAGTAGACGAGCTGCTGGTGGAACTGGGGCAGGCCTTCGCTGGGCGACAGTCCGTGCTGTGACGCGATCTCCTCTTCGCGCAGATCCACGGGCTCGTACCAGCATCCGCTTGCGGGGTCGACGTCGATGACGTCGAGGTATTCGCCGCGTGGGCCCGGCGCGAGGGGCTCGAAGGGGATGCGGTAGACGACCTCGTTGATGGCGGCGGTGTCGAGGCGTGTGGAGAAGCCGGGGTCGAGCGCGTAGCCGCGGAGGTAGCGGTAGGTGGGGCGTGTGGTCATGGATGTGGCAACAAGGAAAAGAGCGCCGTAAGGCTGCGACAACGGTAGCTGCCACGGACTTGTTTGGAAATGGCGAGTTTGCAACCGGTGGCCCTTCGGACCTTTAGGGTCGATCTAAACGCTTTGGATCGGCCATTCTGCGCAGTTCCCGCCGTCCGAGTTTGAAAACTGACATCGGACACGTGAATTCGGGATGAGATGGCCGTCTAAAGATTGGCGACGTCATTTATCACGGCGGGGGTCTGTGGGCTGATCTCCCGCGGGTCGTGCTAGAGTGCTGTCTAACACAAGAGGGCGTGATACTCACTATCGTAAGTGATCTGTAATATTGCGATTGGCGTTGATGTGTTCTAGAATTGCGCCGCCGAAGTGATGCACATGGTTTCACGGAACTATCCGAGGTATGCACCATGGAACGGGCAGCGGTGTTAATTGGCGTCCGCAAGTCGGGTGGATTGCCAAAGCTCCAGGCGGTTGCTCAAGGACTCAGAGACGTCGCTGACTGGGCCAGAATGCAACCGGGTATGTCCAATCCTGTTGCGTGCGGCAAGAACACCGATGGCAGCACGCGCTTCATCAATCGCGTCGAGATCATCACCGACTCCGACGGCGCACCGGTGACCATCGAGCGTATCAAGGGCGTCATCAAATGCCTGTGCGCGTCGGGCATCGTTGAGCAGCTCGTCGTGTATTTCTCTGGACACGGCGTCAATATCAGGCACAATGAATACTGGCTGCTCTCGGAGGCACCGGACGATCCGGACGCGGCGGTCAACGTGTCAGGATCTGTACAGCTGGCACGATATTGCGGGATTCCCCATGTCGTCCTGATCTCGGACGCGTGCCGGACGGCAGCGGAGGGGATTCGGGCACAGAGTGTGGAAGGAAGCTTCATCTTTCCCAATAGCGACGCCGACAACGAACCTGGCTGCGTTGATGTGTTTTACGCGAGCAGCCTTGGCAAGCCGTCTCTGGAGGTAAAGGATGTAAGGGCCAGTGCCGTGGGCTTTCAGGCGGTTTATACGCAGGCACTCGTACATGCTCTTTCGGGCGGTGATCCTTCCCTGATCGAGACGGACCAGTGGAGCCCGTCTGACTCGGTAGGACACGTACGCGCATGGCCCCTGCTGCGCCACCTGCGCTCGCAGGTTCCAACGACCATTGCCGGAATGGGGGTACCTGGAAGTGTGTCCCAGCGTCCGGATGCGATCATTGCGTCGCCATCCGACTACTGGTTGTCGGAAGTGGCACTCGACGCCGGCGGGAAACCGGCGGCCTTTTCCGGCCGGATGGCCATGGGGGCTGGTGAGGCCGGCCCCCCCGCAGGCCCATCCTTGCTTACGGCCGTACAAAAGGTCCTGGCGCGCATGTTTGCGGGTGAGCCCTTCACGGAGGCGTCACTTTTACCCATTGCCGTGGTCAAGGGTGGCGCGGCATATCCGGCAGCGATCCAAAGCATCTCGCGGTTTGACGGTCCCACCCACTTCGAGACTGGTTGCGGGTTCAAGGTATTCGGCACCGGGGTGAGACGAGCGATTGCCGCCACTGGTGTGGCGGAGCTCCTCGATCCGATGGCAGGTGTGCTGCGATTGTCCGGCTTTCCCGGGCCCGCGACGAATGTCCTTCTGGAGTTTGATGACCGGCGTGGGGCGTTGCTGCCCGCGATCGCCGGCTTCATCGCAACGGTCGTGTGGGTGGATGGAGAGATCGTCAACGTCACATATGAACCGTCGGCAAATTCGGACCGGTGGCAACGGCTGAGCAATCAACTGGAAACGCTTCGCAACCTGCGCAGCGTTGTTGCGGCAGCGGCGCAATTTGGCGTGTTCCGGCTGGAACAACCTGACAATGCAGCTCAGCTCATTGCGCTCATGCGCAGTGTCAAGGCGGTCGATCCAACCATGGCCGTGTACGCGGCGTACGCCCTGCACGATTTGCAGCGGACAACGGAGATCATCGATACCGCCCGCTTCATGCGCGATGATCTTGGCATGTGCATGTTCGACCTTTGCATGCTTACCCGGCGGCCTGGAGTCGTGTCCGAAGGAACACGCACGGAACCGATGCCCATGGACGTGTTCCCGGCGGTGCCGGTGCTCTCACAGGGCTGGGCACTTCTCGACGCCCTTCACGTTGGGCTGCCGCCGTCGAT
>JAQBPY010000157.1 GCA_028287285.1 Gemmatimonadota bacterium
CGTCGCGCGGTCGCGATAGCGGAGCGCTACCATGGCGTCGATACGCTCGACACGAACCACATTCTCGGCGGCCTCGCGATGGTTCTTGGTGACGTCGGTGAGGTCGACGAGGCGGAGCGTTTGTTTCGCAGAGTGCTCGCGGTTTACGAGGGCACGATTGGCAATGCGCATCCAGTCTACGCTTCGGCGGTGAGGTACCTGGGGAGGTTGCTCACGAAGCAGGAACGATGGGCCGAGGCGGAGCCCCTGATCCGGCAGGCGTTGGCGATCATCGAGAAGGTGCTCGACGAAACGCATCCCGATATCGTCCTGATGCTGAGCACGCATACTCATCTGCTGTCACAACTGCAGCGGCCGGACGAAGAGGAGCCGCTTGCGCGACGGCTCCTTGCCATCGCGATCCGGATGCACGGTGCGGATCATCCGGAGGTCGCGTGGGCATACCTGCGACTGGGGATCTGTCTGGAGGATCAGGGTAAGCTCGACGAGTCGGAGGAGTGTATCCGTCGAGCACTTGCGATCACCGAGGCTCATCCGGGAGCAAATGCTCCACACGCGTTCACCGTCCTGGGCGCAATCGCGCGAGTGGTCTTCGCGGCGAAGCGGTATGACGAGGCGGCGCTGCTGTATGAGCGCGCGATCGATGCGAGCGATCCTGCCGATGCATCGCAGACGCAGTCGATCGCGTTCCGCTCGAGGAACTGGGGGCTGGCGCTGCGGGCGGCGGGGCGAAACGCCGAGGCGGAAGATCCGCTGCGCCGGACACTGCACATCGCCGAGCAGGAATTTCCTCCCGGCCACTTCGTCATCGCGCGCGGGCTCATCGAGCTTGCGCGGGTGCTCGAGAGCCTGGACCGCCGCGAGGAGGCCGCATCGCTCCTGGAGCGAGCGCGCGCGATCGTGGAGGAACTGCCGGAAGAGGAACGGGCGAACTACGACTGCTCACCGGCGCGCGTCGAGTCGATCACCAATGAGCGTGACGGCGCTGGTGACTCAGCGGTAGAGGCGGCGGGATAGCGACGTCACGTTCGTCGTTTCAGCGAGCCGCGATGACCGATCCGGCTAGTGGCGGCGCAGGAACGAGCTGCACGAATTGGGGCGTGCTGCTGTTGAGGAGTGCACCGTTTCCCAGTTGGCCGAAGTCTCCCCATCCCCAGCAGAGTGCTCGACCCTCGCGGGTGATGCCACACACGTGATCTGAGCCGCCGCCCGTGGCCAACGATTCGAACGTGTAGCCGCCACTCACATCGTCGGGGGCGAGTTGTGCATCCTTCATGACACCGTTGCCGACCTGACCATACACATCGTTGCCCCAGCACTGCACGCGGCCGCTGTTTTCCAGCCCACACGTTCCAAGCCGGCTTGCGACGAAGGACAGGTACGCGGCTCCTCCCGCTGCCTGTACGGCCGTGTCGCTTTGCGTGAGGGTCCCGCTCCCGTACGCACCAAAGTAGTTTGCGCCCCAACACTCGATTTTCTCGTCGGCGGTCTGCTCACACCGATGAACGTTGCCGATGCTGATGTTGCGGAACAGATGATCGCTGCCGACCTGAATCGGAGCATGAGCGCACCCGATGAGATCATCCGATGATTGACAGTAGAGGCCATCATTGCCGCCAACGTCGAGCCCCCAGCAATACGCCACGCCGGACGTAGTGAGCCCGCATGTCGCGCGATCGGTGGCTGAAAGCAGCGCCCATTTCTGGGCGCCGGTCACGAGGCGAGGCGTTGTGCTGCAGGGATCGCTCGAGAAGAAAGTGCAGCGCTCCGACGACACATCACCGGCGCCGAGCTGGCCGGCGTGGTCCCAGCCCCAGCAATACGCGTCTTGCGTGACTGTGATTCCGCAGGCGTGGAACCGTCCCGCCACGAGCTGGGAGAACTGATGCCCACCGGAGACAAGCTGTGGAGTGGAATTTTGACTCGTGCCCCCATTTCCGAGCTGGCCGTAGAAGTTCGCGCCCCAACAGTACGCGGCGCTCGACGCATCCAGCGCACAGGTGAACCGTGCACCGGTGACAACGGACGAAAGACTCATATGCGTCGCGAGCACCGGCTTTGTGCTGCAGGGTACTCCCAACTCTGGACACTGCTGCATCGCGGTGGCCGAGCCAAGCTCCCCGTCCTGGGACAATCCCCAACAATAGATCTGGCTACGGCCGGTGATGCCGCACGTGTGCGTCTCACCGGTGGAGATCACGTAGAACTGCGGAACGACCGTGATCGAGATGTGTTCGGCCGCGCCAGACGACGAGGCGTAGATGGTGGCGAGGCCTTTGGACAGTGCGGTGACGCGTCCGTTCGCGTCTACGGATGCAACGGCCGGTGCGCTCGATCGCCAGGTGAGCGATGCTGCCGGTACACGGACCCCGTTCTCCTTGAACGCGGCAAGCGAATCGACTTCATCGAGCAGCAGCGTCGAGTCGCGGCCGATGGTGAACGATAATGTTTGCGGGGCGGTCCCCGAGCCGCCACACGCGAACATTGCGAATACTCCAGCGAGTGCAGTGACGCGTAGCGAACAACGCATGCATGCTCCTTCCTGGGGGAACCGACATTGAATGAGCGCTCACGGCTCAGCGCGGATGGTAGTGTCGGATATCGGGTCCTGCAATGCGCGAAATTCTGAATCACTTCGGCGGTGTGCCTTTATGTTTCTCGAGTCGACACGTGGGGGACACAATGGCGAGTGAACGCACACAAACGATCATTGCCGGGCCGGAGAATGCGCAGCTTTCGGAGCGCGTCCGAGTTCTCCAGGTCATTCAACCAGGACTGCTCGGGCTCATGGACGGCTCCGTGTCGACGCTCGCGCCGCTGTTTGCGACGGCGGCGCTCACCGGACGCGCACACTCGGCGTTTCTCGTCGGCTTCGCGGCGTCGGCTGGTGCTGCGATCAGTATGGGTTTGGCGGAGGCACTGTCGGACGACGGCGAGCTCTCAGGCCGTGGCAATCCGCTGACGCGCGGTGGCGTCACGGGACTGGGAACGCTCATCGGCGGCATGGGACATACCTTGCCTTTCCTGATCACGAATCTCCGGACGGCGATGTCGGTGGCGTACGTGGTGGTGACCTTCGAGCTGGTGGCCATCGCGTACATCAGATATCGCTACATGAAAAGCCCGCTGGTGAAGACGATCGTGCAGGTGATTGGAGGCGGGGCGATCGTCTTTGCGTTGGGACTGATGCTGGGGAGGCTGGGAGCGGGTGGGTAGGGAGGCTTGGTCACGGCAGGCGTGATGAGCAGCGTTGCAGCGTGCTTGCTTCTGGAAGCTGCTCGGCTGGGTTAAATTGTGATCGCGTTACGGCAGGGTAGCTCAGCTGGTTAGAGCACGGCACTCATAATGCCGGGGTCGCGGGTTCGAGTCCCGCCCCTGCTATTGGTGAGCCAATCACTTGACTGTGGTTGGCTCATGTCGTTTCGAGGTGTGCTACAGGAATTGGTACAGGCCGCGGCCGATTCTTGATCTTGGATGTCGCAAATCCGCTCCCACTTATCGCGGTCTTGCTGACTCGGCATGAAGCGTCCGTACATCTTGAACGCGAGCACCGCGTTCGCGTGCCCGAGCTGTCGTGCGATGAGCTCCGCGCGAGTGCCACCACGGGCTGCGCGCACCGCATAGCTGTGCCGCTCGTCGCGCAGTTGATGGTCCTCGATCTCCGCGAGCTTGCACGCCGCTGGCGCACGTGCCCGCGCTCGAAGTTTTCCTCGGGGATGTCTCGGCTGCTCTTTCCCTCCAAAACCACGACCAACCCTCGTCCGCGTCCACCAGGCCTACAGCGGTCCAAAAGCAAAGAGCGATTTCCCGATCTCCTCCTGTCCCAGCTGCGCCAGTCCTAGCGAGATTGGCGAGCGCTGCTCGAAGAATTCGACTCGCGGCGAACATCGATTGTCCATTCTCAACGGCGAGGCGAAATCCTTCAACGGAGCTCGGCGGAGGCACACGGCCTCTGAGAGGGAGCACCGTGATACTATACGGGGATGCGCTCTGGGCATTGGAACGCTGCCAAGAATCGGACGAAACCGCGCCCTCGCCGCTCTTCGTGCCTAACGGCAGCCCCGCGGGCAAGTCAAATTTTCTCGCCGAGGCCTGCGCGACAGGCACGGCCGGCTGTCTTCCCGCCTACTCCAAAGAGGTGATACTGATGCAAACAATTCATCTGAACGAGTTCGCCTACAATCTTCCGCTGTATATCGGGG
>JAQBPY010000246.1 GCA_028287285.1 Gemmatimonadota bacterium
TGCAGACCGTCTTCGAGCCGTTCGTGCAGCTTGACCGTGCAAAGTGGATCGGTGTCACGGGCACCGGACTCGGCCTCTCCATCAGCCGAGATCTCGCGCGGGCGATGAATGGTGAGCTGACTGTGCAGAGCGAAGTGGGCGTGGGATCGACCTTCGTGTTGCGAGTGCCGCGCAAGGCCGCCTGAGCGTGGCCAACGCACTGACTGGCAAGCGCGTGGCCCGCAGCCCAGCGAGCCCAGATGGGCCACGCCGACCATGTGCTGCACTCGACGCGAGTGATAGCGGTGATACGAACGCCGCCATCAGACGCATCCATGAAGCGGCCCATTCCATGCACTTTGTCAGCTGGACGTCAGCATCACCACCCGTTCGGCGGCACAATCGTGAACGTACAATCGCTGCACCCGTACTCCGATATCATCACCGGCGCCCGGCACGTGCTGGACGCGAATTGGCGAGAGGGCCGCAACGACTGCGGCGTGGAATTCGGGTACACGTGCCCCGACACCCGGAAGTATCCCGATCAGTTCTTCTGGGACTCCTGCTTCCACGCGCTCGCCTGGAGCCGCTTCGAGCCCGTACGCGCCATGCGCGAGCTTCGCTCCCTGGCGGCGGCACAGCTCCCGAGTGGCATGATCGGGCACACCGTGTTCTGGCATGGCCCGTGTCGTCTCTCGCGTGCGCTCACGTACAACATGCAGGACACCCAGGCCCGGCAGACGTCCACCATCCAGCCCCCGCTCCTCGCGTGGGTCTGGGCCGAGGTCGCGGAGCGGGCCGGTGATGCGCGCTTTGCGGAGGAGGGGCGTGATGTCCTCGCGCGCTTTCACTCGTATCTCGACCGCACGCGCGGAGCCGCCGACGGCCTGATCGGCATTTTACAGCCCGACGAAACCGGACTCGACGCCACGCCGGCCTACGATCTCCCTCTTGGCTGGCGCAGCCACCCCAAGGTCGGGTTCCTCGCGCTCCAGCACTTCAACCGCAGCCGCCAATTCGACTATCGGCGCGTCGTCGCCGACGACGGCTTCCACGCGACGGACGTCCTCGTGAATACCGCGTGGATCCTCGGATGGGAGGGCCTCGCACGACTCGGCGTCGCCGGCGCGCATCGGCGGGCCGAGGAGTTGACCGGCGCGCTGGTCACCCGCCTGTTTGATGCGAAAAAGGGATTCTTCTTTGCCGAGGGGCCGCGTGGCGAGCGGCTCGACGTGAGCACCTGGGCCGGACTCGCGCCGCTCGCCCTTCCGCACCTTCCCGTCGACGTCTGCCGCCGGCTCGTCGACGAGCACCTGCTCAGTCCCGAGCATTTCTGGCTTCCCTTTCCCATCCCGAGCACCTCGGCGTCGGAGGCGAGCTTCGTTCCTGGCGAAGACCGCTACCTGTGGATCGAGCGGTATTGGCGCGGGCCGACGTGGCCATTCACCACCTGGTTCATTCTTCGGGGGTTGCTGCGGCTCGAGTGCGACGAAGAAGCCGCGCATCTCGTGGACCGCACCGCCGCGCTCCTGCGGCGGTCGGGATTTCGGGAGTACTTCAATCCCATCACGGGGCAGGGGTTCGGGGCGCGGAAGTTCGGTGTGTCGAGCATCGTGGTCGAGTGCGCGGAGATGGCGCGCGAAGTATTTGCCGGTCGTCGCGCTATCGCGTGACGGGATATCTCGAGAACCAATCTCCCGACATGCGCTCCGCTCATGCGGGATGACAGGCATAACAGTTGTCATCCCGCAGGATGACAAGCCTGCTATCCGTAATTCGGAAACGGCACATCCAGCAGCGTCGTCGTCGGCTAGTGGGTGCCGGGACTTCTACGAACCCTGCGTATCACAGTCCATTACCGTGCGGCTGCGGCGCTCGTTGTACAGGTGAACTTCCTTCGGCTTGACGGTTCCCGCCTGCTTGTCGAGCGGTCCACCAACGAAGTCCAGGACACCGGTCGCCGAGTCGTAGCGGATCGTACCGCCGCCGCCGTTGTCGTGGGTGTAGGAGCTGCCCTTGATCGCGAAGCCCGGGAGTGTCTGCAACCCACTACCCTGGCTATAAAACACGCAGTGATACCGGCCAGGGGTTGGAGCACCAGGCGCTCCCGCAACGGCCGGCGCTGCCGGGCGCGTGGCTGGTGTGCCTGCACGGCCGGCAGCAAATGCGCGCCGGCTGCCGCGCGCGCCGGCGCGATCCGCGCCTACGCGCTCATCCCAGCGTGCCCCATACCCGTCGTAACCCACGAGGCAGCCCGTTGGCGTATTCGCCTTTGCCGTGGCCGCGTACCACCCGCTGTTCCAGTACACGTCGAGCCTGGCGCCCGGGGTACACCAGGTATTCTGCGCATCGTGCGCCGCAGCTCCAGTGTTCCAATCAAGGGACATGACGGCCGCAAACACGAGCGTGGCAGTGGTATGCATGACATCTCCATACTGGGTGGCGCAGACAGGCGCGAACGCACATCTGCATACGCAATACGCAGGAAATGTCACCGGCGCGGATCACACCATCCCGCTCGGTTATCCACGCCACACGGGCTGGGCGAATCCTCGTTGCGGCCGTGCGAACAAATAGCCCTGAAAAAGATCACATCCCAATCCTACCAGTGTGTCACGCTCGGCGACCGTTTCCACCCCTTCGGCGACGACGTCCATGCCAAGCTCGTCGCACAGCTTCCGCATCGAGCCCACGATCGCCTGCTTGGTAGTTTGCAGGTCGATGCCGCGCACGAGGCTGATGTCGAGCTTCACGATTTCGGGCTCGAGCTGCGTGAAGCTCGAGAGCCCCGCGTAGCCGGAGCCGAGATCGTCCACGGCGATGTGGTATCCCAGCCCCTTGAGGGTGCTGATCTGCACGGCCAGGTCCTTGATTCCCTCGAGCGACGCCCGCTCCGTCACCTCGAGCACCACGCGGCCCGCCAGCGCGGCCAGGGGTGAATCGGCGCTCAGCAGATTGGGGTCGGCCAGGTCCGATGGATGCAGATTCACGAACAGCTTCACGTCGGCCGGCAGATCGCGCGCCGACACGGCAACGGTCGCGCGAATGGTGCGGCCCAGATCATCCAGCCGTCCGAGCCGCTCCGCCGCCTCGATGAACTGCACCGGGTTGCCAAGTGCGCGCTCGTCGCTCCTGAGGAGTGCTTCGTAGGCATACACGCGCTGGTCGCGCCACGAGACGATGGGCTGGAACGCCATCCACAACAGCTTCTTCGCGCTCTCGAAGTGGTTCTCCAGCGCGGCGCGGTCGTCGAGCCACTTGCCACCCGTGCCCGCGATCTCCAGTGCCGAACGCTTGAGCCGGGCCAGCTTGTGCAGCCGCGCCGCGCGGCTCACGACTTCCACCAACTCCGCGTTCGTGATGGGCTTGATGAGATAGCGAAACACTCCATGCTCGATGGCGTTCACCGAGGAGTCCACGGTGGGTGCTCCCGTGGCGAGGATCACCGGGACGTCCAGGTCGAGCGCGCGAACCTCGCGAAGAAAGGCCACCCCGTCGCTGCCGGGCATGTTGATGTCGCTGAGGATCACGTCGAACGTGTGCTTCTGGATCTGCGCGCGCGCTTCGAGCCCGTCGCGTGCCGTCTCGACCGTCCACCCATGCGGTGCGAGCACGCGTTGATACAGGCGGAGCACCGCCTGGTCATCGTCCACGAGCAGGATTCGCCCCTGTTCTTGCTGCGACATCGATTCTCCGCGTTGCGTCTCAGTCGTCCAGCCCCACGCGGGATATGTATGTCGTCTTCACCAGCGAAGCGCAACGCGTCCGGGACGAACACCTCACACGAAATAGAAAGGTGAGACTGCTATCACCAACACGAGCGCGAAACGCGCATCAGGTGAATGATATTGAGACGCTGCTCGTCCCATCGAGAAGCACATCGGTCATTCTGCGCACATGAAACAGCGGCTGCTGATGCTAGCGCGATGACAGCACGAACTGGTTGCCTTCGGAGTCCTTGAAGATTGCGGATGACCCCCAAGGCTCTTTCTTTGGCTGCTGCACGAGCTCCACGCCGCGTGCCTCCAGCTCTGCGGCCGTGGCAAATACATCGTCCGTCCAGAACGAGATGTTGAGGAAGTTGCCGATCCACGCGTCCTGACCCGGGGCGGTGAAGAGGACGATTCCCGTTTCTGCCCGCGGGAAGGCGAGCTCGATCCAGCGCTGCCCCGGTCCCATTGGCGCATCGGTCACGACGCGGCAGCCGAGCCGCTCGGTGTAGAACGACAGTGCCCGATCCTGATCGTGCACCGGGATGTTCACGAATTTCACGCCCTTGATCATTGTCCAGGTCTCCGCGGTAAAGTCATGTCCGCACATGGTGTGCACACGGCAGATGGCGGGCAAGGCGCGCAACTGCTACTATGGCAATGGTTGCCACCCGCCTCGCGAGACTGCGCATGGTCGTTGATCCGTACATGCTGGAAACGCTGATGCGCGACCTGGTCGGACACGATCGCGCGCCGTCAGCGTATCTCGTCTACCTCCAGCTGTTTCGGCGTACGCACGGTGCGAATGCACAGACGGTGTCGATTGCGCTGCTGGACATTGCCGAAGCAACGGGTTTGTCCAAACGGACCGTGCAGAGTGCGGTGGCGCATCTGGTCCATCGGCGGCTCATCACCGTGGCTCGCGAACGCATGACGAGTGTACCCGAGTATACCGTGCTCCGGCCGTGGCGGCGGTAGTCGCCGCTCTGACGAGCGTCAGTGGCTGCATGCCGTGGAGCCGCTCCCCGGTATGAGCATCAGCTTGGCGATACGCTCCTGCACGATCACCGCGGACGTGCTGCTGTTGGCGAGCACCACGATCTCGAGGTCGTCGTCCACATATCGGCGGGCGTCGGCGCTGAAGCCCGTGGTGGCGCCGCTGTGGCCAATGGCGCGGTGCGCCTGGCATGATTGAATCTCCATGCCCAGCCCATAGGACCCCCACGAGCCACCGGTCAGCCGGCCGTCGTTGAGGCGGGCAGACGTGGTCATTTCCTTGAAGCTCGCCGGACTCACGACTTTTCCGCCAAAGAGCGCAATGAGCCAGTGCGCCATCTCGAGCGCCGTGGAGCGAATACCGCTGGCGCCCAGCCCAAAGCTGGGGTCCTGGAACGAGCCATTCACGAACGTGCCTGCCGTCGAGGTACGCCAGTACCCCGACACGCGGCCCGGCACGATGTCCATTGGTGCATCGAAGTCTGTCTGCTGCAGATCCGCGCGCGCGATGACACTGTCACGCACGTACGTGCGATACGGCATGCCGCTGGTGAGCTCCACGATTTTTGCGAGCAGCGCAAAGTTGGAATTGCTGTAGCGATACGCGGCGCCAGGGTCGAAATCGTACAGCGGCGTCTGCGCCTGGATGATCTCGAGAATCCGGTCAAAGGTGAACTTTGTCTTTTCGTCTGGCCGCGAACGGTCCATGTAGTCGTGGATGCCCGACGTATGACTCAGGAGCTGCCGAAGGCTCACCTGGTCACCGCGCGGAAAGGCCGGAAGAAACTTTGCGAGCTTGTCATCCAGCGAGAGCCGGCCGGCATCGCGCAGCTGCATGATCGCCGAGGCGGTAAACGTCTTGCTGATGGAGTAGATGGGGAACACCGTGGCCGGCGTCACCGGTGAATCGGTCTCGATGTTCGCCTTTCCATAGCCCTGGCTCAGGATGAGCTGCGACCCGCGCATGATCGCGATGGAGAGCCCGGGGGTGTATCCGCTCAGCACCGCCTGCCTCGCCATGGCGTCCACGGCTGCGAGCGTGCCGCAATCAAACCTGACCTGCGTAGGGGCAACGTTCACCGCACTGGTGTCGGAGCCACTGCAGTCGGGCGGAACAGGCGCACGCTGGCACTCGGCCAGCCCGGCGGTGACTGTCAGAAGAGCGCAGAGGGCAGGGATGGTGCGAAGCCGGAGCATCTGCTGCGGCGGGAGGGAGAAGATCATATGCTGAAAATTCACCGGCAGTTGGCGCCAGCGCCAATATCGGTCACGTGCCTGATGAGACGATTTGCATATCGAAAGGGTTACCATTGTATGAAATTCATATGCGACTGAGTGCGTCACATCTCTCCAGGCAACCGTATCATGCCCACGAAAAACAACGCCCTGCTGCACCGGCTGGACATCCGGCACCTGCGCTACTTCGTGGCGGTCGCCGAGGAACTGCATTTCGGGCATGCCGCCGCACGCCTCAACATGGCACAACCCCCGTTGAGCCAGCAGATCCAGCAGCTCGAGGGGCTGCTTGGCGCTCGTCTCCTGGAACGACGGCCGCAGGTCCTCCTTACACCCGCAGGCCGCGAGATGCTCGACGTCGCCCGCCGGATCCTCGGCCAGCTCGACGTCGGCGTCGGCTCGGTGCTGGAGGTGGCGAGTGGCGGTGCCGGCATGGTGACCATCGGATTCGCCGCATCCACGCTGCTTACGCCACTCACGCACGCCATCAGGAAATTTCGCCAGGTATATCCCGGCGTGACGGTGCATCTGCGCGAGCTCTCCACCGCCGAGCAGGAGGACGCGCTCCGTGCACGGACCATCGACGTCGGCGTTCTGCGGCAGCTGCCGGCCATGCTCCCCGACTTCGACTGCGAGGCATTGCTCCAGGAGCGGTTCGTGGTGGCGCTGCCTCCGGGACATCGCCTCGGCACACGCAAGTCCATTCGTGTTGCAGCGCTTGCCGGTGAGCCATTCGTCCATTTCCCCCCTGACGTGGCGCCGGGTCTGCACGCCGAAGTACAGCGGATTTTCGAGAGCGCCGGCGTGCGGCCGCCCATCGTGCAGTCGGCGCGCGAGTGGATCACGATCGTCGGGCTCGTCGAGGCGGGGCTCGGTGTCTCCATCGTGCCCGAATCCTTTACGCGGTTGCGATGGGGGCGGGTGACGTACCGGCCTCTTGCCGGCGCGCATCAGCGCACGACCATCGCGCTATGCTGGGATGCCGGCCGTGCCGCGCCCACGGCGGCGGCGTTCGTTCGAGTGGTAAAGGAGGCGTTCCGCGCCGCGACGTAGTGTGCTGCGCTGCCGTCCCTTCCATTTACGCTTCTCCAGGTCTGGTACTGGCGGGGTAGCGTTCCCGGACGTCGGACACAAAGCGCAAATCAGTACGGTAGCGTACAAAATCGCGACAGTATGTCAGTTGTGTACGGTAATCGTGTACTTTCCGTCCTGAGATGGCCAGTTGGCCGTCCTCTTCAGGCGACTCGGGATCGCAGTCCCTCTGCCGTTTGCCGGATGTCATCATCGCGGAGGCAGAAACCATGTCGCACACCCATGTTCGCGGAACCGGCCAGGAGAACTGGCTGCTGGCCATGTTGCCGGACGACGCCTACGCGCGCGTACTCGCCCTGTGCGAGACCATTCCCATGGCTACGAAGACGATCGTCATCGAGCCCGATGTACTAATAGAATACGCCCACTTTCCAATTACCGGTTGCCTGTCCGTCGTCGCACTCATGAAGGACCGCGGCCGCGTGGAAGTCGGCACCGTGGGATGGGAAGGAATGTCCGGCCTCTCGTTCCTTCATGGCGTCGAGACTACGCGCACCCAGTGCATTACGCAGGTTGCGGGCACCATGCGCCGCATCACTCGGCAAGACATGATGACCGAGTTGGGCAGTCATGGCGAGCTGGTGGGTCTGCTCAACCTGTATGCCGACGTATGGATCAGCCAGATCGGTCAGGGCGTGGCATGCAATGGAGTGCACTCCATCGACAAGCGCCTGGCCCGTTGGCTGCTCATCACGCACGACCGCGTCATTGGTGACGTCCTGCCGCTCACCCATGAATTCCTGGCGGTGATGCTCGCCGTGCGCCGCGCGAGCGTTACCGTGGCCGCAACCGCTCTCCAGAATCGCCGCATCATCGACTACACCCACGGCAAGATTACCGTGCTCGATCGGGAGCAGCTCGAGAAAGCGACGTGTGAATGCTACGAGATGCAGCGTGCCTCGTACGAGAAGCTGCTCCCGGTCACGCCAGACTGAGTTCCTTTATCCTCGAGCGTCAGTCTGCGCGTGGCGGATACGCGCTCGAGGCATCCGCAACCTGTCGCGCGGCGTCCGTTCCGGCGATTGACGATACGACGCTCTTTACCACTTCGTCGATGCGTCCCTGAAACGCCGCCGCGAGGCCGGCCACGGTAGTCGCAAGCACGTCGTCGAGTGCGTTGCCCAGCTTGCTCGCTGTTTTTTGTGTTGTGTCCGCCGTTACTCCGCTTACACGACGGTCTGCGCCGGATGCGCTGAGCGCCAGGCCGGCACCAAAGGCAATGGCTAACGCCGGCCACGGATTGTCCCTGATTTTCTGCGCCACATCCACCTTCTTCTCGAGCTCGGCAATGGTGGTGGACATCCGTGCGCGCGTGGCCTCGATGTCCGCACGGACGGTTTCCGTCGACTCATGCATCGGTCTCTCCGCGTAACGTGGCGATCGTCTGGTCGGGTATCATGTTCCTCGGCGAGAGCAGCGCCCTGGCGCGGGCAAGAAATACGAACGCCGCTACGCCCAGCGCCCCGGTGAGCACGAGCGCGGCAATCCACCATCGTCCGTTGAACAGCTCGGCGCCCATGAGCAGGACCACGGCGAACATCAACATCTGCACCGTGAGCAGGCCGAGCAGCGCAGCCGCCACCGCGAAGCCTGTTCCATGGCCCACGTTCCGCGCGCTTTCGGCAAACTCGATGCGCGCGAGTGAAACCTCCTGGCGCGCGAGGTGAGCGCCATCCTCCGCCACCTGGCGGAGGAGAGCACTCATGCTTCGCTCTTCGGTCGTGAAGGGCATCGTCACTCCTAACGACGCACAGCCTTGCCCAGCATGTAGCCTACGCCGAGCGCGAGGAGGAGCGACTGTGCGGGCTTTTCCCTGACCTGTTGCTCGATGCCGTCGCGCAGCTTGTTGAGATCCGCATTACGCAGCCAGTCGGCACCGGCCTGCATGCCGTTGGCAAGCTTGTCCGTTGCCTGTGCCACAGGCGTGTGGCTGGTTAGTGTTCCAGCGCCACCGGCCGTTGCGGGCTGATGCTCCGGGCGAATCGAATCGGCGCCTGCCTCGAGCTTGTCGGCGAGCATCGACGGGATTTCCGCCGCCCTGTCCCGGGCGGCAACGAGGGCATCGTGCCCTTTGCCGGCCACGGTCGATGCCGCGTTCCGTACCGTATCCACGACGCCGGCGTCCGTTGCCGTGGGCTGGGCTCCGTAATTGTCGAACGTGCCGGTCTGTGCATTTCCTTCCATGGGAATCACCGTCTGTCGATATGTTGACGTGCCGACTTGCGTGAGTGATGCCGCAGTGCCTTGCAGAAACCACGCCTGCATGCACCGCGACTAGCAGGATGTCAGGCCTGTGCGCGCGAGCCGGCCCGTCCGGACTTGGCCATCGCACGGGAGCGCGGCTTGTCCACCGGCGCGGGCTCTTCCTCATCGTCGCCTTCTTCGGCGTCGATGTTCAGTGCCGTCGTGGCGATCTTCGTGAGCAGCTCGTCGGCCATCTTCTCTTCGTCGAGCGTCTGCTGCAGCAGGATGACATGCTCGTCATGGCCCAGTTGCTCGGCCCACGTGCGCACGCTGCCGTAGCCGGCAATCTCGTAGTGCTCCACATGCTGCGCCGCGGACGCGAGGCCGGCGTCGAGAACGGCGTCGTCCGCATCCTCGCTCATCAAGTCGCTCCCCTCTTCGAGAATGCCTTCCATGCCGCTGCACTTCTTTCCCTTGGGGCTCGCACCAAGGTCCTCGCAGATGCGCACCAGGCGGGCAACCTGCTCTTTGGTCTGCTCCAGGTGATCCGCGAACGCCTGCTGCAGCTCCGGGTTCGTGGCAGCCTTGATCATCTTGGGAAGCGCCTTGATGATCTGATTCTCCGCGCTGTAAAGGTCCTTGAGCTCTTCGAGGTAGAGATCGTCGAGTGAGTCGAGTGACATGGCCTGCGTCCTGAGTGAATGTGATTCGATGGAGGAGAAGATTCAGCTTTCGCCAAGCGCAAAACGCAGACCTGCGTCACCCTGGATCTCCTTGATGCACCGGCATCAAAACACGACGGGGTCGATGGCATGGTTAATGAGCTTGGGGCGGCATTTCACCACTGTCCTTTTGGGCTCACCACCACGCAACACATGCCCCACCAGCCAGACCGCCTCGAGCCAGGATCTCCCTACCCACTAGGCGCCACATGGGACGGACTCGGCATCAATTTCGCGGTGTTTTCGGCTAACGCGTCAGCGATCGAGCTCTGTCTCTTTGAGGCAACGCATCGTAAGGAGACGTCGCGCTTCTTTCTCCCGGAGCGTACCGACGAGGTCTGGCACGGCTACCTTCCCAATGCCGTGCCTGGCCTGATGTACGGATACCGTGCGCATGGGCCATATGAGCCCGAGAACGGGCACCGCTTCAATCCCAACAAGCTGCTGCTCGATCCATACGCCCGCGCACTCGCCGGCCAGGTCAAGTGGAGCGACACGCTGTTCGGCTACCGGCTCGAGTCGCCGCAGGCGGACCTGAGCTTCGATCGGCGCAACAGTGCCGCGGCCATGGTGAAGGGCGTCGTGACGACGGACACCTTTGCCTGGGGCGACGACCGACATCCACGCACGCCCTTGTGGGATACGGTGATCTATGAAGCGCACGTGAAGGGAATGACGGCGCTGCTCGACGCGGCAGGAGAACAGGATCGCGGCACCTACGGCGCACTGGGGCATCCGTCCGTCATCTCGCACCTGCAACGTCTTGGCGTTACCGCTGTCGAGCTCCTTCCCGTGCACGCCTTTTTGCAGGACCGTGAGCTCCAGCAGCGCCAGCTGCGAAACTACTGGGGTTACAACACGCTTTCATACTTTACAGCTGAGCCCGCGTACGCGCGCACGGACCCGGCAACCGAGCTAAGACTGGCGGTGCGGCAGCTCCACGCCGCGGGCATCGAAGTCATACTCGACGTGGTCTACAACCATACCTGCGAAGGCAGCGAGCTTGGTCCCACTCTGTCGTGGCGCGGACTCGACAACGCGACCTACTATCGTCTGGTGGAGGGAGCGCAGCGGTACTGCGTCAACGATACGGGTACCGGAAATACTGTCGACCTGAGCCACCCGCGCACGATGCAGATGGTCATGGACTCACTGCGCCATTTCGTACAGTCCTATCACATCGATGGATTTCGCTTCGACCTGGGCGCAACGTTGGGACGTGAACGACATGGCTTTGATCCCGGAAGCGGCTTCTTCGATGCGTTACGCCAGGACCCGGTGCTCACGCAGGTGAAGCTGATCTCCGAACCCTGGGACGTCGGGCCAGGCGGATACCAGCTTGGCAAACATCCCGCCGGCTTTCTGGAATGGAACGATCGCTATCGTGATACGGTGCGCCGCTACTGGCGTGGCGACGCTGCGCAGCGCCCCGAGCTGGCACGCCGGCTCTCCGGCTCCGAAGACATTTTCACCGCGCGCCGAGCACCAACTGCGTCCGTGAACTACCTGTCGAGTCATGATGGTGCGCCGCTTGCCGATCTCGTGCGGTATCAAGGCAAGTACAACGAAGCGAACGGCGAAGGCAATCGCGACGGCACGTCCGACAACCTCTCGTGCAACTGGGGTGTTGAAGGGCCCACGGACGACCCGCAGATCAATGCGCTGCGCGCACGCGTGCAGCGCTCCATGCTCATGTCGCTGTTTGCCGCCATGGGCACTCCCATGCTCCTTGCCGGCGACGAGTTCGGCCGCACGCAGAAGGGCAACAACAACGCCTACTGCCAGGACTCGGACATCTCATGGGTAGATTGGTCACTTGCCGCAGCGGATGACGGCGTTGCACTGACCGAGTTCACGGCACGACTCATCGAGCTGCGCCGCAGGGAGCCGCTCCTGCGAAGCAACAGGTTTCTGTTTGGTGCGCAGGTTGCCGGTGACATGCAGGATCTGCAATGGCTGGATGAGCGCGGCATGTGTCTGTCGGAAGCGGACTGGGCGAATGGGGAGGGACGTGCGCTCGTGATGCGGCGCGCCCGCGTGTGCGGCGATGGAAAGGTCGAAGCCATTGCCCTGCTGATGAATGCGTCGGCAATTCCACTCGAATTTCTACTGGTGCCACAGGGCAAATGGGAAATCCTCACGGATAGCGCCCAGCCCGATCTCGCCGGCAGCATGCACGAGTGCGCGCGATACACGGTGCTCGATCGTGGATGCGCGCTGCTCAAGGCAGTCTACAGGCCCGACACATGACCCAGACGGCCGGCTACTGTTGGGGACCGCAAGTAGAAGCGCAGGGTACACGCTTTCGCCTCTGGGCGCCGGCGCAACCGCGCGTCGTGCTCGAGCTGGGCGACGGCACTTGCATGGACATGCGCGCGGGCAATCACGGCTGGCATGAAGTGGCCACGCACGCACCGCCAGGCACGACGTATCGCTTTCGTATTGGAGATACGTCTTTTCCGGATCCCGCATCCCGCGCCCAAAGCGGTGACGTGCACGGATGGAGTGTGGTGACAGTACCCACGCATGAACCGATGGAGTGGCGCGGACGACCGTGGCAAGAAGCCGTGATCTACGAGATGCATGTGGGCCTCGCCGGCGGATTTCGTGCAGCTGCCGAACAGCTCGGTTCACTGGCTGAGCTCGGTGTAACCGCTATCGAGCTCATGCCTATCGCGGATTTTCCCGGTGCGCGCAACTGGGGTTATGATGGCGTGCTCCCCTTTGCTCCGGACGAAGCCTACGGTTCACCACCGGACCTCGCCTTTCTCATACACTCGGCGCACACGCACGGCATCATGGTGCTGCTCGACGTCGTGTACAACCACTTCGGGCCCGACGGAAACTATCTCTCGCTCCATGCGCCGCAGTTCTTCCGCGGCGATTGTCCGACACCGTGGGGCGATGCGATCGACTTCCGGCAGCTGCCGGTGCGGCGCTTCTTCATCGAGAACGCACTGTACTGGATCAACGATGTGGGCTTCGACGGGCTGCGCCTGGACGCCGTACACGCCATTCAGGATCGCGAGTTTCTCGGAGAGCTTGCCGCCGCGGTTCGAGACAGCGTTGCCGCTGATCGCCACGTGCACCTGGTACTGGAAAACGAAAACAACGATGCGTCCCTGCTTGGACAATTCGACGCACAGTGGAACGACGACATCCACCACGCGCTGCACGTGATGCTCACTGGCGAGCGCGACGGCTACTATGAGGACTTTGCAGCATCGCCGGCCAACGACCTCGCACGCGCGCTGCGCGAAGGCTTCGTGTATCAGGGCCAGCACTCGAAACATCGTGGCGCGCCACGCGGGAGTCCGAGCGCACAACTGGCCACGACATCGTTCATCAACTGTCTCCAGAATCACGATCAGGTGGGCAATCGTGCATTCGGTGAGCGCCTCACGAGCCTGGCGGACGCGTGGGCGGTAAAGGCCGCGGCAGAGCTGCTCATGCTCTGTCCGCACATCCCCATGGTGTTCATGGGTGAGGAGGTGGGTGCGTCGCAGCCGTTCCTCTACTTTACCGACCATCGCAACACGCAGCTCGCCAACGCCGTGCGTGAAGGACGGCGGACGGAGTTCGCAAAATTCCCGGCCTTTGCCAATGCACGGACACGCGAACGCATTCCGGATCCGAACGCGGCCTCGACCTTCGAGATGTCGAAGCCGCAGGCTGACAATGCATACGCCTGCCAATGGCGTGCGCTTTACAGGAACCTCATCGCGGCGCGCCGCACACACATCGTTCCACATCTGGCTAACGCGCACGGCGATGTGAGCCACGTCATCTCACCCAGTGCCGTGATGGCGCGATGGACCCTCAACGACGGATCGAGGCTCACGCTCGCGGCGAACCTCGGCGCTGATCCCGTTCAGGCGTCGCTCCTCCCGAAAACGGTCCCATTCTGGGGAACGTGCAATGGGAGCCTGCTCGCACCGTTCACCACGCTCGCGTGGATCGAACGATGACACTCCGCGCCACGTACCGGTTGCAGTTCCACAGCCAATTCACCTTCGCCCACGCCGAAGCGCTGGCTCCATATTTCGCCGACCTGGGAATCAGCCACATCTACTCGTCGCCGGTGCTCACGGCGCGCGCCGGCTCGACCCACGGGTATGATGTCGTGGACCATGCGCGCATCAACGCCGAGCTGGGTGGTGAGCCGGCGTTTCGCGCGCTGGTGGCTGCACTGCGCGCACGTGGCATCGGCATCATTCTCGATATCGTGCCAAACCACATGGCGGTTGGAGGCGCCGACAATCCCTACTGGCTGGATGTGCTCGAGAAAGGGTCCGAGAGTGTCTTCTCCAACATGTTCGACATCGACTGGGACGTGGAACAGCCGGGATCCGCCGCCAACAAGGTCGTGGTGCCGCTGCTCGGCAAATCACTGGCCGAATGCATTTCTTCCGGCGAGATCCAGCTCATCCGCGACGCACGGCTGGGCAAGCTTGCCTTCGCGTATCACGATCATCGGTTCCCGCTGAGGCTCGATGACTATCCATCCGTCATGGGGGGTACTGAAACCGCGACCGAGGCAGACCTCTCCCGCTACTCCGCTCCTGATGCACTCACCGAGCTTCTTCGCCGGCAGCATTTCCGGTTGGCGTTCTGGCGCGATGCGGGCAACCGGATCAACTGGCGCCGCTTCTTCGACATCACCAGTCTGGCCGCGGTACGTGTTGAAGACGACGCGGTATTCGAGCAGACGCACGCCACCATCTTCCGGCTCTTCGGCGAAGGGTTGATCGATGGTGTTCGTGTGGATCACGTGGACGGGCTCGCCGACCCGGCAGCCTATTGTCGCCGGCTGCGTGCGCGCCTCGAGGCGCTCACACCGCAACGTCCCGAAACGCTGCCGCGCGAGCCGGCGATCATTCTCGTGGAGAAGATATTGGCCGAGGGCGAATTGCTGCCCAGCGATTGGGGAGTAGATGGGACGACGGGGTACGACTTCATGAATGCAGTGTCCGCATTCCAACATGATCCGGCCGCGGAATCCTTGTTCACACGGGTGTGGACGACCACGAGCGGCCGAGCGGCGGACTTCGAGCGTGAGGAGCGCGAGGCACGTCGCGAGATGCTCGGCAACGCGTTCGCGAATGCGCTTCGCACCACCGCCTCGGCGTTTGGTGTACTGCCGGGAGCTGTAGGAATCCAGGGCGACGCACTCGAGCGTGCCGTGGCGCTGCTCATCGAGCACTTTCGCGCGTATCGCACGTATGCGCTGGGCGACTCTGCTGAACCACCGCCTGGTCCGGTCTTTGATGCGGCGCTTCGTGCGGCGTGCGGTGCGGCGGACACTCCCGATGCACCGGCACTTAACTTTGTGGCGGCTGTCATGCGCGGCGAGCAGGCTGGAGACGCGAGGGCTGCGAGTGCTGCGCGGGATGCGGTGCGCCGCTTCAACCAGCTGGCGGCGCCGGTGGCGGCCAAGGCGGTGGAAGACACGGCCTTTTACCGATATGGGCGCCTGCTGTCGCGTAACGACGTGGGGTTTTCTCCCGCCCGGTTTGCGTTGTCGGTATTGGAGATGCATGCGCACAACGCCAACCGGAGCGCGAATTTTCCGTCGTCACTCCTGGCCACGGCAACGCACGATCACAAGCGGGGCGAGGATGGCCGTGCGCGGCTTGCCGCACTGAGCGAGGTGGCAGCCGAGTGGGAGCAGGCGCAGTGCGAGTGGTTCAAGCTCAATGCCCCATTGCGGCCAGCTGCCGTTGCACCGGGCGATGAATATCAGCTCTACCAGACGCTCGTGAGCGCATGGCCCCAGGATCTCTCGCCCACGAATGCGGAGCACATGGGAGCATTGGTGGATCGCATTCTCGCGTGGCGCGAAAAATCGTTGCGCGAAGCCAAGCTGCAGACGTCATGGGCAAATCCGGACATGGCGTTCGAGAAGGCCCACGCCGAGTTTGTTCGCGCCATACTCGATTCCGGGCACACGTTCGTGGATCAGCTGTCGCGATTTGTTGGCTGGCTCGCTCCGGCGGGAGCGCTCAACAGCCTAACGTCGTGCGTGCTGCGGTGTACGAGTCCCGGCGTTCCCGATCTGTATCAGGGCACCGAGCTGTGGGATCCGAGTCTCGTGGATCCGGACAACCGGCGGCCCGTAGATTACGCGAGGCGCATCGAGATGCTCCAGGTAGAAACGGATTCGCCACCGCAGCTCGACGATTGGCGAAGTGGGGCCATGAAGCTGTCTGTCATTCGGCGCCTCCTGGCGTTGCGGGCCCGTTTGCCGGAGGTGTTCGCGAGCGGGGAATACCGGCCCATTGCATCGAACAGCACGCGCGGGTTCGCGTTCGCTCGCGTGTGTGGACGTCGGATGGTGCTCGTTGCCGTTGCGCGGCACAGCGCGCGCGATGCCATTGCGCGTGGTCTCCCGTTGCCGGACTCCACCCTCGGCGCGGACTTGCGCCTGGATATTCCCGGTGCATGGCGCAAGCAGGAATGGCGCAACGGACTCCTGCCGGAGGTACCGGTTACGCCACTCTCGGACAGCAGGCTGTTCGACCAGCTTCCTGCTGCGGTGCTCTTCAGCGAGTAATCCGTTAATGGACTTCTAATAGACTTCGCCGTAATGTTCGTCGCGGCGGGCGCGGATGCTATCGTCGAGCTCGTCCACGTTTGACGAGCCTCGGTTGGCCAATCCGTCGTCGTTGCGGGCGCCTGCGCTGCGGTCGGATGACGAATCACGGGTGCTGGAGCCGCGGTCGCTCATGCCACTGCTTCCGTCCCTCTCATCCATTGGCGTATCCGTTGAGCTGCGTTCATCGCGTGCCATAAAAAACGTCTCCCAGTGAGGGTGTGATTGCGCGGGCGTGCGGCGCAAAATGCATACCTCTGATAAAGCGTGATCGCACAAACATTACTGAAGTGTGCGATTCCCGACACTTTTCGATACCGTTGCGGGTACGCTGATTGCACGCCCGCTCCTGGGCTTTACATCACCAGGAGGACGCATGGGCAAACAGGTTCCCGTTGACGATGCGGCCGTGGTGCACGGCGTCGATGAAGACGGCGTCCATCAGATTACGCCGGACATCGCATACAAGCGGCTGGGCATGGTGAACATCGTGTATTACGGCGAGCCCGGTTCCGCCAGCTGGGTGTTAATCGACGCCGGGCTGCCTGCGACCGCTGGCGTCATCGCCAACGCCGCACACGAACACTTTGGCAAAAATGTTCCGCCTTCAGCCATTGTACTCACACACGGGCACATCGATCACGTTGGTGCCCTGGAAGAATTAGCGGAACAGTGGAACGTGCCTATCTACGCACATGAGCTCGAACATCCGTATCTCGACGGTACGGAAAAGTATCCGCCGCCGGATCCGTTCGTGGGAGGCGGGCTCATGTCGCTCACATCGCCGTTGTTCTCGCGCGGACCCATTGACGTGAGCCGGTGGCTGCGCGTATTGCCCGCAGACGACGCCGTTCCCTCCATGCCGGGCTGGCGCTGGATTCATACGCCGGGACATACGACGGGGCATGTTTCACTGTGGCGTCCGCTGGACATGAGCCTCATTGTAGGGGACGCCTTCATCACCACGAAGCAAGAATCCGCCTATGCAGTGGCAACGCAGCGTCCTGAGCTGCACGGGCCGCCCATGTACTTCACGCCCGACTGGGACTCTGCGCGCGAATCAGTGCGGCGGCTCGAGACGCTGCAGCCAGAGCTCGTCGTTACCGGACATGGACGCCCGCTGCATGGCCAATCCATGCGTGACAGTCTCGCGGTGCTCGCCCGCGACTTCGACCAGATCGCGCGTCCCAGGCATGGACGTTACGTGGACGGCGATCTGTCACCGCTCGCCGGACTCGCATGAGGCTGGTGCATTGTTGTCGTCCTGAGCGCAGAGAAGGACCTGCGTGTCTTGTAATGAGGGATGTTCAATACGCCTGATCCCACGACAGTGACAGCCGCGCCGCCGAATCAATGATCCCGACCATGCTGTAGGTCTGCACAAAATTTCCCCACTGCTCTCCGGTGACCGTGTCGATGTCCTCGGAGAGCAGCCCATGGCGCCCTCGCGACGCAAGAATGTTCTCGAACAGCACGCGGGCCTCGTCGCGCCGGCCCAGCGCGGCCAGCGCATTGATGTACCAGAACGTGCACGCAAGAAACGCATTCTCCGGGAATCCGAAATCATCGCGCTCGGAGTAGCGATAGATAAAGTTCCCATGACGCAGCTCCGCCTCTATCGCCCCCACCGTGCTAATGAAGCGCGGATCATCGGCGGCAAGAAACCCCACTTCGTGCAGGCGCAGCAGGCTCGCGTCGAGTGTGTCGCCATCCATTGCCGCCACGAAGCTCTGGCGCTCTGCATTCCACGACCGCTCGCAGATCACGTCGTGCAAACGACTCGCTTCGGCGGCCCAGTGCTGCGACTCCCCCGCGAGCTCGAGATGCGCGGCGATGCGCGCGAGCCTGTCGCATGCTGCCCAGCACATCACGCTCGAGAACGTGTGCACGCGCGTCGTTCCACGCAGCTCCCAGATACCCGCGTCGGGTTGATCGAACAGCCGGGCCGCCCGAACGCCGAGTGCCTCGAGACTGCGAAAGAGGGCGAGGTCGCCCCGCTCCACGAGCCGCTCGTCGAAGAACGCATGCGGCGCCGCGAGCACCACGGCACCATAAACGTCGTGCTGGATCTGCTCCTGCGCCTCGTTGCCGATGCGCACCGGACCCATGCCACGATACCCGGTGAGACCGGGCATGCTCGCTTCCTTTGGCGCCGGCCGGCCACTGATGCCGTACAGCGGCTTGATGCGTCCGTCGCCCACACTCGACACGATATCGAGGATGTAATGGAGATACCGCTCCATCGTGTGCGTCGCACCAAGCCGGTTGAGTGCGTTCACCACGAAATACGCGTCGCGCAGCCAGCAGTAGCGATAGTCCCATGTGCGCGGCGTGTCGGGCGCCTCCGGCACCGACGTCGTCATGGCCGCGATGATCGCGCCCGTGTCCTCATAGACGTTCAGCTTGAGCGTGATGGCCGCACGAATTACCGCCGCCTGCCACTCAAAGGGAATGGCCAGCGACCGAACCCACGTCCGCCAGTACGCAATAGTCTCACTCTCGAGATGCCGCCCCATCTCGGCCACATTCGTCGGCACCGTCTCGTCCGCACCAATCAGCATGGTGATGGAATCGTCCAGCGAAAAGGTATTGCCCTCGAGGATCGCGGTGATCGACGCGTCCGTGGTAAGACGGAGCACAGTGGGCGATCCGTGAAAGCGGATGTGATTGCTGCCGCTGGTAGCGGGCGCGCCGCTCGCGCCGTAGTCACGTGCGGGATGCAGGCAGACATTGAGACGGGGCTTGCCCGCGATGCGCCTTACCTGCCGTACCAGCATCATGGGGCAGAACACGCGGCCAAACTGCCGGAAGCGCGGTGCAAAGTCCCTGATCTCGATGGCGCCGCCATCGCTGTCGAACATTCTCGTGACGAGCACTGGTGTGTTGACGAGATATTCCTGTTCTACACGCGTACTGTTCAGGAGGGTGATCCGGAACTCGCCGGCGTTGTCGTCACGCGGACGATCACGCAATAGCGTGCAGAACATTGGGTCGCCGTCAAAGCGCGGAAAGCACGACCACACGACGCTGCCGTGCTCATCGATCAGTGCGCCAATGGTTCCGTTGCCAATGAGCGCGAGGTCGAGTGAGGTCATGCCCATTGCGTTAGCAAGTTGTTTACCGTCGTCTCGCATGATGGTTGCCTCGTACCGAGAACATGAGTCCCAGCGCGGAGTCCAGCGAAAAGGCCAGGGAAGCCGAGTCCCTCGATGCCGAGACCACCTATGAGGTCATTCGTCGGGAGGGGCTGCACGAGCTGGACCGTGCGTCGAGCGCGCTCTTCTGGTCTGGGCTCGCGGGCGGTTTGTCCATGGGCTTTTCGTTCCTGGCCGAAGGACTGCTCCGCGCCCATCTGCCGGATGCGGATTGGCGTCCGCTCGTCACGAGGCTTGGCTACAGCGTCGGGTTCCTCATCGTGATCCTGGGCAGCCAGCAACTCTTTACGGAAAACACGCTCACCCCGATCGTTCCCCTCCTGCACCAGTGGTCTGCGCGCCGTCTGCGCAATGTGGGCCGCCTCTGGGGCGTGGTGCTCATGGCCAACATCCTGGGCGCACTTCTGTTCGCGACTGCGCTCGCGCGCTTCGATATCGTCGAGCCAGTCACCATGCATGCGCTTGACGATCTCGCGCGAGAGGCGCTCGCGCCCGGTGCGCCGGCCACCGGGCTTCACGCCATCTATGCGGGTTGGCTCATTGCGCTGATGGTGTGGATGCTTCCGGGTGCGGAATCGGGTAAGATCACCGTCGTCATCATCATGACGTACCTCGTGGGACTGGGCGGCTTTGCCCATGTCATTGCGGGCTCGACGGAGGTGCTGTACGCCGTCATGCGCGGCGACATCGGTGCCGGCCGTGCGGTGTTCGGTTACATATTTCCCACACTCATCGGGAACGTACTGGGCGGGTTGACGATGGTGGCCGCGCTGAATCACGCGCAGGCCACGAGCGGAGACTAGTGGCATGCTGTTCAGTTAGCTGTCATCCCGCAAGAATACTTTAGACTGTCATCCCGCAGGAGCGAAGCGACTGTCGGGAGCCGCTGTCCCGTCCTGGGAAGTTCGGGATGCGGAAAGTATATCCCGACACTCGTTCGCTTCGTGCGGGATGACAGTCTACAACGCGCCTGCGACGACAGCTAACTGAACAGCATTGCGACTAGTGGACTGTTTCTGAATTACAGAGAGCGGACGTCGTCGTCCTGAGCGAAGCGAAGGACCTGTTTGTGCTGGCAAAGGAGCAGGTCCTTCGCTTTTGCTCAAGGACGAAGGCAGTCCTCGCACGCGGCACAGTGGATGCGCTATCAGCCGCATCATGTTCTCCTATGAATCCCTTCGGGCATCGAGCGCGGCCATCTTTGCCGCGCTGCCCCGTGTCCTTGCCGCCCTCGCCTTTGTACTCGTCGCAATTTTCATAGCGCGATCCGCACGCTGGGCAGCAGAGCGCACACTGCGCTCCAAGGCCACCCACGCGAACCTTCGCGCGGCACTGGGCCGTCTGGTGTTCACCGTCGTGATTGCGGTGGGCATTCTCATTGCCGCGACCATCGCCTTTCCCACCTTCACGGTGGGCAGCCTCATTCAGCTCCTGGGCGTGAGTGGTGTGGTGATTGGTTTCGCCTTCAAGGACATCTTCCAGAATTTCCTTGCCGGCATTCTCCTGCTCGTCACGGATCCGTTCGAGGTGGGCGACGAGATCGTCATCGACAAGTTCGAGGGAACCGTAAAGGACGTGCAGGGCCGCGCAACGGTGATAGAGACGTACGACCGGCGAATCATCATCGTACCAAACGCGGATCTGTTCACGAAGGTGGTGACGGTGAACACCGCTCATCACCGGCGCGAAGGCCAGTGCGACGTGATCGTCAAAGGCACAACGGACATTACGCGGGTTCAACAGCTGCTCGAGCGTACTGTGCGCGGCAAGATTGAAGGAGTTGACGACGATCCGCTCGCCGCAGCGCTGCTCGTGTCCATTGGCGGCGGCGCGCTCACCTTCCGCCTGCTCTGGTGGAGCGGCTCGGAGCGCAGCGTATACCTGGCCGTGCAGGATCGCGTGCTCACCAGGGTGTTCGAGGCACTTCGCGCCGAGCAGCTCGAGATAGGCTGATGAAACACCGTAACCCACCAACCAAGGCACGCATGACAGGGCCATACGACTCCGCAGGCAGCGAAGAGCGTCCAACGGAGAAAGAGGACGAAGTCGACGAGAGCTCCGACGAAAGCTTTCCCGCGAGTGATCCACCGTCATGGACACCGGCGCATTCCGGAGCACCTGCACCAGTACAAGCCGACGACACAGGGCGCAGTCCGTCGTGACGCACGAGATGAAGGGTGCCTCGCCACAGCGAGGCACCCTTCATGTCCAGGGCGTTACGATGTTGGAGGAAGCTGGCGCAGAACCGCCTGTGCATCGCCCAGATGGCGCCTCACGGTGGTGATGGTCTGATCCACCAGGGCCTGCGTGTCACCGCTGGCCTGCCCGCGCAGGAGTCCGAGCTCGTGCAGCATGTGCTGGTGCATCATGACCTCCGTCTGCATCAGACGCTGGTCGAACATCGGCCCCGCCGGAGTGGCCGCGAGCCGGCGCATTGCGTGTCCCGCCATCGCCGCATCGGCTGTATCCGTAGGCACCGGCGCGAGCAGAACGCCGCTCTGGACACCGGTCTGGTTTGCGGCCTGCAGATGTGCGGAGTGCGCAGTGACCATGCGCTTCGCAAAATCCCGGACCGCGGCGTTCTGCGCCCGGTCCGCCCCGAGCTTTGACAGGTTGATCTCGAGCGAGTCTCCTTCACCCATGTGCGCCAGGATGTTCGCGTTGGTGAAGGTCGCGATGCTCGCAGGCATCAGCCCCATCACCATGCCGCTGCGTCCCCCCATGTGCAGGGCCCCCGATGCGTCCATCCACATTCCACCTGCGGAGTCCGCCCACATCCCGCTCGTGTCAGGAAAAAGTGCGACGTCTCCACCGGAGCTGCTCATCGTGGGCGCCGGTGTCGTCGTCACGGGTGTCGTGGAGCACGCTGCGCCGAGCGCAGCAGCGGCGGCGATCATCAAATGTCGTGGCATTCGTGTTGGCATACGACCCTCCATGGAAGCTATCCCGAGTGTTCGAGCGACTTTACCCATTGTCGCGCAAATGCCGGGCCTTCATGACGTACATGAAGAAGAAGGGACCTGCTTCGTCTGCTAACAGCCCCGCTTGGCCAGATACGTGAGCTCGTTGGCCACGTCATCCTGCAACACACGGTTCACCCACTCCACACCCTGCGCCACCGAGTGGTCCATGTTGCCCACCTCGTATCGCCACGCACCGAACCGCCCACGCGAATAGATGTCCCTGCTCTCGAGCCACGGATGCAGCACACCCAACGCCGCATCGCGCTCCACGGACGGCGTGGGATACGTATGCTCGCGCTCGATCACGTGCGTGTCCACGATATCCGCCCGATCACGCTCACTGAGAAGCCGAGTGTTCACCATGCCCTGGATGGTGTCTTCAATTACCCGCCCACGATCCACGGGCTTGAACTCCGAATGCGACACCTCGGCGAGCAGCGAATAGTGCGTTGTCGCATCGGGCACAACTTCGGGCGAATAGTTGGACAGATACGTTACCCGGTAAAAGGGCGCATTGTCCTCCGGGAAGTACATCCAACACTTATTGGATGGTGTGGGCTGCCTGAGCCCCACTCCGATGATGTAACTCCCCGAATGACGCAACCGGCTAGCCTGGCAACGCACTTCGTCGGGCACGGTGCCCTTCATCGAAGACACGAGCAAGTCCAGCGGCATCGTGCTGAGCAGCATGTCGTACGGCTCACGCGTGCCATCCTCGAGCACGACCTCCTTTGCATCCGCATCCACTCCCACAACGGAAGCCCCGAGCCGCAACTGGTCGTTCACGTAAGGCCGCATGCGCTCGAACAAACCGCCCGTGCCGCCATGACGCGGATACTTGAACGTGGAGTTGGGACCCCAGCCGGCATCGTCACGGTCCAGCACCACGTTGCCGAGCACCCGCGCGATGTCCACCACCGACACACGCTCGCCAATCCACTCCTTGTTCATCAGGCTGGCCGGATGCGCCCACACCTTGAAGTTGTACGGCGTCATGAAATGCTTCGCGATACCCTTGCCGAACACACCAAGGATGAGCTCCTCGAAGTTCCTGAACTTCGACATGTCGAGCGGCTGCTTCTGCGCTTCGATCACGCCCATCAGGCACTCGTAAACAACCTCCTTTGGCAGGTACTTGATGTTGTTCTGGAAGGGATACGGCAGGAACCGATCACACATCCACACCCAGCTCTCACGCAGCAGCAGCTGATACTCATCGCCAAGCAGCGTGTCGAAGAGCTTGTCGAAGTACTCGTAGTGCGAAAAGAGAACGTGCCCGCCAATGTCGTAGATGAAACCATTCGCGCTCGTCTCGCTCGCCGCCAAGCCACCAACCTTGTTGCGTGACTCGAGCATCACGAAGTTCGTGTACCCCAGCTCCCGAAGACGATACGCGGCACCGAGTCCCGTGGGCCCCGCGCCAATGACCACGATGCGCGGCTGTTCCGCACCTGGACCTGCATTCATGCGTTGCATGTTTCGAGTGAATGTGTGAAAGTGGATCGTTGGGCGAGGAACCGCCCGATCGCATCGTCAAGGGAGGGCATCACCGATGCGCGCTCACTGCCCAGCACCGAGTAGGACGGCCGTGCCGCGAGGTAGCCCAGGGTCTGGTGGGACCGTTCACAGACCAGCGATGCATCGAGATGCGATCGATCTGCCACGCGCCTCGCGAGCTCCGCCCAGCTCACCGCGCCGTCGTTGGCGAGATGCCAGATACCGCGCTCGCCATCGATCAGGAGATCGAGTGCGGCGTTGACGAGGTCCGGCACATACGTAGGCGATATCACGAGGTCGCCCGCCGCCTGCACGGGAATGCCATCTTGCAGCGAGCGAAGCGTCTGGGTCAAAAAATTGTATTCGTCCCACGGGCCAAAGAACGCCGACGTCCGAATCACGAGCGCAGAGGGCAGCAGTGCCATCACCCGCGACTCCGCGCGCGCCTTGCTCGCGCCGTAGGTGCCAAGGGGCGACACATGATCCGTCTCCACGTATGGCGTCCGCTTCCGCCCGTCGAACACGAGGTCCGACGAGAACGTCATCAGTGGGATGCCTACGTCGGCACACGCCGCCGCCAGCGTCGCCGCACCCAGCGCATTGGCCCTCCGGCAATCCCTGGGCTGCACCTCCGCGTCATCCACGCGCACGAAACCCGCAGTGTTGACCACGGCCCATGCCGCGCAGGTCTCCAGGGCGTGCGATACCGCCGCGCGGTCGGTGATGTCGAGATCGCGGTGCGAGCGAGCGCAGCACGCAAGGCCACGGTCGGCACAGGTGCGCGCGAACGCCACACCGAGTGTTCCCGACGCGCCCACCACGAGCAGGGGCCGCGCATCATGTTCGGCGGCTGGAACCGCGACTTCATCCGACCGATACGACAGCCGAGGCGCACATCGCCACCAGCCCGGCGTATCGAGCACCGGGTGCTCGAACGTGCCGTTCGCTGCCAGCGAGTGCACCATGGAGGACAGCGCTGTTGCACGAGGAGCGGGAGCACGAATGTCGAACAGCCCCGGCTCGTAGTGACCGTCCATGCGGGTAACGAGCGAGCTCCAGTCATGCGCACCCAACGCCGCCCACGCGGTAACGGCGCGGACGTCGGCACCCTCGGTCCGCGCACTCGCCGCGCCATTCCATACTTCATGAAACCACCTGAGCTGCTGCTCTCGGGTGCAGCCCAGGTGGACTTCAGAGACCACCAGCGGCAGGCCGTATCGCGACCACGCCTCACGCAGCAGCGACGCGGGTCCTGCAGCGCCCTCCGGCATGGCGCGCACCGCTTCCACGTCGGCATATCGGTGCCGTCCGTTGCCCCCATGCGTGTGCGGCGGATAGTGCTCGAGGCGCTCGTCGATCCAGCGCTCGCTGGTCACATAGTGATTGATGCCAAGGAGATCCGGTGGGCATCCGTCGCCCGTGGCATGGGCGATGTCACTGTCGGAGATGCCCAGCCATTGCACGTACTCGTGCATGGCATGGCCGTGTGCGACCCGGTTCGTGAGCAGATCGAAGGTGAGCCACCGCCGCTCGTTCTCGAAGTCTGCCTGGTACTGGAGCGCCGGTGTCGCGTGGGTCCGGCCAAGGTCCTCCGTCTGGAGCAGCTTCGCGCCGGGCGTGATGGTTCGAATGGCCTCCATCGCAAGGCGAACGGCGCGCACCTGGTTGAGCGTGGCGCGAACGAAGCGCGCATCGTCCCGCACATGCGGATACCACAACCCGTACAGCGCGCTGAATCGCGCCGTCGTCAGCGGCTCATTGACCGGCGTGAAGCGCGTGATCCACGGGTACCGGATGCAGACCTTGCGTGCAAACGCCGCCAGCCCTTCCGCGAAGCCCTCATGGAGGAGGTTGGTGTTGAAGGGACCGCTGCCATGGTGGACGAGCCCCACGATGGGCTCCACGCCCAGGGCAAGCATCCGGAACATTCGCTCATCGAGTGCACGCCACCGTTCGGAGGTGGGCGCTTCGTGCGCGAAGCGTTCCCACAGGACCGGGTATCGCACCGCACTGACACCGAGCGCCGCAATGCGCTCAATGTCCTCCAGGCGATCATAGTGGCCGGACAGCGCAAGCTGATCATGTTGGGCATCGCCAACACGATTCAGGGTGCACTCGAGACCTGCCCATACTTCCATGGGCTCTCGATGGGACGGCATGTCGTCACGGTGCGTGTTGGCCCTTCAGCCAATGTCCTCACGTGACGACGCGAAGGCCGCACGGGGCGGCATGGCGCGCTCGATGAGCGTGGCTGCGGCCGCGCGCGACTTTTGCCGCTCGCTGCGCCCGCGGGCACGCACTGCGTCCTGGAGAATTCGCTCCATCTGACCCACGATGCTTTCCCACGAATTGTTTCGCGCCTGCTCCACACCGCGTGCGATGAGTGCATGATCGGGGTCGTCGAGCGCCCGCTGCACGCAGGTGCAGAAATCGGCTGGTGAATAGGCGACGCTCACCACGGGGGTAAAGTTGCGCACCACATCGGACACCGCCGTGGAGACGATGGGTTTGGCCGCCGCCATGTACTCCAGGGTCTTCGTCGGGTTGATGTATTCCGTGGCCTCGTTGAGCGCGAAGGGCATGAGGCAGACGTCGAAGGCCTTCACGATGGCGGGCAGCTCCGTGTAATCCTTCTGACCCAACCAATGAATGTTGGGCGCCTGCGGCAGCTCCTCGGCAGCAACCTTTACTACCGGCCCCACCATCACGACCGAGATGTCGGGCAGTGCCTGGGCGAGATGCGCCAGCAGCGGGTAGTCGATGCGCTCGTCGATGACGCCGTAATATCCGGCAATGCGGCCGCCAACGGCCGCGAGTCCCTCAGGAACCTCCGTGTCGTGCAACCGTGCCTTGCCAAAGTGCGCCACATCCACGCCACAGCCAAAGAAGTGCACGTTGGTGTGATGTCTGGCTTTCGATTGCGACAGCTTGTAACCGCCCGTGAAGACGACGTCTGCCTCGGACATCAGGAGCATCTCGCGGTCGATCAGCTCGCGGGGCGCGAACCGGAACTTCGAGAGCTCATCCATGCAGTCGTACACGATGGCCTTTTCGCCGAACGCACCGATCATCGCGGGCGCCGCCATTGGCGTGTAGAACCACTGCACCGGCTTGTCGAAGAGTCCGCCCAGCACGCCATCGTCACTCGTGTGGCGGCGGATCAGCTCGCGCGTAATCTCTATGGATGTATCGTACCTGTCACGAAGTGCCGACGGAAACATGGGTACGGCGCGATACACATTCGTCATCGGCTGCGTGATGTCGAGCCTGGGCATGCTGTGCCCGTCCAGGAAGATCGGCTCTTCCACGAAGAGCACCACATTGTGCCGGCTCATTCGGGACAGGAGTTGTTGCGGGCGCTGCCAGACAAAGTCCCAGCGCAGGTGGCTGTGAACGATGATTGGGGTATCCAGTTGCATTGCGTCGGACAGGGAAAAAGGCAGTGGCACGAATCGTCTCGGTAAGGGGCATCTGTAGACCCCCGAGGAGGCAAACCGTGTGCCCTCGAACCGACTATGCATTTGTACGAAAACGCACGAAGCACACAACAAAAACGCACCGGCCTGCAAGCCGGTGCGTCATGGAGAACAGCCGTGACGTAGTCAGCCGATACGTTGTATCGGCATCTCGTCCACGACGCCCGCGCGCCATGCCTGAATGATTTCCTTGTAGCGCACTCCCACCGGGCGAATGCGACGCTTGAGGTCGTAGAGTCCCACCGGATGCAGCTCATTGCGCTCGACGCGCAACGCATGCTGCCAGTCGATCTGGTCGGTGAGTGAGTACCAGGTGAAGCCCGTTATAGGAATACCGGTGCGGCGCATGGCGGCCACGTCGGCAAACTGCTCGTCCAGCCACTGCACCGCGTGGGTGTTCACGCGATTCGTCTCACAATGAAAGATGGGTACCTGGTATCGCTGGTAGTACTGCGTGGCCAGCTGCCGAAAGCCCATGGCCGAGGCATGATTGCTCGTGCACCGCCCCGTCGACATGACCCGATGCTCGCAGGACGGATAGTAGTCCACGCCCAGCCAGCGCTGCCCCACCGCGCGCTTTTCGCGGAAAAAGCTGAGGTCGTTGGAGGTGACGCCATAGTCATGAAGAAAGCGAGCCATGCCGGGCGCGAGCTCGTGGCCCATGGTGAGATCTACGGACAGGTGCTTCAGCCCGTTCAGCCGGTCGGCCTGGTGCGTGGCATAGCGCCCCACCGCATGGAAATGCTCGATGGATTCACCTTGCACGATGGTGGCGTCCGGTCGCTCGGAGAGAATGGCCTCGACCGCCAGTTCGTGCGCCATGCACAGGTTGCGCATCGCGCGCACAAAGGCTGCGTCGCTCGTCTCGCACTCGTTCCACCAGCCACGGAGCGCGGAAAATGACGCGCACACGAAGATCTCGTTCACCGGCGTGAAGTACCGGATCCAGGGGTAGCGGTGGGCAAAGGCGCGTGCGTATTCCGCGAAGAGCACGGGGAACGCGGGATCCTGGAATCCGCCAAGCCAGGAGGGTACGCCAAAGTGACACAGGTCCGCGATGACCGTGATGCCAAGGTCCCGCAAGCGGTACATCTGCGCGTCCGCGACGTCCCAGTCGTAGACGTGCGGCGCCGTGTGCACCCGATAGTACGGCGGTCCGTAGCGCAGCGCATCGAGGCCCATCTCACGCACCAGGGCAAAGTCTTCCTCCCACCGGGCGTAGTGGCCGCATTTGTCCATCTGATCAATGCGCGCGCCACCGGCGATCGTGGGATAGCTGTTCTCTATTCCGGTGGCGAAAAGGAACGGGAGGGATGACGACATGGCCAGCAGGGCAGGAAGAGGAGGAGTTGCCGGTTGAGGAGGACACACGGGCTCGCCAGAAAGACGATTCGCGCGCCCACGCGGCACATCTCTCATACCCCAGGAACGTGAAGCGTTTCACGGCCAGGCCGGGTATATCGTCCGCAAGAGCGTTGCGGCTGTCGGGGCGCTGTCCCTTGTCATCCCGGGAAGCTGTCCTTGTCATCCCGCAGGAGCGCAGCGACTGTCGGGAGATACTCGCCTCACCGTTTCGCCATTCCGACCCGACTCCGAGCCGGAGTCCATTGATCTCGTGAAAAAAAAGATCGTACGAAAACGTACCGTTTTGCGAGACGAATACAGGCAGGAGTTTGCCTCGTACGACATCATGAAAAGACGGGTAACGCACACTTCTCACGGGTAGGGTAAAACACCTTGCATTCGGAACAGGGAATCACTTGTTTGTGATCTTGTGCAGCGTGCGACGCGATGGAGTACCATGCCAGTCAACGGTCATCAGCAGTTTTACACGATCGATCACGGCCTGATCGATTCTCTCCGTGTTAGGATGATCAATGCACTGCGTTCCGATTCCGTCGAATGGACGTCGGAGGCAGGTGATGGAGAGCACGGACTGTCGCTGCCAGAGCTGGAGCGTGTCTTCGCGCAGGCGCAGGATCAGGAGATTCGCATCGAGCAGGCGCTCGTTCTGCTCAAGGAAATCTGGGCAACGTCGCCGCAACGCATTCAACTCAGGTTCGATATTCGCGCGCGCACGTTCGATCACCTCATCACCGCGTGCATCAAAGCCTACTTTCATCAATTACCCCGTGCGGACCTGGAATGAGCTCACGATGACACAGTCCGACATCCGGACTGATGGACGCGAAAACTGGCTCCTTGCCTCTCTCCCCGATGCGGCATACCAGCGCGTCTTGAGTCTCTGCGAGACGCTACCCTTACCGATGAAGACGGTGGTGATCGAGGAGAATGTGCCCATCGAGTACGCGCACTTTCCCATGACGGGCTGTCTCTCCATGTTGGCGCTCATGAAGGACGGTGCGCTGGTGGAGGTAGGCACGATCGGTTGGGAAGGCATGGCGAGCGTGGCTTTCATTCACGGCACCGAGTCCGTTCCACAACGGTGTCTCGTGCAGGTCCCAGGAGTCATGCGGCGCATTCCACGCGAGCTGCTCATGGCGGAGTTGCGGAACCATCACGAGCTGCGAGACGTGCTGCAGCGGTATGCCGACGTCTGGATCAACCAGATCAGCCAGGCCGTAGCCTGCAATGGCACCCATACCATCGAGAAGCGGCTCGCCCGCTGGCTGCTCCTCACGCACGATCGCGTGGTCGGGGACCTGCTTCCACTCACGCAGGAGCTCCTGGCCATCATGCTCGCGGTCCGACGATCGAGTGTCACCATCGCGGCTACGACGCTCCAGAATGAGCGCCTCATCGGGTACAGCCATGGCAAGATCACGGTCGTCGATCGAGCCGGCCTGGAGGCGGCGTCATGCGAATGCTACGAGGTCATGCGGGGGATGTACGCCACGCTGCTGCCCGATCCGCCTGAGCGAGACGCCTCACGTCAATCGGTCCTTTCCTCGTAGCTTCCGGGCCTTCCCGAATGCGCGGATGGACGACAGCGCGCCGCATTCTTCCGCGCGCGAGGCCCGCTCCATCAATGCCTTCGCCTTGGACAGGCGCGCATCGAAACGAATGCGCTCGCGCTCCGTGCGAAGACTCGCCTGATAGCGCTCGAGCAGCGCCACCTCCTCGGCATGATGTCCGAGCCGGCGATAGTGCAGCGCAAGCCGTCCGCAGAGATACGCCGGCATGCTATCGGCATCCGCGGCCGCGGTGCACAGCGCACGTTCATAGATGAGGCCGGCTTGGGCATGTTCGCCCTCGGTTTCGAGCATGGCTGCTTCGCGCGTTAGATCAGCGACGATCCCTGATACGGATTCCGGCAGCGTGCGGTAACCAGGCATTGCATCTCTCCAGACGGATGAACCTTCCTTCTGGAGCAAACGCGTGCACGTGAAATGCCACCGACGCACTTCTGCGAAAAGTGTGCGATTGCCGACAATCGTCTTAGCACATCAAGAGTCATGGAAGCCGAGTTTGGCGTGGCGCCGTGGCCCGTGTGTTGCCGGGGGAGCCGTCATGAAGCGCGAGGACGCGATGCTCGTGTCATCCGCACACACATCGTCCGAATCCGTGACAATTTTCAGTATCCATCATCAGTTGGGGGATCATGCCATGCAGGAAGACCACAGCGGCCAGTTCGCCGTGATCACGGGCGCGTCGAGTGGTATCGGACTCGAGCTCGCCAAACAATTCGCGCAGCACGGATTCGACGTGCTCATCACGTCGGAAGATGACCGGCTCGGGCGAGCGGCAGATGAGTTGCGCACCTTTGGCGTCACGGTGGATACGATTCGCGCCGATCTCGCGCAATTCGAGGGCGTGGAATCGCTGTATCGAGGCATCAATGCTCTGGGCCGTCAGGTCGATGCCATCGCCATCAATGCCGGCGTCGGCGTGGGCGGACCATTCATCGAGAATGACCTGGATGACGAGTTGAACCTCATTGCGCTGAATGTGACGTCCACCGTGCACCTCGCAAAGCGCGTCGTGCGCGACATGGTTGCACGCAATGAAGGCCGCATTCTCTTCACGGCGTCCATCGCCGGCGAAATGCCGGGCCCGTTCGAAGCGGTGTACGCTGCGTCCAAGGCGTTCGTGCTCTCCTTCTCGGAAGCGCTCCGCAACGAATTGAAGGACACCAACGTCACGGTGACGGCCTTGCAGCCTGGTGCCACGGAAACGAACTTCTTCCACCGCGCGAGCATGGACGACACCAAGGTCGCCGTGAGCCGGAAGAGCGATCCCGCTGATGTCGCGCGCGAAGGATATGAAGCGCTCATGGCAGGCAAGGATCACGTGGTGGCGGCCATGTTCAAGGAGAAGGTGCAGGTGGTTCTCGGGCAGGTCGCGCCAGAATCCATGAAGGCCGAACAGCATCGCAAGATCGCGGAGCCCGGCTCGGCCAACGCCTGAGTCGAGTCCGTATACTCGAGGCGCATCTCGTACATGCGCCTCGAGTGGGTACGCCGCGAGTCAGGACGTCTCTGAACCTGCGTTATCCGCGGTGTCTTTGTCGCTCCCGCCCGTCTGCGTCTCCATGTCCGCATTCGAGTCGTTGCGCGCGCTGTTGTTGCGGTCACCATTTCCAGCGGTCATGCTCGTGCTGTGCTGCGCGCTGGGGCGCGAGCGGTCATCGCCCGTGTGTCGCGATGTGTCGCGCGGGCTGGCGTGCTTGTCGGCCATTGGTTTCTCCATTGGTCTCTCCATCCACAATGTCTAACAGGCCCGACGACAACCATCGCACGAGCCACTCGGCCAACATTCGTTGCGCAAGACAAATGCCCGTCAGGGTGGCCCGCCGCTTGCGAGAATCCGTGACACTGCCACACTAACGGAGTGATCAATGACGAAGCCAAAGGACGACCGGGGCCGCGTGCAAGGTGCGCAGGAACATGCCGAAGGCCAGCATGGTGACAAGACGCGCTCGCGCATCATGGAGCAGCTGAATCAATCGGCGCCTGATGAATCCGACAACATCATCGCGTCGCACCGGGATGGGCAGCACCGGCTCAGCGAGAACCGCGAACAGCACGATGAAGCGGAGCAAAACAGCGAGCGGAACAGGCAGGACCGCTCATAGGGAGATGATGAAGAGATCGTTCTCCGACACACCCGCGGCAAGTGCCGCTTCGATCCATGCCGTGCGGTGCTTGCTCGGCAGCTAGTCCGGGCTCTCATACTGAATCAGTAAGCCGTCATCCCGCAGGAGCGAGCGAAGCGAACGGATGTCGGGATATACTCTCCGTCCCCCGAACTCTCCCCCGCGATGGGACAGTATGTCCCGACAGTCGCTTCGCTCCTGCGGGATGACAGTGCTTCGCTTCTGCGAGAGGACAGTCGGAACGACTTTACGTTGCGTCGGGATGACAGGAAGGTGCCGGCACGATGACAGTCGAAGTGAACAGCCCTGCCGCTACTCCACTTTTCGGCGCGGGCGCTGTTTGGCCGACACGGAGCGGATGACCAGCGTACTACGCCCAGTGTCGGGCATGGGCACATCCGACTCCGCGGCCGCTGCACTGAGCAACGCCTGCACGCCGGGCAGGTCGAGCGTGGCGGCCGATTCCAGCCGCAGGAAGCGCGTTTGCTTGCCGCCACCCGACAGAAGTTTTTTCGGATCGGCAAGGCGCGCGCCCTGAATGAAGCAGATACTGACACCGTTCGCGCTCGCGGCAATGGACACGATGGCATCCGACGGCCGTTCATTTGGCGAGTAGCCGATGACGAAAAAGTTGTAGTTGTCGTACACCAGCTCCACGGCCGCCGGAAAGCGCTTTTGCAGTGCCTTGCGGGTGGCACGAATGAGACGGCCATTCGCGGGATCAAATTTGTCAATGAATCCCGTGAGTTCGGCTTCGGCGTCCTTCCCCTTCATATCACCTCCACGTGTGGGAGTCAGTGTCATTGCGACAGGAACAGGCGCATGGCGCGCAGCACACGCTCCTGCTCCACGACGAAGATGTAGTGATGGCCGGCAAGCTCCAGCATGTTCGCCCGCGGCACAGTCCGTTGAAAGCGTACGCACTCACGATGCTGGAACGGACGGCGCTCCGTTGCCACGAATGTGCGTGCGGCCGCGTAGCCTGAATCGCGAGTGGACAGCCATGGAAACTCCGACGATACAGTGGCCAGTGCGCAGATCGCAAGCACGGGCTGCTGGATGCGGCTCCATTCTTCCGGGCCATGTTCGGCGTCTGCGGTGAGGCCCTTGAGCAACGCGGCACGCTGCTCCTCGTCTGCGCTACGGCCGCGATATTCTCCCTCGAGTGCTGGCGTCCATGTGCCAAAGAAGTTCCGGCGCAGCCATGCAATGACGTCTGCCTGCGACGTGATGCCCACCATTGGGGGCCGCTGCACCGGCCGGCGCTTCACGATGCTGTCCGAGCCGCGAAGATCGAACGCCGCATCCAGGTAGACCATGCGATCGACACGCGTAGGATGGCGCGTTGCGAGCCGGCTCAGGATCCAACCCGCAAAGGAATGTCCGGCAAACGACGCGTGCGCGATGTGCAGGCTGTCGAGCGCTTCCACCACCGCATCGGCCGCCGTGTTCAGGACGTATCCGGCGCCGGGCGCATCGGACTCGCCAAAGCCGGGCAACGAGACCGCAACCACGTGGAAGCGATCCGTGAGCTTTGGCGCGATGTCATCAAACACGTGCGCATTCGAATTCCATCCATGCAGCAGCACGAGCGTTGGGCCACGTCCGCCCCAATCGAGATACTGAATGCGGCGTCCGGGACGACCCACGAATCCGGCGCGATGTGGCGAGGTATCCCGCCACGCGACGGGCTGCACCACGATGAGCGCGGCGAGGGCCAGGGCGAACAGCGTTCCGGACTTCACATGGACACTGCGGTCTGCATCACCGGAGATGAAGTACACGCGCCAGGTCGCATGACCAGCCAGGCATCAGACACCGCCGCCCAGTACCGAGAGGTATGCCTTCCACGGTCCAACAGCGTCACCATATTGTTTTGCCATCACACGCGCGACCTGCACGATGTGACCAAGGTCGTGCGCCACCCATGTCGCAAGCAATTGACGCAGGCTGACTGCGCCAAACGCAGGATGCACACCTTCCAGCCCAAGCTGCATATCACTCAACTGCCATTCGGAGAGCAGCGCGAGATTGTCGCCGCGGAGCCGCTCGAATTCGTCGAGCAGCTCACCAAGCGATTTGCCCTCGCTCTCGCGAAACTGCGCAAAGCGGTCATACGGCGTGAAGCGCTTGTCGTCACCCTGGGCAAGAACGATCTGCGCACGTGGAATCCAATCGGCTCGCTCGCCATGGATGAGATGTCCAACGACGTCGTAGGGACTCCATGTGTCCGGGCCTTCCGTCGCACTCGTCCAGGCCACAGGCAGCCCGGACAACATCGTGCGCAACGTGTGCGGCGTTCGGGCGAGCATGGCGATGGCCTCGTCGATCCGGAAATCCATGTGATGCCTGAGTGAGTAGGGTGTCATGGCGCCCGCAATTGCAGTTACAGCCGGGCCATTGCCCAGAGAATTCCATTCTGGATGAGAGTGTACAACGTCGGCTTCGCATACTCATCCTTATTGTGCCCTAGCGCGATGTAGATCTCGCGCCCGCCGTCGAACGTCTGCCACCACGCCAGCGGCGTCGGATTCGGAAACGCATCCACGCCACCCTTGACCGCATCGAGAAACTGCAGCTTTGTCCGGTCCGACACGAGAATGGGATGCAATCCCGGATTCAGGTGGTCCGTGAAGTAGAACTCGTCCGTCCACTCGAATTCGGCCGGCAGGCCATTGGCCGCCACGTGCGACGAGTCCACGTTGCGGACGGTGAACGCCTGCTGTTTGGGATGCACGTTGAACTTGCCGCCGAGTACCGACCAGAAGTACGGCCAGTCACGCTGTGAGCCGGAGGCGGAGTGGATGCCCACGAAGCCGCCGCCGCCCTGGATGTACTTCCTGAACGCATCCTTTTGCGGCTCGGTCGAAAACGCCTCGTTGTTGCTGTTCGAGAACACGAGCGCCGAGTACTGCTTGAGGTTCGCACCGGTGAAGACGGCAGGGTCGTCGGAAACGTCGACGCCGAATCCCTTCTCCGCACCCATCTTCCGGATCGCCGCAACGCTTGCAGCGATGTTGTCGTGAACGTAGCCCTTGCCGTCCGGCGTGAAATTGCGGGTGTAGACGAGCACCTTGCGCTGCGCGCCCGCGCGTTCGCCCGCCAATATCAGAACACATAGCGCATATGTGAACAGATGTGCACAAACGATCCGGAATGACTTCGTCATGAATGCAGCTCCTCGGTGTGGGCCCTTCGCCGTACCACGACCAACATACCGCATCCTCCAATGGCCAGCGAGCGCCAAAGTGCGTATGCTAGGGGCGTGAAAACCCTCTCCTCGGCCACACTGTTCGCCACCGCTGCGCTCGTCATGGCAACGGGTATCGGTGCATCGCGCTTCGAGAATCCATTTGCCGACTTCGTCGAACCGGGATTCCCCTTCATCGTCTCCACCGTGGATGCCGGGAAGCTCGGCGCCGCATTTCCCCAGCGAAACCTCGCGGTGCGGTGCGTGATCCTGATGCTCGGCAACGACAGCTACGCGTGCTTCGACACCGATCTGCTGCGCGTCGCCGTCGCGTGGAAAGGTGACTTCGTGTCGCTCACGACAATGGCGCAGATCTCGTATCAGCAGGCCGGCAACAAGAACAACGCCATTCCACGCGTGCTCGGCAGCCCGATTGTCGCAACCGGCATCTATCCCGGCTGGACGACAGCGGAGCCGGACTTTCGCGACCCGCGCCCGGCAGGTCCGAATCCCGCCGCCGTTGGACGCGGGCCCATCGCACCGGAGCAGGGGCGATGGAATGGCCTCACCGTGGCCGGAAAGGAAGCGGTGCTCGCATACACGGTCGCGGGCGTCGACATCCACGAGCAGGTGGGAAGTGTGACGTCTGCCGACCAGGTGGGAATCACGCGTAGCTTCCAGACGAGTGCCCTTACGAAGCCGCTCACGCTGGTCGTCGCCGAGGTTACTGCCGGAGGCACCGTCCAAGCAGGCGGAAATACCGTGATGATCTCGTGGCATGATACGACGACTGCTGTTGGTGTCGCGGGCGCACCCACCGGCGCGCGTCTGCAGGTGGACTCCGGCCGCTTCATCACGCTGCGCATTCCCGCGGGAGCGCCGGCGTCAGCGTTCCGTGTGGTGGCATGGCGCGGTGTGTCGAGCAGTCGTGGTGTAATGAATGCGATGCTCGCGGAGCCCCTGCACGTCGCCGACTTCGGGAAGCCCGGTGCGCCGCATTGGCCGGAAAGCGTGACCACGAAAGGGCAGACGTCGCCCGATTCCGCCGACTATGTGTTGGATCGCCTCACGTTGCCGCTCGCGAATCCATGGCGACGCAACGTGCGTGTGGCCGACATCGATTTCTTTCGCGATGGACGTGCTGCTGTCGTCACCTTTGAAGGCGACGTCTGGATCGTGTCGGGGATCGACCGCACGCTCCAGAAGATCGAATGGAAGCGCTTTGCGTCGGGACTCTATGAGCCGCTGAGCCTCAAAGTCGTGCGTGATACCATCCATGTATACGACCGGCAGGGAATCGTGAAGCTGCTCGACGTCAACGGCGACGGAGAAGCGGACGTCTACGAGAACTTCAGCAACCTGAGTCACCAGTCGGGCGAGTCACGCGAATTTCCGCTTGGCATGTCGGCAAAGCCCGGCGGCGGATTCTACCTGGCCATTGGCAGCGCGCTCGACCTCGGCCCGAAGACATCGCCCGCCGTGATGCAGGGCTTTCGCGCAGGCTCGAGCCAGAGCGGCACCATCCAGGAAATCTCGGCGGATGGTCGATCCATTCGCACCTTTGCCACAGGTCTTCGCGAGCCGATCATCGGCACGGACCAGCGCACCGGCACCATCGCTGCGTCCGATCAACAGGGCAACTTCGTTCCGTCCACGCCAATCTTCCTCGTGCGTGACGGCGGCTACTATGGCGTTCCCGCCTCGGCGCACACGTCCACTCCGCCCGCGCCGGAGTTGCCGCTCGTCTGGATTCCGCACGAGGTCGATCAATCCGGAGCGGGCGAAGTCTGGGTACCAGGCGAGAAAATGGGTTTCGGCGGTGATGCGCTCGTGCATCTCTCGTATGGACGGCCCGGTCCCTTTCGTGTCTATATCGACAGCACCCCAAGTGCGGTGCAGGGCGCGCTCATCGCACTGCCAGGCGGCTATCGTGCACCCACGTTGAAAGGTCGCGTTGGTGTTACGGACGGGCAGCTCTATCTGGCAGGCTTCAGCGTGTGGGGATCAAAGGCGACGGAAGTCTCGAGCCTTGTGCGGCTTCGGTATACAGGTCGTCCGAGCACACTGCCACTAGCGGTGCATTCAGGGCTGCAGGGCATTCTCGTGCGCTTCGCCACGCCGCTCGATGCGGCCGCGGCGGCAGATCCGGCGCACTATGATCTCCAGCGCTGGAATTATGTGCGGAGCGCTGAATATGGATCGGGCCACTTCAAGCTCGATGGCAAGCCTGGGCAGGAGACGTTGCCGTTGCAGGCGCACCTCTCGCAGGATGGCCGCACGGTGCTGCTCGTCGTTTCCGAGATGAAGCCGGTGATGCAGATGCAGCTTGGCTACACCCTCAAGAGCCGAGCTGGGGCCGTGCTGCGCGATACGCTGTATCTCACCGTGCACGCGATTGACTCGCTCAACCTTGCCCGTGCGGGCTTTGGTGCGCTCGACTGGCGCGCGGACCTGCGCAGTGCAACGTCAAAACCAATGGTCGTGGCGAAGGCGGCGTCCGGTGCCACACTCTACAGGGAAAAGGGGTGCGTCGGGTGCCACTCCCTTGACGGGACGCTGGCCGGCAAGACGGGGCCGTCCTTCAAGGGAGTGTACGGATCAGTTGTAACGCTCACCACCGGCGCTGTGCGTAAGGCAGACGAGGCGTATCTGCGCCGGTCGATGCTCGACCCGGCGCGCGAGATCGTGCGGGGGTTCGAGCCAGGTATGCCCTCGTATCGTGGCGTGCTCACCGATGCGGAGATCGAATCGTTGGTACGATACATCAAGACGCTGGGCCGATAACAACACAAGCAAGGACCTGCTTCTCTCTACCGCAGCTCCAACACCACGACAGACTTGGGCGGCAGCGTGATGCTCAACGCGTTGCCGGTAAGCTTTGCACCGCTGAATGCAACAGGATGAATGGCATTCGGCGCCTCGAAGGAATTGAATGTCGTCATCCTGTCCGACGTCAGCACCCGCCCCGTGACCGACGATACCGCATGCCCGCGCACGGATGCATTGATCGTGCGCGGCTGGTTCGGGTCGAGATTGGTGAGCGTGATGTGGATCTTGCCGGATGCATCGCGCGAGGCACTTCCACTCACCGCCGGCATCGTGCGATCACCAAACGTATACCTGCCCGCATCGAGTGTCATGGGCAGCATCACGGCATCGTGATGCACGGTGTACATCTCGTACACATGGTAGGTGGGGGTCATGAGCAGCTTGTCGCCTTGGGTGAGAATCATTGCCTGAAGCACGTTCACCGTCTGCGCGATATTCGCCATTTTCACACGATCGGCGTGCTGGTTGAACGTGTTGAGCGACACCGCAGCGACGAGCGCATCGCGCAGTGAATTCTGCTGGTAAAGAAAGCTCGGATTGCTGCCAGGCTCGCCCTGATGCCAGGTACCCCATTCGCCAACAACGAGCCACACCCGCTTCTGCGGATCGTACCGGTCCATGATCGTCGAATGGCGCGCGATGAGTGCGTCGAACTGGGTGGCCTTCTGCAACAGCTCCGCCCATTCTGCTTCGCCGAACTGCGTGGCATTGCCCTTTTGTGCCCACGTGCCGGTGAGCATGTAGTGATGCAGGTCAAGTCCATCGATCATGCGGCCTGCATCGCGCATCATCACTTCGGTCCAGTTGTAATTATCGTCGCTGGGCCCGGTGGCAATACGAAATGGACGAACACGCCCATAGCCGGGAAGAAAGCCGGCGTAGCGCTTGAACTCGTCTGCGTAATACTCGGGGCGCATGTTACCGCCGCAGCCCCAACTCTCGTTGCCGACGCCCCAGAAGCGAACGTTCCAGGGCTCGGGATGCCCATTCGCGGCGCGCTGTTTCGCCATGGGACTGCCGCCGGGCTGGTTGATGTATTCCCACCACTCGGACATTTCCTGCACGGTGCCGCTGCCAAGATTTCCCACGACGAACGGCTCGGTGCCGAGCTTCTGAGTGAGGTCGAGGAACTCGTGCGTGCCTACGGCGTTGTCCTCGGTGACACCGCCCCAGTTGTTGTTCACGAGCGTGGGCCGCCTGGCTTTGTCACCGATGCCGTCTTTCCAGTGGTAGTAGTCGGCGAAACACCCACCGGGCCAGCGCACATTGGGAATCTTGATGGCACGCAGTGCCTGCACCACGTCGTCGCGAATCTGCCACGACCCATCGCTCTTCTTCATCCAGATCCCATCATAGATCCCTCGGCCAAGATGCTCGGCGAAGTGTCCATAAATGTGGCGGCTGATCGTATCTCGGCCCTGGTCCGCGTTGATGATGAGCGTCTGTGTCGCCTGCGCAGAGGCCGCGGTGGAAAACACCAGGAGTGCAATGAGAAACCGTACGCGCATGGCGAGCCTTGTGGTGTTGATGTTTGTGGTGTTGATGTTTGTTGTCGTCCTTCGCATTGCTCAGGACGGCAGGGTAGCGGGACGAATATGACTCTGTACTACAACCACGACGAGAAGAAATGAGCCGCGCAACACCCACTGCCACCACGGACTGATGGTGCCGTCAAGGTTGAAGAGATTGAAGATGACGCCAAGCAGCAGGACGCCAACGAGAGTCCGCCAAACACCGCCCTCGCCGCCGGTAAGCAGCGTGCCTCCCACCACCACCGACGCAATCGCATCGAGCTCCCAGCCTGTGGCGGCAACCGGCAGGCCGGCACCGAGACGCGCGGCAAGCATCACACCGGCAACTCCGGCGAGCCCGCCGCTCAACGCATACGTCCCGATCACGATGCGATCCGTACGCAACCCCATCAGCCGGGCGACGTCCTCGTCATTGCCAACCGCATAAACGTACCGGCCGAACCTGGTATGGCGAAGCACGGTCCATCCGCCAGCGTATAGAATCAGCAGCAGGACGACGGGCGCAATTCCTCGGCCCAGCCAGCCCAATCCGTCACCACTGATGTTCACGCTCTGCTCGTGCGTAACAGCAAGCGCCGCGGCACGCGCGGCGATGAGCATGGCAAGCGTAGTGATGAACGGTTGAATGCGCGCCTTGGTGATCAGCAAGCCGTTGATCACGCCAAGCAGGCTCGCCACAAGAATGCCACCCAGTACCCCGAGCAGTGCGTTGTGCGGCGCAAGCATCGCCGCCGCAACACCCGCTACCGCAACGAGCGCGCCCACTGACAGATCGATTCCCCCACCCAGTATGACAAAAGTCATCCCGAGCGCGACGACGCCCAGCATGCTGTTCTGCCGCAGGATGTTCGACAGGTTTTCGACCGTGAGAAACGACTCGTAGCGCGCGACACCGACAATGCACACGACCACGAGCGCGACGAATGCGCCGTTGTGTCTCAGGAACTTCATGCCCGTGCCGGCCGCTGGAGAAAAACCGCCACCAGAATGATGACGGCCTTGATCGCCAGTGACCACGCATACGGCACGAGCAGCATATTCAGGCTCGTGGCGATGACCTGCATGAGCAACGCACCAACCACCGTGCCCGCTACCGTCGCACGACCGCCGGAAAGTGCCGTACCTCCAACCACCACCGCCGCAATGGCGTCGAGCTCCATGTTCTGGCCAATCTTGGCCGCGTCACTCGCGCCAAGCCGTGCAGCCATGATGAGCCCAGCCACGGCGGCAAGAAATGCGCTTGCCGCATACACCGTCACGAGCGTACGCCGCACAGGAACACCCGACAGTCGCGCTGCCCGCGCATTCCCTCCTGCTGCCAGCACATATCGCCCAATGGTCATGGCGCGCAGCGCGAACATGGCGAGGGCTGTAGCTACGAGCGCGAGGAGCACCGGTACCGGAACTGCGGCAAAAGACCCTCGCCCAATCTCGAGAAACGCCGCATTCGACACGGTCATCAGCTCACCATTGTTGCTGATGATCTGCGCCAACCCTCGTCCACCAATGAGCGTGGCAAGGGTAACGACGATGGGCTGGACACGCAGCGACGCGATCATGCTGCCGTTCAGCACACCAATCAGCGCAGCACCAACAAGTGCCGCGCCGACGGCAATCACGACGCCGCGCTCCATCAGCACCGCTGCGATCGCGGCGCCGATGGCCATCACCGACCCGACCGATAGATCGACCCCGCCGGTCGCAATGACGAATGTCATCCCGAGTGCGACGATCAACACAGGCGCCAACTGGAGCAAAATATTCCAGAGGTTGCTCACCGTCGCGAAGTGCGGCGTAAAGAGCGAATTCAGCAGCACCAACACAACGAGCACGGCAAGCGCCGCATACTCGCGACTGAGCGCCACACGTCGCAGATTCACAATGCAGTCTCCGCCATCGCGTGAACGATTGCGTGCTCCGATACTCCATCGCCTTGCAGCTCCGCGACAGTCCGCCCGTCACGCAGCACGACCACCCGCGAGCATCCTTCAACCAACTCCTCGAGCTCCGACGAGATCATCAGCACGCCAAGCCCCGACTCGGCAAGCTCGTTCACGAGCCGCTGGATCTCGCCTCGCGCACCAATGTCGATGCCACGTGTGGGCTCGTCGAGAATGAGAAGCTCCGGATCGGTGCAGAGCCAGCGTGCAAGCAACACCTTCTGCTGGTTGCCACCGGAGAGCTCCCGGATATTCTGGTCCGCGCTCGATGCCCTGATTCCCAGGCGACTCATGTAGCGATCGACGATTGCCATCTGCCGTACACGCGAGACGATTCCGAACTTCGTGAACAGCGGAAGCGCCGCGAGTGTAAGATTCTCGCGAACGGAAAGCTCCGGGATGATGCCGTCGGCCTTACGGTCTTCGCTCACGAATCCAATGCCCGCGCGCATGGCATCACGTGGTGAGCCGGGAGCATAAGGAGCCCCATTCATGAACATGCTGCCCGCCGTGCTCTTCGCCGTACCAAAAAGCACTTGTGCCGTTTCACTGCGGCCGGAGCCGAGCAAGCCGGCAACACCGACAATCTCGCCCTTTTGTACGTCCAGCGATACGTCTCTTAGCCGTGGCGCGAAGGCAATGGAACGGGCGCGCAGCAAGGGCTCCACGTTCGCAGCGGCAGCATGCCGCCCACCAAACGCCGTCGCACCAAGCCGCAGCGCCTCGCGCGACTTGCCGAGCATGAGGCAGATGAGATCGATGCGCTCGAGACCGTCGAGCGAACGTGTGGCCACGAGCTTTCCGTCGCGCAACACGGTGACCCGATCGCACACCGTGTAGATCTCGTCGAGCCGGTGGCTGATGTAGACGATCGATGTTCCACGCGCCCTGAGCCGCGCAATCAGGTCAAAGAGAATCACCACCTCACGCTCGGCCAGTGAGCTCGTGGGCTCATCGAGCACCAGAAGGCTGGCGCCGAGCGATACACCGCGCGCAATGGCGACCATCTGCTGTCTGGCGACACTGATATGGGAGAGCGTCGCGGCAGGATCGATGTCGAGACCAAGGTCATCGAGCAGGACGCGCGCATCGTGCATCATCGTCCGCCAATCGACCAGCCCCCATCGGAGCGGCTCCCGCCCGAGAAAGAGATTCTCGGCAACGGTCCGCATGCCAAGCAGGTGGACCTCCTGGTGGACCGCACAGATGCCCGCGGCCTGCGCCTCGGCGGGCGTCTGAAAATTCACCGCGGCACCATCGAGAAACATCTCGCCATCATCCCGGCGATATGCACCCGTCATGATCTTCACGAGCGTCGATTTGCCCGCGCCGTTCTCGCCTACCAGTGCATGCACTTCGCCGCGCCGGAAGCTGACGTCGACACGGTCGAGCGCGGTGACCGCGCCGAACCGCCTCGTGATTCCCTCCAGCCGAAGCAGCGAAGGAGGGGCGACGTCCGCCACGTCAGTACGCGTCGGCGATGGACTGCTTCGCGTTCGTCTTGTCGAAGAAACGATCCGGCACGATGATCTTTGGCGGAATCGCTTCGCCTTTGCGAAACTTCTCGATCGTGTCGAAGGCGAGTGGACCATACTTCGGGTTGCACTCCACCGTCGCACCAATTTCGCCGCGATCGATTGCCTCGAGCGCCGCACGCTCTCCGTCCACGGAGACGACGAGGACATCAGTACCTGGCTTGAGTCCGGCGGCGATCATCGCCTGGATGCCACCCACCGCCATCTCGTCGTTGTGCGCAAAAACAGCAGTGATCTTCTTGCCGAGCGACTGCGCAATGTTCTGCATCACGCTCTGCCCTGTGGCGCGTGAAAAGTTGCCCGTCTGCGACGCGATGATCTTCATGTCGGGAAACTGTGCGAGCCCTTCACGAAAGCCCGCTGCACGGTCGTCCGCGGCCGATGATCCCGGCGTGCCGGAAAGCTCCACGATACTCGCCTTTCCCCTGGTCTGTGCGGCCAGCCAATCGGCAGCGCGGCGTCCCTCGGATTTCTGGTCCGATACGAGCACGGTGAGGTAATCGACACCCGGCGTTCCTGCCGCCATGCGATCGAGAAGAATCACGGGAATCTTCGCCGCCTTCGCTGCCGCCAGCGCGGGCGCGAGTCCGTCAAACGTGCGCGGTGCCAGAAGAATCACGTTCACCTTGCGGGCGATGAGGTCTTCGACGTCGGACACTTGTTTGGCGGTCTGGCCCTGAGCATCGGTGACGACGAGTGTCATCCCGCGTTTCGCTGCTTCATCCTTCAGGCTCTTCGTTTCGGCCAGCCGCCAGGGATTGTCGCTCTCCATCTGCGAGAACCCTACGACGAAGGCATTGGATTTTTCGCGTGCACACGCCGCGGCGGCGAGCAGGGAGACCAGGAAAAACGCCGCGCGTGCGCGGGTCAGAAAGCAACGCATTGGATCAGGAGTCGGAATGGTGAGCCGGCGCAGGCGCGAAGGCGGAAAGGCCGAACATGTGCGATGAACACCGGCATCGTCCAGCCCCGTGGCAGCGCACACGGACTCAGAGAACCGACCAACCAACCCAGGTGGACCGGCCTTCGCGTGCCGGCCGGTCGAACGTAACGAAGTAGCGGCGGCGGCGATTGGCCACGACCAGCCAGCCGTCGTTCCATTTGCCAAGGCATTCGTCGATCTCGTAGACGCGGGACCCCCCGGCCATGCCGAGGATGACTATCAGCCGTTCACCCGCCATGGGGCTGCGTGCGGTGGCCGTCTCGAACGGTGCATCCAGCAACTCCACGCTCCGGCCTTCCAGTCAGGATGATGGAACCAGGTCCTTCGCCGCATTCAGGAACAGTTTGTGAACATATGTACACAAACTGTGCATTGTTCACTATCCTCTCCAGGATACAGCGAGTCATGGACGGCGACAAGGCACCCGTCGCGCACCGGGTGAGAAACGCTTACCTTCGCCCGTCCTCCACACCGGGCCGGTCCATGCTTCGCGTTCTTGTTCTTTGTACCGTGAGTCTCGCCAGCGCATTGCCTTGCGCGCGAGCCCAGGCCCCGCTCCGTTCCGCGGTGTTTCCGCCGGATAGTGCCCGCTCGCGCAAGAGCACGCCCGCCAACTCCCAGCGCTCCATCGTGGACTCGCTCACGGCAACGCTCTCCAAGCTCGAGATGCACGAAACGACGGTGCCGCCAGGCGGCTCACCGCATGCGCCGCACCGGCACACGCACGAAGAGCTGATGTTCATCCAGAAAGGCACCATGGAAGTGTTGCAAGGCACCACGACGCGCACGGCGGTCACGGGAAGCGTGGTCTTCATGGCGTCCAACGAATGGCATGGACTCAGGAATTCCGGTACCGTTCCCGCCACGTACCTCGTGATTCGCGTCGACCCACACGACATCCCCCAGAACGAAGCGTCCATCATGACCCCGCCAGCAAGGCCCGTGAAAGTCGCGCTGTTCGCACCGTGTTATGTCGACCAGCTGTATCCACAGGCGGCGATCGCTGCGTTGCGGGTACTCGAGCGACTTGGTGTTGACGTGGACGTTCCCATGGGTGCCACCTGCTGCGGACAACCGCCGGCCAATGCAGGATTCGAGCGGAAGGGCGAGCCAGCGCTCGAGGGGTTCGTCCGCGCCTTCGCCGCATATGACCACACGGTGGTGCTCTCGGGCAGCTGCACGCTGCACGTCCGTTTGCATGCCGCACATGCCGGCCCCAACGGCACACACGTGGCCGGGCACACCATTGAATTCTGCGCCTTTCTGCATGACGTCATTGGCGTGGATCGCGTGGCATCACTGAATGTGTCATCACCGAGAAAAGTCGCTGTCCACATCGGATGCCATGGCCTTCGCGGCCTTGGCCTCGCGTCGCCGAGCGAGCTGCAGATACCGCGAGTGGACAAGGTGCGCGCACTGTTGAACACAGTGAACGGGCTGACGTACGCCTCGTCCGCACGCCCCGACGAATGCTGCGGCTTTGGTGGCTCGTTCGCCGTCAGCGAGCTTGCCGTCTCCACGAAGATGGGGCGCGACCGCCTCGTCGATTTCACCAACGGCGGCGCGGACGCGGTGGTCTCCACCGACATGTCCTGCGTCATGCATCTCCAGGGCCTTGCTCGCCGCAACAACATCCCGCTGCCAATGATGCATGTGGCCGAAGTACTGGCGGGTAACGTCGCATGAGCCGGACGTTGACCGTGCTCGACTCGGCGCCGGTGGATCACGCGGCAAATGCAGCCGCGTTCAACGAGAATGAAGCGCGTGTCGATTGGCACAATGAATCGCTGGGACTCATGCGGGCCAAGCGCGACCGCGCGGTGGAGCAGGTTCCGGAGTGGGAGGCGCTACGCGCAGTGGCGTCGAGCATCAAGGAGCACACGCTCTCGCACCTGGACGAGTACCTCACGATGTTCGAGGCGGCAGCCATTGCGAACGGAGCAAAGGTACACTGGGCGCGCGATGCCGAAGAGCACAATCGCATCGTACACCACATCCTCGTGGAGGGCCGCGTACAGTATCTGGTGAAGAGCAAGTCGATGCTCACCGAGGAATGCCACCTCAATGCATATCTCGAAGAGCGGGGCATCGACGTCGTGGATACGGACCTTGGCGAGCGCATCGTTCAGCTGCGCAAGGAACCGCCAAGTCACATCGTGATGCCCGCGAGCCATCTCACGAAGGAAGAGATCGGCGAGACGTTCGCGGAGCATCTGGGAACGGCGGTAGGGTTGAGTGATCCCACGGAGCTCACGGCGGCCGCGCGCATACATCTTCGCGAGCGTTTCCTGCGTGCGCATGCCGCGATGACGGGGGTGAACTTTGCCATCGCCGAGACGGGCGGCGTCGTGGTCTGCACGAATGAAGGCAACGCGGACCTCGGTATGGCACTCGCGCCCATTCACATTGCCAGCATGGGCATCGAGAAGCTCGTGCCCGGACCCGCCGAGCTGGCCGTGTTTCTCCGGGTACTCGCGCGAAGTGCGACGGGCCAGCGGGTAACTGTGTATACCTCACACGTCCATCGGCCCGAGGTGGGGCAGGCGCTGCACATCATCATCGTGGACAACGGGCGCACCGAGCAACTGGGCCGTCCGGATTTCTGGCGGTCGCTCAAGTGCATCCGGTGCGGGGCGTGCATGAACACGTGCCCGGTGTATCGCCGGTCAGGCGGCTACAGTTACGGTGCGACAGTGCCGGGCCCCATCGGTTCCATTCTTTCACCGGGCATCGATCTCAGGAAATACGCCGCGCTGCCCTTTGCGTCCACGCTATGTGGCTCGTGTACCGCGGTATGTCCGGTAAAGATCGACCTGGACGCGCAGCTCTACCGGTGGCGGCAGATCGTGGTGGATGCCGGTCTGGCTGACGGATTCAAGACGGTGGCGGCAAATGTTGGAGCGCGAGTGTTGTCGAATCGGCGCTGGCTGCACGGTGGAGGTGCGATAATTCGTATCATAATGAAACTAATACCGATGAACGTCATGCGACGGCTGTCGGGGTCGTGGGGAAAAACGCGTGATCTCCCGGTGCCGCCCGGGGAAAGTTTCAGCTCGTGGTACAGAGCCAATCGTCCGGCAAAAGGGCCGCCATGAGCTCGCGCGATGTGATACTGGCCGCGGTTCGTGCGGCGCGGCCGCCGGCCGTCGCACGCCCGGATGTCAGCATGCTGCGTGGAGCCACTGTGGACCTCGCTGCGAATTTTACCGCCGCTTGTGTCGTTGCCGCCGCAGAGGTTGTGACCAGCGTGCGCGCCGACCTGGACTCGCTCATTGCCGCGGCGTACGCGGCAAACGGCCGGCAGGTGTCGGCAATGAGCACGACGTCTGAAGGAGTAACGCGCCCGCATTCGTTTTCGGACACGGACGTCTTTGTCTGTGAGGCGGTGATTGGAGTCGCCGAGAATGGTGCGGTGTGGTTACCGCTTTCCAGGCTCAGGTATCGTGCGGCGTTGTTTCTCGCGACGAACGTGATCGTGGTGCTGGATCGTGCACGGATCGTGAACGACATGCACGAGGCGTATCGGGTCGTAAATGTTGCGGAGGAAGAGTTCGGCGTGTTCGTGTCGGGTCCGTCAAAGACGGCCGACATCGAGCAGGCGCTCGTGATCGGCGCACACGGCGCAAAAAGCCTGACAATCCTGCTCCTGGATGAATAGGCGGAACTTGTTTCGCTAATCAGGCGTACTGGACGAATCGCTCCTTCGCCAGCACCATCAGCTCATCAAGGGGCAGGTCCCAGATTTTCTCGTTGAAGATCTCCACCTCGATCAATCCGGCATACCCCGTGCGCTCCACCACGCCGCGAATTGCCCGCAGCTCGATCACGCCATCGCCCATCATGCCGCGGCCCAGGAGCACATCGCGGGCAGGCACGAGCCAGTCATTCACGTGGTAGCCCGCAATCCGGTTCCCTAACAGCGCAATCTCCGCATCGCGCTCGGGGTCCCACCACACGTGATACACGTCCACGATCACGCCCACCGTGGCCGCATCAAACCGCTCGGCGAGTAACCGTGCCTCGCGCGTGGTCGTGATGCACGACCGGTCGCCAGCGAACGCCGGGTGCAGCGGCTCGATGCCCAAACGAATCCCTGCCGCCGCCGCATGCGGAACGATGGCCGCGATGCCATCGGCAACCATCGCCCGCGCCGCGGCAATATCCCGGTCGGCAGCGGCACCGCAGACAAGAACGAGCACCTCGGCGCCCACCGCCGCCGCCTCGTCGATCGCGCGGCGGGTGTCGTCGATACGAAGCGCACGCTCCGCAGCCGTCAATGCGGGAAACATCCCGCCTCGACACACGCTCGACACCCGCACGCCTGCATCGCGCACGAGCCTTGCCGCGGCCTCGACACCAATCTCCTGCAGCTTGTGCCGCCACATCGCCACGCTCGGCACACCGTTCCGGGCACAGCTCTCAACGACCTCGTGCAGGCTCGATCGCTCCGACGTGGCCTGGTTGAAGCTCAGTCGCGAAACATCAGCGAGCGGCGCAGCATCACTCATGCAATACCGGCCACGGCAAAGACGCCACGCGCTCGTGCGACGGCCAACTCCGGATCACGCAACAGGCCGGCGGCATCAGCCAGCCTGATCAACTCCCCAAGGTGGGGAATGGAACGCGCACTCTCCGCCCCACCCAGCATGCGGAAATGGTCCTGATGGCCATTCAGGTATGCGAGGAAGACGATACCAGTCTTGTACGCGACCGTGGGCGCACGAAAGATGTGGCGCGACAGCGGCACCGTCGGCGCGAGGATCGCGTGGTAGCGCACGAGGTCGCCCGCATCGAGAGCCTGCAATGCCGCCGATGCCGCCGGAGCAATACCGTCGAAGATACCGAGCAATGCGTCGCTGTGATGGGTGTCGTCGCCGGCGATGAGCTGCGCGTAGTTGAAATCGTCGCCGGTATACATGCGCACACCGGCCGGCAGACGGCGGCGCATGTCGATTTCCTTTTGCGCATCGAGCAGCGAGATCTTGATGCCGTCCACCTTGTCGCTGTGCGCGGCAATGACGTCGAGGCAGACGTCCATCGCAGCATCGAGATCACGCGTGCCCCAGTATCCCGCCAGCGCGGGGTCGAACATGTCGCCCAGCCAGTGGAGAATGACGGGCTCGCGCGCCTGGCGGAGAATGTTGCCATACACCCGCCGGTAATCGTCGGCACTGACTGCAGCGCGCGCGAGGGCACGGCTCGCCATGAGGATGATCCGTCCTCCGTGCCGCTCCACGAACGCGACCTGTTCGGCATACGCCCGTTCGACGTCGTCAATGGTGACGCCAGGCCCCGGGATCAGATGGTCCGTGCCCGCCCCGCATGCCATCGCGCCGCCGTCCGCGCGGCTGTCGGCAAGCGCGCGCGCCATCAGCTCCTGCGCGGCAGGCCACGTGAGGCCGCCGCCGCGCTGTGCGGTGTCCATCGCCTCTGCAATCGCGAAGCCGTGTGTCCGGAGGTGACGACGGTATACCAAAGTGGAATCCCAGTCGATGGGCGCATTGCCGGCCGCGTCGAACTCCCCAAGGGGATCACACACCACGTGCGCCGCAGCGAACGCAACGCGGCTGCGAAATGGCTCGGATGGCAGTGGCCACGCAGGTGGTTGCCGAAGCGTGAAGGGCGACAGCGTTCCATCCGCCAACGGGAGCGTCACGGTGAGCGACATGAACGCTCAACCACGCGGCAGCGTGGGCACATCGAGCCAGCGACGCTCCCTCCACGACTGCATGCCGAGCTCCGAGAGCTGCACACCCTTTGCACCCTCGTGGAAGTCGTGGATGAACGGCGTATCCGCGGCAACATGACTCAGGAATTTCTCCCACTGGATCTTGAACGCGTTGTCGAACGTTGCATTGTCGGGCACCTCCTGCCAATCCGCATGAAAATCCAGCGGGTTGGGAATGTCCGGATTCCACACCGCTTTCGGCGTGTTCACGCGATGCTGGATCTTGCAGCCGCGCAGGCCGGCCACGGCGCTGCCGTGAGTTCCGTCGACGTGAAGTTCCAGCAGCTCGTCACGGTTGACGCGCACCGCCCACGACGAGTTGAATTGTGCGATGATCCGGTCCTCGCCACGTCTGATCTCGAACGTTCCGTAGGCGGCGTCGTCGGCAGTGGCCTTGTACGTCCGGCCGCTTTCATCCACACGCTCGTGCACGTGTGTGGCGCCCATGCATTGCACCGCAGTGACGTCGCCGAAGGTATGATCCAGCACGTAGCGCCAGTGCGCGAACATGTCGGAGATCATTCCTCCGCCATCGTCGGCGCGATAATTCCACGACGGCCGCTGGGCCGGTTGATTGCCCCAGTCGCCCTCGAACACCCAGTAGCCGAACTCGCCGCGCACGCTGAGAATGCGGCCAAAAAAGCCCGAGTCCACCAGGCGGCGCAGCTTGCGGATGCCGGGCAGGAACAGTTTGTCCTGCACGACACCGTGTTTCACTCCGGCCGCCTGTGCGAGCCGATACAGCTCCATGGCTTCGTCGGTGCTGATCGCAAGTGGCTTCTCGCAGTACACGTGTTTTCCGCTCGCGATGGCCCGCTTCACGTTGGCCGCGCGCAGGTTGGTCAGCGTCGCATCAAAGTAGATGGAGTCATTCGGATTCTCGAGCGCCTCCCCGAGATCCGTGCTCACGCGATCAATGTCGTACTGCTCGGCGAGCGCCCGAAGCTTGTTCTCGTTGCGACCAATGAGAATGGGGTCCGGGATGGCAACGTCGCCGTTAGGCAAGGGCACGCCACCTTGCGCACGAATGGCAACAATGGAGCGAATGAGGTGCTGGTTCATGCCCATGCGCCCCGTGACGCCGTTCATGATCACACCGAGAGTTTTCACGGTCATGCAAATTCCTCTGCGCGTCCGTCGTCCCTTGTTCCGTTCAGGACGACAGGACGTGAGGGTAGTAGTGAAATGGCAATGGCGCCCGCCACTGCAAAGCCGATGAGTGCGGAGAAGCCGCTCACATAGTTGCCCGACATGTCGTGCAACTTGCCCACCATTACCGGCGAAAGTGCTTCGGCCACGCCATCCGCGGCAAGCACCAGCCCCATCGCGCGGCCAAGTACGCGCACCCCGAACAACTCGGCGGCCATGAGCGGGATGACCATGTATTCACCACCCAGCCCCAGGCCAAAGATGATGGCGTACACGGTAATGGCGCCGGGCGTGGCGACAAGCAGCGGAATGGGCAGGGCCACTGCGACAAGCACGTAGATGAGCAGCATCACGTGCTTCTTTGCCCACCGATCGGCGAGCCAGCCCATGAGCAGCCGGCCGGCCAAGCTCGCCGCCAGCGTGAGCGAGGCGATGCCCGCGGCCGCGGCCTGTGAGTACCCGTGATCGATGCTCAGATACAGCTTGAGGTGCTGGTTCGCTCCGCCTACCGCCGCAATGGAGCACATGCTTCCGAGCGCAAGCAGGTAGAACGACGGTTGGCGAATCACGTCGCGCACCGGAACCGTGGACTCGACCGGTGCCGTAACGGCCCGCGTCACGACCACGTCCGGCGACTCCTTCACGAACAGTGCAAACGGCAGCGCGATGACTACGACTGCGACGCCAAGAATACGCAGGGTGTCATGCCAGCCCACGGCCTGGACGAGCCGCACCGCCACCAGCGGAACGAGCGTGCCGCCCAACCCGATACCGAGGTACGCAAACCCCATCGCGCGGCCGCGGGCCGCCGTGAACCAGCGGGAGAGGAGCACCTGGATGGGAAGTGGTCCACCAAACAGGTATCCCACCGCATTGAACAGATAGAAGAAGTAAAAGCCGCTCAGCGTGCTGATCGATCCCAAGCCGATCAGCGCCGTGCCCACCATGAGGATACCGGCGATCATCAGGCGGCGCGGGCCGAAGCGATCCACGAACCAGCCCGCCGCGAAGCCCAGCAGCGGACCAACGATCAACTTGCTGAGTGCATTCCCCGAGGTGACCTGCGCGCGCGACCATCCAAAGTCGCGCACCATGAAGTCGTAGAAGAACGGAAGCCCGTACAGTGCGATGCCCACGATCGAGAAGAGCGTCAGGAACGACGTGGCGGCGACGCGAGCCTGGTTCGATCGAAGTGAGCGTGGTGCGGACACGTGGACGGAATTCACGATCTCGCGGGCGGTGGGCGAGTGAGGCTGTATTGACGGACGCAGGTTAGACGATATAGTCCACATGTGTACAAATGTCCATGACTGAACAAATGTCGAATATCCACCTGCGTGCGCCCGGTGATCCGGTGCGTGTCATGGACGCGCATGTGCACTTCAGGGACCCGTCGCGACTGCAGTATCCGTCGCGCATGGATGTTCCGGCACATCAGCGAGAGTGTCTTCCGGGAGATCTCTCGTCGTTTGCCGATGGCACTGTGGACGGCGTGATCGTGATGGAGGGTGGCTGCCGGCCGGCCGACAACATTGGGGAGCTCGATTTTCTCGAGAGCGTCGCCGACGAGGAGCCTCGCGTCTGCGGCGTGGTCGCATTCGTCGATCTGTGCGATGCCGCGGACCGCAAGCGAAATCTCGCACGGATCGGGAGCCGCGACCGCGTTGTCGGCGTCCGCCACGCCATTCGCGGACATGACCGCGGGTTCAGCCTCCAGGCGGAGTTCGTTCGCGGTGTCCAGGAGGTGGGGGCCATTGGCCGCACCTTCGCGCTGAGCATCACGCCGGATCAGCTGCTCGAGGCGCGTGCGCTCGTGCAGCTGTGTCCCGGCACGCAATTCGTGCTCGACCACTGCGCTCGCCCGGCAATACGGTCCGACGGCTTCGAGCCCTGGGCAACCGATATCGCCCGCCTTGCCGAATGCGGCAACGTCGCGTGCAAGTTGTCGGGGCTGGCACTCGAAGCGCGCGCGGACGCGTTGTTCCGTTACGTTCGCCATGTGATGCTCCACTTTGGCGCCACGCGATTGCTCTACGGAAGTGACTGGCCGCACGTCTCCGCGGGTGGCGAGGGAGCGTGGCGAAATGTCGTGGAGCGCCTGATCTCCGACTGGACGCCCGCCGCACGGCAGGCGTTCTTCCTTGACAATGCCGTTCGGCTCTATGGTCTGCGCCAGCCCGCAACGGCCAGCGCGTCGTCATAGGCAGTGCGCGGTTCTGCATGCTCTCACCCTGAACTCGACACATGAAGCTGATTCGCTTTGGCACACTCGGCGCAGAGTGCCCCGGACTCATTCTCTCCAGCGGCAGGCGCATTGACGCGTCGGGTTTTGGCAGCGACTACGACGAAACTTTTTTTGGCGGCGATGGACTCGTGCGTCTGGCCGAATGGGCAGAAAAAAACGGAGAGCGTGCTCCTGCCGTGGGCGACGACGTCCGCCTTGGAGCGCCACTCTGCCGTCCGAGCAAGATCGTCTGCATGGGGCTCAACTATCGCGATCATGCGGCGGAAACAGGCGCCGAGGTGCCCACGGAGCCCGTGGTGTTCATGAAGGCGACGTCTGCCATGTGCGGGCCGAATGACGACGTCATCATCCCGCGTGGCAGCACGAAGACGGACTGGGAAGTCGAGCTCGCGGTGGTCATCGGCAGGAAGGCGACGTATGTGGATGAGAGGGACGCCATGGATCACGTTGCCGGATACGTGCTGCACAACGACTACTCCGAGCGTGCGTTCCAGCTCGAGCACGGAACCCAGTGGTCCAAGGGCAAGAGCTGCGATACCTACGCACCGCTGGGGCCATTCCTCGCCACGAAAGATGAAGTCGATGTGAGCAATTTGGACCTCTGGCTCGATGTGAACGGCGTGCGTAAGCAGACCGGAAACACAAAGACGTTCGTGTTCTCCGTTCCGGTGGCGGTGAGCTACATCAGCCAGTTCATGTCGCTGTTGCCGGGCGACATCATCAGCACGGGTACGCCGGCCGGGGTAGGGATGGGACAGAAGCCGCCGCAGTATCTGAAAAACGGTGACGTGGTCTCGCTGGGTATCTCAGGATTGGGCGAAGCGCGGCAGCATCTTCGCGCCTATCCCTGAGACCGGGATGAGCCGCTGAAATAGTTGTCATCCTGTCGTGAGATGGGTGGCGGATCGTGTGGCTGAACGTGTTATGGGGACCAGTACAGTATCTCCCCGACACTCGCTTCGCTCGTGCGGGATGACAGAATTTTGATAGTTGTCATCCCTGTCGGGAGATAGGCCGCGGACCCGTATGGCCAAACTCGCCACGACACTCGCGTCACTCATGCAGGCCCAGAACGACTGCTGAACACAATACACATATACGCACATCTGTTCACATATTGACACCTACGGCCCGACCGCCATGTTCGCGCATGAGATTCGCCATCCAGCCAGCGATCGCCGTCGGCCTCGCCCTGACACTCCTTTCGCCGCCGAATATCGCGGCGCAGGCCGCCCCGATTCCGCTCCCAGAACACCCACGCCCCGACTTTCAACGCCCCGACTGGATCAACCTCAACGGGCCGTGGCAATTCAAGTTCGACGCGGCGAACACCGGGGAGCGGGCGCAGTGGTTCTCGCATGACCTCGCGACCACGCAGCACATCCTCGTCCCGTTCTCATGGGGCGCACCACTGTCCGGCGTCACCGACAGCGCCGACATCGGCTGGTACCAGCGCACCATCACCATTCCAGACACGTGGCGCGGCAAACGAATCTATCTCGTCGTTGGCGCATCGGATTGGCGCACCTCTGTATGGCTGGACGGTGTAAAGCTCGGCGAACATCAGGGCGGCTACACGCCCTTCTCGGTTGAGCTCAAGCCGCCCCTCGAACTCGGCGCGCCCCGACGTCTCACGCTACGGGTGGACGATTCTCCCCACGCATTCAAGCTCGAGGGCAAACAAGGCTACGGTAAGGCGCGCGGCCTGTGGCAAACGGTGTACCTCGAGGCGCGCGGTGCCGCACCGCTGCAGTACGTGCACTTCACGCCCAGCATCAGCACGGGACGTGTCTCCGTCGACGCGCAGCTCAGCGAACCAGCGCCCGCCGACGTCACGCTCCGCGTTACGGGCGCCGCCGCAAGCACCCAGCACATCGCGCGTGGTGCCCGCCAGGTTCATTTCGACGTCAGCATTCCCAACGCCAGACTCTGGTCGCCCGACGATCCGTTTCTCTACGAGGTGGCCGTCAGCACGAGCGCACCAGGCATCGCCACCGACAGCGTCAACACATACTTCGGCATGCGGGAAATTTCCGTCGTCAATCTTCCGGGCACATCGATTCCCTATGTCGCCCTGAATGGAAAACCGCTTTACCTGCAGCTCTCGCTCGACCAGGCCTATCACCCCACCGGCTTCTACACATTTCCCACCGACTCCGCCCTGCGCCACGAAATTCTCCAGGCGAGACTGATCGGCCTCACGGGGCTGCGCGAACACATCAAGATCGAAGCACCGCGCAAGCTCTACTGGGCCGACAAGCTTGGCGTGCTCATGATGGCCGACGTCCCCAACTGGTGGGGACCACCGGATTCGGTTGCATTCGCCGAACATGACTACGCCATGCGCGAGATGATCGAGCGCGACTACAATCATCCGTCCATCTTTTCGTGGATCGCCTACAACGAATCGTGGGGGCTGCTGAGCAAGGTCAACGGAAAGGACGCCTATCTCCCCGCCACCCAGCAACGTGTCACCGAGAGTGTGAAGCTCGCCAAGTCGCTCGACGCCACCAGGCTCGTGGAAGACAACTCTCCCTGCTGCGGACGCGGGCACACGGTGACCGACCTCAACTCCTGGCACGACTACCTGCCCGGCTGGAAATGGGAACAGCATCTGGACACGATCAGCGACAGCACGCGTACGGGCTCGCCATGGAACTTCGAGCGCGGCTACACCCAGTCCCGCCAACCGATGTTCAACTCGGAGTTCGGCAACGTGTGGGGCTACACGGGCTCGAGCGGCGACGTGGACTGGAGCTGGGACTATCACCTCGCGGTCAACGCCTTTCGTCGTCACCCGAAGCTGTCAGGCTGGCTCTACACGGAGCTCGACGACGTCATCAACGAATGGAACGGCTACTGGCGCGCCGACCGCACGGAAAAGGAAACGGGACTTGGCGCCCTCGCCGAGGGAATGACGCTGCGCGACCTGCATGCACCCATGTATATCGCCGTCGGCACATCGATGGGTGAATCCGCGACTCCGGGCCAGGTAAAGCAGGTGCCCGTGTTCGCGTCATTCCTCACCGATACACGCGCATACGGTGATTCACTCGTGCTGCGCTATGAGCTGTCTGGGTGGAACTCCATCGGCACCCGCACGACCTACCTCTCGTCAGCACGCAGCATCGCCTATCGCCCATGGATGTCCGAGGCGCTGGCGCCGCTCTCGGTGACGATGCCGAGCGAGCCCGCTACGGTCGTGCTGTCCACCCGCCTCGAGGACGCGGCAGGCGCCGTCCTGCAGCGGAACTTCACCACATTCGTGGTCGAAGGTGTCCCACCCACCGAGATGCGCCTCGCCGACGGACGCCGAGCACACGTCGTCCGCGTAACGCCTGCGGCATATTCGGCGGAGCAGTGGTCGGCCAAGACGTGGTCCGTGCTGGATGGCCTCAAGATGAACGGCGCCGGATCAGGCTTCTTCGAGTATCACATCCCCTGGCCACGCAACCTCCGGCGCACGGACGTCGCTGAAGCGGTCTTCATTGTCCAGGCGTCCGCCAAGCGGCTCCTGGGCAAGGATCGCGACACGACCGCGCGCGACAACGGCGACTACATGCGCGGCGGAGGACTCCAGGATCCGGGCAAGAACAGGAACGCCTATCCCATGACGGGCACGGTGAAATTCCCGAGCGCGGTGGTCGTCCGCATCAATGGCGAGCTCGCCGGCCGCTATGATCTCGCGGACGACCCTGCGGACCATCGTGGTATACTGTCCTGGTACTCACAGAAGCGGGATGGATTCCTCCGTGAGGCCGGCTCCCATGGCGAGCTACTGAAAATTCCGCTTCCCGCGGCCGCGCTGGCGCGTGCCGCACAATTGGGTGAGGTGGTGATCCGGCTCGAGGTCGGTGACGCGCAGCCCGGCGGACTCGCGATCTACGGTGCGCACTTCGGGCAATACCCCGTGGACCCGAGCGTGGTCTATGTGTTGAACAAGTCGCCCAGTAACCGGAGATGAGACGCCGCGGCATTCGTTCATGCACCACCATGCTTGCGCTACTCATCATCGCGTGCGGCGGCGCGGAGGTGGCCACGGAGCCTGTCGTTACCTCGGTGGCGGGCACATGGAATCTCACGAGCGTAAACGGGAAGAGCCTTCCATTCACGTTTCAGGCGGCAGATCCCAGGGAAGAGCTGCTGGCGAAGAAATACGTCATCACGGCCGCCGGAACGTATTCATACTCCTACAGCGTGCGCGCGACGGATGACGACGGACAGGTGACACTGAGCAACGGGTCGGATTCGGGAACGGAGTCGCTGAGCAACACCATCGTGACGTTTCGGAGCGGCAGCGACGGCTCCACGCTCACCGCCGTGGTGAGTGGCACCACCATGACCATTGTGTCCGGCGATTACTCACAGCTCTTCACGAAGCAGTAGTGGTGTCCGCAAATGACCTTACGACTTGTCACCTCACGGAACGCCCTGTACTCTTTTGGACGATTGTGAACAGAGTGTCAACATCTGCACATTTGTGCAGAAACGAGCTCCCTCCCTATGGCTGGCAGCACCGCCTCTCCGTCCAACGCACGGTACGAGCATCATCACCGCGACTTCTCGGAGCTCGCGGCGCGGCTGGAGCGCGACGGATGCACCGCTGACGCACTCGTGGAGGCGGTGCTGGAGTTTCAGGTGGCCCTGCCAACCTGGGCGTTCAACACCGGCGGCACGCGCTTTGGCCGTTTTCCCATCGCAGGCGAGCCGCGCACGCTCCACGAAAAAATGGAGGACGCGGCACAGGTCAACACACTCACTGCCGCTGCACCGCGCATCTCGCTGCACATCCCCTGGGACGAAACGGACGACGTTGCCGCCGTGCGTGCAGACGCCGCGCGACTGGGACTCGGCTTTGATGCAGTCAATTCCAACACCTTCCAGGACCAGGCCGGACAACCGCTGAGCTACAAGCTCGGGTCATTCAGCAACCCCAGCGCCGCGGTGCGACGCCAGGCCATTGCGCACCACCGCCATGTGATCGAGGCAGGCAACGCGCTGGGCGCCGATGCCATCACGGTATGGCTCGCGGACGGCTCGAACTATCCGGGACAGATGTCGTTGCGCGGCAGCTTCGAGCGCGTGCGCGAGTGTCTGCAGGACGTGTATGCCGCCATGCCGCCGCACTGGCGCCTGTTCACGGAGCACAAGCCATACGAGCCCGCGTTCTACGCGACGGTTGTGCAGGACTGGGGCTCCTCTCTGCTCCTCGCCCAGTCACTCGGCGACCGCGCCCAGTGCCTCGTGGACCTCGGCCACCATCTGCCAAATACCAACATCGAGCTCGTTGTTGCCCGGCTGATCGGAGCCGGACGTCTCGGTGGCTTTCACTTCAACGACTCGAAGTACGGCGACGACGATCTCACGGCAGGCTCCATCAAGCCATATGCATTGTTCCTGATCTTTCACGAGTTGGTCCTCGCGCAGCGTGAGGGGGCAGCAGGGTTCAACCCTGCCTACATGATCGACCAGAGCCACAACCTGAAGGATCCCATCGAGGCCATGCTGCAAACGGTGGATCAACTGCAGCAGGCGTATGCCAAGGCGTGCCTGGTGCAGCACGCCGTGCTGTCCGGCTTCCAGGACTCGGGCGACGTGATCATGGCGGAGAGGACGCTCAAGCGCGCGTTCGAAGCAGACGTCCGCCCGCTCGTTGCCGAAGCACGCCGGCGTCGTGGCGGCGCCATTGACCCCGTCGGTGCATTCCGTGAGTCCGGCTACCGCGCACGCGTCGCTGCCGAGCGAGCGGGCTGACGTGCGACACAACTATCTCGCGATCGACCTGGGCGCCTCGAGCGGGCGCGCCGTCGTCGGCACGCTGGATGACGCAACGATGCAGATGCAGGAGGTGCACCGTTTCTCGACGCCGGTCGTGGAAGCGCACGGTCACATCTCGTGGGACATCGAAGCGCTGTGGGCGGAAATTCGTGAATCGGTGCGCCGCGCATTCAGCGTGGAGGGCGGGTTGCGCTCGGTGTCCGTCGATTCATGGGCGGTGGACTACGTTCCGGTTGGCGGCGACGGCAACGCCCTCCGCAATCCGTTCTGCTATCGTGACCCACGCATACATGGCTGCTTCGATACGGCCATTCACGTGGCCGGTGGTGCCGACAGCCTCTACGACCTCACGGGCACGCAGTTTCTTCCATTCAATACCCTGCCGCAGGTCATCGCCGACCTTCGCGATGAGGCAGACGTCGTCCGTGCGACAGCGACCCGGCTGTTCATCGCCGAGTATTTCCTGTACCGGCTCTCCGGGAGCATGATCGCCGAAGCGACGATGGCGAGCACCTCGCAACTGGTGGATGCGCGCACAGGCCAGTGGTCGTCGGCGCTCATTGCGGCTATTGGTGACGAGGCCCGCCGGTGGCCGCGCATCGTGCAGTGCGGAGCCGTGCTCGGCCCAATGCTTCCTGACCTGATGCCCGAGCCGTCGCGAGAGGCTCCCGTCGTCATCGCCTGCTGCACGCACGACACGGCCGCCGCGGTGGCCGCTGTTCCTGCAGTTCCCGTGTCGTCGACGCGCCCCTGGGCGTTCATCAGCTCGGGAACATGGTCACTCGTTGGTACGGAAATGCGGAAGCCCATGCTCAGCCACGCCGCGAGGGCGGCGGGGTTCACCAACGAAGCAGGGCTCGATGGCACGACACGTTTTCTCGTGAACCGGGCAGGCATGTTCGTGCTCGAGGAATGCCGGCGTGAATGGGGGTCGGGCGGTGCGTCGCTCGAATCGATGATTTCGGCGGCCGCTGCTGCCGAGTCCGTTGGTACGATCGATCTCAACGAGGCGAGGTTCGCGGCGCGTAGTGACATGGTGCAGAAGATTCGCACCGCGTGTTTCGACGCTGGAATACGTGCACCGGAAACAACGGGAGAGATCATCCGGCTCATCCTCGACAGCCTCGCGGAGAGCCACGCCGTTGCGCTCGATCGCCTGGACGCCCTGACGGGCAGGCGCACCGAGGACGTCCACATCGTGGGCGGCGGCTCGCAGAACGATCTGCTCAACCAGCTCACTGCCGATCGCAGCGGACGACGCGTGCTCGCAGGACCGGCCGAGGCAACGATACTCGGCAACCTGCTGTCTCAAGCTCGCTCTCTTGGTGATCTGCCTGCAGGCGTTTCCATCCGTGACGCGGCTCGACGTTCTTCACGCATCACCGCATTCATCTCGCGACGCGGCGTCCACGTGCCCGCGACGCTGGCACGCTGACTCCTGCTCCAGAGCCATGACGACCATCGCACCAGAGAACACCACGATACGCACCGGCGACGATTATCTCCGCAGCCGCTGGGACGACGTTGTCGCCGCGAAGATGGACGTAGTTCAGCGCCTCATCTACCGCTCCAACCTGCTCGGTGCCGACGCCCGCATCACCAACACGGGCGGCGGCAATACGTCATCCAAGATCGACGCCATCAATCCGGTCACCGGCGAACGGACACGCGTGCTCTGGGTGAAGGGATCGGGCGGTGACCTGCGCACGGCGACAAAGGCAAATTTCGCGTCGCTGTATCTCGACCAGGTGCTGGCCCTTCGCGCGCTGTACGAAAAGAATGACGTTCGCGGCCCCAAGACGCCTGCCGAAGATGCGATGGTCGGCATGTATCTGCACACGACGTTCGATCGCAATCCCACCGCGGCGAGCATCGATACTCCGTTGCATGCATTCATTCCGTTCGCGCACGTGGATCACATGCATCCCGTGGCCGTCATCGCGCTCGCGACGGCCAAGGACGGCCCTGCACTCACGCACGAGGTCTACGGCGACGATGTGATCTGGACCGATTGGCAGCGTCCGGGCTTCGATCTGGGGCTGGAGCTGGAGCGTGTATGCCGCGAGCACCCCACTGCCAAGGGCGCCATCATGGGCCAGCATGGGCTGATCAACTGGGCGAACGACGACAGGGAATGTTACGAGCTCACCCTGGAGCTCATTCGGCGCGCGCAGGACTTTCTCGACGCCCATACCCACGAGGAGGATTTTGGTGGCGCGCGCGTGTCCTCGCTTCCCGAAGACGAGCGGAAACGCGTGCTCGTCGAGCTGCTTCCATGGCTGCGCGGCCAGGTCAGTAGCGAGGTGCGGCAAATTGCCACCGTCGAGATGCGCGACGAGGTCCTGGAGTTCGTCAACTCGCACGACGCACCGCGGCTCGCGGACCTCGGTACGAGCTGCCCCGATCATTTCCTTCGCACGAAGATCAAGCCGCTCTACGCGAGCTGGAATCCCGAAGGGGCCGATGTGGTGACACTCAAGGGCGAGCTCGCCGCTGGACTGGCGCAGTACCGCATCGACTATGCGGAGTACTACAACCAGTGCAAGCATGACGACTCGCCGGCGCTGCGCGTGTCGTCGCCGAGTGTCATTCTGGTACCAGGCGTTGGGATGATCGCGTGGGGCAAGTCCAAGTCGGAGAGCCGCGTCACGGCGGAGTTCTACAACGCCGCCATTGGAGTGATGCGCTGCGCCGAACGTGTGAGCCGCTACATCGCACTCGACCGGCAGGAAGCGTTCGACATCGAGTACTGGCTGCTCGAAGAAGCAAAGTTGCGCCGCATGCCCGCCGAAAAATCACTTGACCGCCAGATCGTCGTGGTGGTGGGTGCCGGCAGCGGCATCGGCCGTGGGCTGATTGCAAGGCTCGTGGAGAACGGCGCGAGCGTTGTCGCCGTCGATCGCGACGTGGCGTCCGCGAAATCGGCCGCCGACGAAATCGGCAAGAAGGTGGGAATGGGAATCGGGGTTGCCGGTACCGGCATCTCCGGCGCCGGCCAGACCATTGGACTCGGCGCAGACATGACCGACCGCGCGTCCATCCGTCGCGCATTCGACGACGTCATCCTCGCGTACGGTGGTGTCGATCAGGTGGTCGTGACGGCGGGCTACTATCCCAACCCCGACGAAAATGGCGACGTCGCCGACAAGGAATGGGCTACGGCGTTCGCGATCAATGTGACAGGCCCTTATGTCGTCGCGGACGAGGCGTATCGTGTGTGGAAGGAACAGGATCTCGACGCGGGACTCGTGATCACCACGAGCGTGAACGCCGTGGTGCCCAAGGCTGGCTCCTTTGCCTACGATACGAGCAAAGCCGCGGCCAATCACCTCGTTCGCGAGCTCGCGGTTGCGTACGCACCAATGGTTCGCGTGAACGGCGTTGCACCGGCAACAGTGCTCGAGGGGTCGTCGATGTTTCCGCGCGAGCGTGTGCTCGCATCGCTGTCACGGTACGAGATTGCGCACGAGACGAGCGAAGATACCGGCGCGTTGCGCGACAAGCTGGCCACGTTCTACGCAGGCCGCACCCTGACACGCCAGCCGGTGACGCTCGACAGCCAGATTCGCGCGATCACCGCGTTTCTCGACGGGGGCTTCAGCAGGACCACGGGACAGATCGTGAACGTGGATGGCGGACAGGCGGCAGCCTTCCTCCGCTAGCATGCATCGTCATTACACGCAGCACATGCCGCTGGCCGAGTGAACATCGCCGAGGAGCCGGTGGTGCTGCGTGTGACGAACGTGACGAAGTCGTATGCGGGGGTAACCGCCCTCGCCAACGCATCGTTCGATCTTCGCGCCGGCGAGGTGCACGCGCTCGTCGGCGAGAATGGCGCCGGCAAGAGCACGCTGATCAAGATTCTCACCGCCGCCGTGGAGTATGACGGTGGCGAGATAGCATTGAACGGAGCAGCGCTGCCACGCCTCACACCGCGGCAAGCGCGCACCCTTGGCATCGCGGCCATCTACCAGCAGCCTGCGCTGTTCGACCAGCTCACCGTGGCGGAAAACATCGCGCTCGGCACCGAGAATGCCGGCCCGCTGAGCCGAATCAACTGGCGCCAGCGCCGCGAGCGCGCCGTTGAGTTGCTGGCGCGGGTCGGCGCGCACATCGATCCGGACAGCGACGTCTGCGACCTTGGCATGGCGCAGCAACAGCTCGTGGAAATCGCGCGCGCGCTGGGCGCCAATGCACGCATTCTCATTCTCGACGAGCCCACGGCGTCGCTGTCCAAGGACGATGCGGACAACCTGCTGCGTGTGGTGCGGGAGCTTCGGGCCGACGGTGTGGCGATGATCTACATCTCTCACCGCCTCGAGGAGCTCTTCCACATTGCCAATCGCGTGACCGTGCTGCGTGATGGATGCACAATCGCGACATTGGACATGTGCGACGTGAGCAGGAATCAGCTCATTCGACTCATGGTGGGACGCGAGTTGACCTCTGTGTTTCCCAAACGTGTCGTTCCGTTAGGCGCGCCAGTGCTCGAGCTTCAGCACGTTGGCTGCCGCGCCTCAGGTGTGAGTGACGTGTCGTTCAGCGTTCGCGCCGGTGAGATTGTAGGGCTGTCGGGGCTCGTTGGCGCAGGTCGTACGGAGCTGGCCCGCATCATCTTTGGCCTCACGCCGGCGGATGAAGGGCAGATCGCGGTAAACGGCGCCAAGGTACGTATTTTGTCTCCGACGAGTGCAATAGCGCATGGCATCGCCTACGTGCCGGAAGACAGGCGCCGTCATGGCGTGGTGCTTCAGATGTCCGTCACAGAGAATATTTCGCTCGCGGCGCTACGGGAGCTAGCCCGCAACGGCTCACTGGACGTCAATCGCGAGCACGACATCGCGGTTGAATACTCGCGACGGCTCGGCGTCAGGACGGCATCGCTGCGGTCACTCGTGGCCACGTTGTCCGGCGGCAACCAGCAGAAGGTTGCGCTGGGTCGCTGGCTCGTCACCAAGCCAAAGCTCCTGGTGCTCGATGAGCCCACTCAGGGCATCGACGTTGGCGCCAAGTCGGAAATTCATTCACTGATGATGGATCTGGCCGAGCAGGGGATGGCCATTCTCATGATCTCGTCGGAACTGCCGGAGATTCTCGGCATGAGCGACCGCATCGTCGTCATGCACGATGGAACGGTGGCGGATGTCCTCGATCGCTCCGAGGCGACGCAGGAGCGCTTGCTCGCACGCGCGCTCCAGCGTGAGACACGCGAGTTCACATCATTCTTTGCCGCGGCGAACGAACGATGAGCGCTTTGCTTTCGCGCATGTCGAGACGCCACGCGCGGGAAGCGCCTCCGACCGCGGCACTTGGGATCGTGCTGATTGCAATGGGGGTGGTGGCACCGTCCTTCTTCAGTGCAGGCAACCTGCGTGACCTCGCGCTGAACAACGTGGCCGTCATGATCGTCGCACTTGGCATGACGCTCGTTGTCCTCACCGGCGAAATCGATATCTCAGTGGGGTCGCAGTTCGCCGTGTGCAGCGTTGCCGCGGGCATGTTGGCCAAGGCCGGCGTTCCCATCATGCTCGTGCCCGTGTTCGTTCTCGCGCTCGGTGTGCTGATGGGCGCGTTGAACGGTCTGCTCATCGGCATGCTTGGGTTGCCTTCCATCATCGTGACGCTCGCCATGATGGTTGCCTGGCGTGACACCCTGCGCTGGACCACCGACGGTGCCTGGATCCAGGATCTGCCCGCCAACTTTCAGTGGTTCGGCATGAGCCCGGAGGCCGCGCAACTCATGATCATGGCCGTTGGCGTTGCACTTGCCACGTCTGGTGCCTGGGCGCTCCGCCATCTTGCCCTTGGCCGGCGTGTGTATGCCGTTGGCGCCGATGCGGAAGCGGCGCGGCTCGCCGGTATCGATCCCCGCATGGTCAAGTTCGGTGTGTTCGCTACTACCGGAATGCTCGTGAGCATTGGAGCGATGTTGAACGCAGTGCGCTTCTCCACGGTGCCGAGCAATGCCGGCATCGGGTTCGAGCTGCAGGCCGTTGCTGCCGTCGTCGTTGGAGGAACGGCGATCACCGGGGGGCGTGGCACGATCCTGGGCACCGTTATCGGCGTCGCACTGCTTGGCGCCATCGGTACGGCACTCACCTACGTAGGCATCGGTCCCTTCTGGGTAAAGGCCATTCAGGGCCTCATCATTCTCGCGGCGCTTGGCGGCGACGCCCTCTTTACGCGGCTTGCTCGCCGCGCTCACCTGCCGGCGCGTGCAGTTGTCGCTCACTGAGGCGCGACTGCCGCTGCGTGTGCGGCTGTTCCCCAACAAGGAATGGGTGCTGCTCATCGTCATTGTCGCCGAGGTGGTGGTCTATGGGATCACCGGCACCAATTTCGCGACGTTGGGCAACGCATTCGAGATCACGCGACTGAGCGTGGAGATCGGCCTGCTCGCGCTCGCGCTAACGCCGGTCATCGTGAGCGGTGGCATCGATCTCTCCATCGGATCTATGATGGGCCTCTCTGCGGTGGCGTTCGGATACTTCTGGCGCGACGCCGGCCTTCCCATCCCTGTTGCCATCGTTTTCACCCTAATGATCGGCATGGCGGGTGGTGCGTTGAACGCAGTGTTCATCACGCGATTCAAGTTTCCACCACTCATCGTCACACTCGGAACGCTGTCGCTCTATCGCGGCATCGCCGAGGGCGTCACCGGTGGCGTGCAACACTACTCGGGATTTCCCGCGGGCTTTCTGCACCTGGGGCAGGGCTACATCGGTGGACATGTGCCCACGCAGCTCGTGGTGCTCGCACTTGTCGCGCTCTGGAGTGCGTGGTCGCTGCACCGAACCGGCGCGGGCCGCGCCCTGTATGCCATCGGGCATTCGGCGGAGGGTGCGCGCTATGCGGGTATTCCCGTCGCACGTCGCCTCGCCACAGTGTACGTGTTGTCGGGTGCCGCGGCGAGTCTCGCTGCACTCGTGTATGTCGCACATCTTGGCCAGGCCAAATCGGATGCAGGCACCGGTTACGAGTTGATGGCCATCACTGCTGTGGTCCTGGGCGGCGCATCGATTTTTGGCGGCCGTGGAACGATCCTGGGCACGCTGCTTGGTCTGTTCAGCATCGTGCTGCTCCAGAATGGCCTGCGCCTCACCGGCCAGCCCGCCGAGTTGTCGGGAATTCTCGTGGGCGTCCTGCTCATCGGGACCATTCTCGTCGACGTCTTCACCCAGCACGCGGCAACGCGTGCGGCGCCTTCCCCCACCGCAACGGAGCAACCCGACGTGCGCAATTCACAGGTAGCTGTCCTGAGCGCGGTCATCCTCCTGGGCGCGCTGATCGTCGCGGCGAGCAACTGGGTTCTCGTCAACTCGCTGCGGCACGACCTGCGCGGCGGTCCTTCAATGACTGCTGCCTCGCCCGGTGCGACCGCCACGCACAGGACGCTCATCGCCATGATGCCCAAGGCCAAGGGCGATCCGTATTTCATCAGCGCACACAAGGGCGCCGACTCTGCCGCCGCGGCACTGGGCGTGGACCTGCTGTGGGATGGGCCAACCGACCTCGATGCCGCAAAGCAGAACGAAGTCGTGGAGGCCTGGATCACCCGTGGCGTGAATGCCATTGCCGTGAGCGTCGAGAACAGGGAAGCCATTTCCACGGTGCTGCGAAAGGCGCGCGAGCGCGGCATCAAGGTGGTGACGTGGGACGCCGACGCCGAAGCCAACGCGCGCGATTTCTTCGTGAATCAGGCCACCCCTGAAGGCATCGGCAACACGCTCACCGATGAAGCCGCGCGCATCATGGGCGGATCCGGTGAGTTGGCGATCATCACGGCGAGCCTCAGCGCCGCGAACCAGAATGAGTGGATCACGTTCATCAAGCTGCGGCTTGCCGCGAAATACCCACGCATCACGCTCGTCGCCATCCAGCCGAGCGACGGGGATCGCGACCGCGCCTTCGCGGAGACACAGACCGTGCTCAAGGTGCACCCGAAGGTGAAAGTCGTGATGGCCATCGCGGCGCCCGCCGTGCCCGGCGCCGCCGAAGCCGTGAAACAATCGGGCCGAAAAGACGTGAAGGTGACAGGGCTTTCGTTACCCAACATGTGCCGTCCCTACATCAAGTCCGGCGAGATCGAGAGCATCGTGCTGTGGAATACCATGGACCTCGGAGCGCTCACCGTGCGCGTGGCCCAGGCGCTCGCAAGTGGGGAGCTCGGGGCGGGCGCATCCACGCTGGATGCCGGCAGGATGGGCAGCTTTCAGGTTGTCGGGAGCGAAGTGCGTCTTGGCCTGCCGTTCATCTTCAACCGCACGAACATCGACCGGTTCAATTTCTGACCGTCCAGTTTTTTCATCAAGAAAGATCCAGCGTATTTGCACCAATGTTCGTTATATGGACACCTGCTCACCTGCCGTCACCCGAGATCGCTGATGCCTCGCCCCAAGTCCGCTCCCGAGCCATACCTGCTCGGTAAAGTGAGCGCGCTGTACTACCTGCGGCACCACACCCAGCAGGAGATTGCAGAACGCCTCCGCGTGTCTCGGCCCACGGTATCGCGCCTGCTGCGCGAAGCGCGCGATCTCGGCTACGTGCAGATCACCGTCGCATCGCCACGAGGCTTGCACCTCGACCTCGAGACGCAGCTCGAGGACGTGTTCGAGCTCCAGGTGGTGCAGGTCATCGAGTCGCCACCGGGTCAGAATGCGGAGCTGCTCAGGCGCCAACTGGGTGCAGCCGCTGCGCACTACCTTGCGCGCACCGTGCGGCCCGGCGAGACGATCGGCATGGCCTGGGGCACGACGCTCAACGCAATGGTGGACGCCATGGTGCCCGTATCGGCTCCGGGCTCACGCGTCGTCCAGATTCTTGGCGGCATTGGTGCACCGGATGCACCCGAGTATGGCGCGGTGCTCGTGCGCAGGCTTGCCCGCCTCCTCGAGGCACAGGCGGTGCTCCTGCCGGCACCGGGGGTTGTCGCCACCGCCGAGGTGCGCGATGCGCTGCGCAAGGATCCGCATGTGCGCGCCGCGCTCAACGAGCTGGATTCGCTCGATACCGTCTTCGTGGGGCTCGGGTCGCTCGCGTCGAACCCCGTTCTCAACGACGGCCACACCTTGTCGAAGCAGGCCAGGAAGGAGCTGCGCAACGGAAATGCGGTCGGCGACATCGCGCTGCGTTTCTTCGACGCGCATGGCCAGCCCGTAGACACCACGCTCGACAACCGCATCCTGGGCATCACGACAGACCAGATCCGCAAGGTGGATCGCGTTGTTGCCGTGGCGGGCGGCAAGGACAAGATCACGGCAATTGCCGCAGCGCTCGAAGCAAAGATCGTGGACGTGCTCATCACGGACCGCGCCACGGCCGAAGCGTTGGTCGGCAAGGCAAGCTGATGCCGTGATGAACCGGCGCACGTTCCTGCAATGCGCCGGTGCCGGAACACTCGCCGCTCCACTGCTGCAACTGAATACCCCGCGCGCTCCATGGGCGCCGGGTGTGATCTGGCAGCAGCCACATCCCATCTATCTGGCCGAATTGGCGTATCGTGCAGGGCCGTCGCGGGCGCTGCTGGCGCGGTACAGCGAGATGGTGTTCGCGTCGGCAGAATTCATGGCGTCCTACCCGGTATGGGAAGAATAGGGCAAATGGTACGTGCTCGGCCCACCCCTCATTCCCGCCCAGGAGAGTCACCCGCCTGCCACCACATTCAACCCCACGTTCGAGCTCGCCTACTGGGAATTCGGGCTGGAAACCGCGCAGTGGTGGTGAGTGCGGGCAGGGCTCGCGCGGAATGCAGCGTGGGATCATGTCCTGAAAAAACTGTCGCGACCCACCATGCGCGACGGCCTTTATGTGAACGCGGAATCCGCACCAACGACCTTTACGGATGCCGCGTAGCGCAAAACCACCCACGCTGTTAGGCGCTTACGATTTCGTTGCGTCGAGCCGCATCGACATGCGCGCCATACGCCCAAGAACCGGTTTCATCCAGACGGCCACAACTACCAGCGTCCGGGACTCGCCATTGACCTGCCGGGAAACGGCGGCTTGCTGAGCGCCGCGGCAATGATGGCGGCCGGGTGGGATGGCGCAACGGCGCGACATGCACCAGGATTTCCGCGCGCGGCGTGGACGGTACGCGCGGAGGGTTTGCACGGGTTGCCCTGATGGAGTAGTGCGCACATGACGAATGACATTGGACGCCGGGAGTTCGTGAAGCGGAGTGCCGTTGCCGGCGTGATTGCCGCGACGGGTTTACCCTCGAGCGAAGCGAGAGCTGCCAATCCACCCGCGGCAGCGGAGCCGGTAAACTCCGTGCTCGCCGGACGTCACCTCGACAGCAAGGAGTTCTGCCTGTCGGAATACGATGCGCTCACGCCGGCCATGACCTTTTCCGCACGCGATGCCGCTGATGCAGCCGCATGGCAGAAGCGCGCACGTAAACGGCTCATCGAGCGCCTTGGCGGTTTTCCCTCTAGCCGTGCGCCGCTCAATGCCCAAGTGCTCGAGCGTGTGGACTTCCCCACATATGTGCGAGAGAAGATCGTCTTTGACACGCGCAGCAACCTGAGTGCGATCGGCTACCTGCTCGTCCCCAAATCGGGCACGGCTCGGATGCCCGCCGTGGTGGCGTTTTCCGGTCACGGGCGCGGTGTGTACGATATTCTCAGCCTCGCCGACGACGGCACGCCGCGCGCCGACCGCAATGGCACGTATGCCAAGGGGTATGCGCTGCAGTGCGTGGAGCGCGGGTACGTCACCTTTGCGGTGGAGCAGCTGGCCTTTGGCGCGCGGCGTGACGAAGCCGCACAGAAAGCGGGTCTTGGGGAGAACTCCTGCCGGCCCGCCGCGTGCGCCGCGCTGTTACTTGGCCAATCCATGGCGGCATGGCGCGTATGGGATGCCATGCGGGCCATCGACTACCTGCATACGCGTCCCGAGGTGGATGCGAGTCGTATTGCGACCCTGGGAGCCTCGGGGGGTGGCACCACGTCGCTCCTTACCGGTGCGGTGGACCAGCGGGTGAAGGTCACCGTGGTGAGCGCCTACTTCAACACCTTTCGCGACAGCATCGTGAGCATCTCGCATTGTCCGGACAACTATGTGCCAGGCCTGCTCAACGACATGGAGATGTACGATCTCGCGGGTCTTGTGGCCCCGCGGCGGTTATTCGTCGAATCCGGCCGTAACGACAGGATCTTTCCCATTGCCGGCAGTGAGCGTGCGGCGGCAAAGGCCCGGACCATTTACCAGACGTTCGGGGTGCCCGACCGGCTGGGATATGCCATCCATGAAGGGGCGCACGAGTTCAATGGCGCGGAGGCGTTCGAGTACATGGCACGCTGGCTGTAATCGTTCACGCGTCACCTTTTGCCCACGCCTGCGTCCCGTGTATGCATGCGCCGGGTCTTGAAAAGTTTCAGGACATGCTTGCGGCATCACGCTGATGGCGGTACGATGGTCGCTCGGCGCAGCGAAGATGCGCGCCATTTTTGAACAAATGTCAAGAAACGACTCTCGGTTCAATAACGTTCATACGTGCTCGTAGGGCAGGCAGCGCGGTTCACGTCCCCGATTGCGCCCTTGTCACCCCGATTCGGCCACTGCGGTGCCGGTCGCGACTCACCGCAGTCCCTGTTCTCCCGATCGCCCGTTGTGGCATGAAAACGGACATGCGCACGCTCCAATTGTTCCGCGAACGAACAAACGATGCAACAAACCGGCCGCCATGCGCGGCGTCCGGCCCTCCCCGTTGTCGCACCCGCCCCTCGTCAGCCGGATCAGCAGGTCACTCTTCGGAGCATTGCCCATCATGAAGCGTCGGCTCATCACCGCCAGTGTGCTCGCTGCATGCGCGTTCTTCCTGCCTCCCGCCCGCGTCCACGCGCAAGGCGAGACAGGGCGCATTACCGGTGTCGTCACGGGCATCGAGACAAATCTCCCCCTCCAGGGCGTCCGCATCACCCTCCTGGGGACGCAGAACACCGTCACCACGAACCCGCAGGGGCGGTACACGATCAACGGTGTCACGCCCGGCCTGGCACGCATCCGCGCCGCGGCCATCGGCTACACGCCGGTCATCGTCGACAGCATCCCCGTGCGCGCCGGCCAGATGGCCAACGTCGACATAACGCTCAAGCACCAGACCGTGGAGCTCGAGCAGATCGTCGTGGTGGGGTACGGCTCGCTCGCCAAACGCGACGTCACCGGCTCGGTGGGCTCGGTCTCCACCGAGCAGATCAAGCAGGAGCCCGTGACCAATGCGATCGACGCCATCAAAGGCCGCATTCCCGGCGTCGATATTGTCTCCACCGGATTCAAACCCGGAGATGGTGTGCGCGTTCGTGTGCGAGGCACACGCTCCCTCGTGGCATCCAACGACCCGCTCTACGTCCTCGATGGAGTGCCCATTGCCGGCGGTATCGGCGACCTGAATCCAACGGACATCGAATCCATCGAAGTGCTCAAAGACGCGAGCGCCACGGCCATTTACGGCTCACGCGGCGCCAACGGCGTGGTGCTCGTGACGTCACGCAAGGGAATCAGCGGCAATACCCGCACGAGCTACGATACCTACGTGGGCACGCAGCAGATCAACCGGAAGATCGAGGTCTTCGGGCCGCAGGCCTACGCCGACTACGAGCGCGAAGCCTACCGGACCACGGGGTCCTACAAGTGCCCGGGCCGCACCGTCTGCGGTGCCGGCGACAGCGCCATGTTCTACAGCGAAGAGCTCACCGCGCTCAAGAACGGCAAATTCACCGACTGGATCGATCTCATCACGAAGAACGGCGCGCAGCTGAGCCACCAGCTCGCCATCACCGGCGGCAACGAGCGCACGCAGTTCGCCGTGAGCGGCAATCTGCTCAAGCAGACGGGCGTGCTCCTTGGCCAGGACTATGATCGCAAGTCCATGCGTGTGAACTTCGAGTCCCAGGCCAAGACGCGCTTTCGCACCGGCGGCTCGGCACTGCTCGTCCGCAGCACGCAGAATATCGGCCGCGGCGACGGGTTGTATGCGGAAGCCATCCAGGACTCGCCGCTGAGCGTACCGTACGACAGCGCGGGCAACCTCGTCTTCAAGCCGACGCCCGACTCGCAGCGCGACAATCCGCTGGCCGACGTAGCCAACCAGATCAATCAGACGCTGCGCAACCGCGTGTTCGGATCGCTCTTCGCCACCGTGAACCTTGCCGATGGACTGGACTATCGGGCCAGCTTCGGGCCGGACATGACCTTCGAGCGCCGCGGGCTGTTTACCGGCGCGCAGACGCAGGTCAAACAGGGTGTCGGTAACGACGCGTCCGTGTACAACACCAAGACCATCGATTACACGCTGGACAACATCGTCTCGTACAAGAAGACGCTCAGTGCAAAGCACCGCGTGGATGCCACGCTCCTCTATTCCGTCGAGCACAACCGCGTCGAGGACGACAGCTCGAAGGTCAGCTCGTTGCCGTATGAAAGCGCGCAGTTCTACAACCTCGGCGCTGCCGCGACGGTCGAAGCGGTGGGCAGCCGCGTGTCCGAATGGTCGCTCCAGTCGTACATGGCGCGAGTCAATTACACCTTCAACGACCGCTATCTTCTCACGCTCACCAACCGCATCGACGGCTCGTCCCGTCTTGCCGAGGGGCGTAAGTTTGCCGCGTTTCCCTCGGTGGCACTGGGCTGGCGCGTGATTGACGACACCCAGGGCCAGACGCTTGGGCCGCTCGGCAGCCTGAAGCTGCGCGCAAGCTACGGCCTCACCGGCAACACGTCGGTGGACCCGTACCAGACCCAGGGCTCGCTGACCCGCACCGCGTACTCGTACGGCGCCGCGTCCGGATTCGGGTATCGTCCCGGCGCGCTGGCCAACCCCGAGCTCCAGTGGGAGAAGACGGCCACGTTCGATGCCGGTGCGGATTTCGGCATCATGGACAGCCGCATCACCGGTACCCTGGACTATTATCGCGCCAACACGTCCGACCTGCTCATGAACCGGCAGCTGTCGCCGTCCTCCGGCTACACGTCGATCCTCCAGAACATTGGCGCCACGCGCAACACCGGCTTCGAAGCCGCCCTGTCGATGCTGACGCTCGACAGGTGGCACGGGATCCACATGACCTCGGACTTCACCTTCTCGCGCAACAAGAACGAGATCATCACGCTCGCGGGCGGCAAGGTCGACGATCCGGGCAACCTGTGGTTCATCGGCCGGCCCATCAACGGCGGCGGCAACTCGATCTTCTATGACTACCGCCAAGTGGGCATCTGGCAGTCGGCAGATTCTCTCGAAGCGGTGAAGTACAAGCAGCTGCCGGGCCAGATTCGCGTGCAGGACGTGAACGGAGACGGCCTGATCAACGAGTCGGACAAGGTCATCCTCGGCAACTCGTATCCCACATGGTCGGGCAGCTTCAACTCCCGCGTCGACTACAGGGCATTCGACTTTTCGTTCCAGGCCATCACGCGCCGCGGCTTCATGGTCTTCAACGACATCCGGACCACGAACAGCTCGCTCGCCGGCCGTTACAACGGGTTCTCCGTGAACTACTGGACGCCGGAAAATCCCGCCAATCACGATCCGCGCCCCAACAAGAGCCAGGAGTCACCGATCTACTCCAGCGCCCGCGGCTACGAGGATGGATCGTTCGTCAAGATCCGCAACATCACCGCCGGTGCCAACCTCCCGGCACGCTTTCTCGGCAACTTTGGCGCACAGTCGATGCACCTCTACGTGACGGCGCAGGATCCCTTCCTCTTCACGAACTCCACCGTGCTCGATCCGGAAGGCCGTACGTCGGCGGGAACGCCGTCGTATCGCACGTTCCTGGTTGGCGCAAACTTCGGCTTCTAACCGACGATGACTCTTACCGCATCCATGAAACAGACCATGCCCCGGAGACTCATCGCATCGCTGGCCATCCTCGGTATGGGTGCCTCGGCAAGCTGCGTCGATCTCAAAGAGGTTCCGATTACCGGCATCACGGCCGCCTACTACGCCACGGCTCCCGGCTTCGAAGCCGCGTCGAATGCGTGCTATGAACCAATGCGCGCGTGGTTCGCACGAGAAAACGGCGCGACGATGACGGTGTTCGGCACCGACGAATACACCAACGGAGCCGACGGATCGTACAAGTTCTTCAATCTGTACACGCCGCAGCTTACCGGCGACGTGGACTTCATCAAGAACCTCTGGTCCGATTTCTACCGCGGCATCAACACCTGCAACACGGTCATTGGACGGGCCTCCACGGCGGCCGTTCCCGTCGCGCGGCAGGCGTTGCGCACCGCCGAAGCGCGCTTCATGCGCGCGCTCTACCTGTTCACGCTGGTGCGCACCTACGGGGACATCCCGTTGCCGCTGAAGGAAACGGAAGGTGTTCCCGGCGCGGCGGTCCGCGAGCCGGTAGCCAAGGTCTATGATGCCATCGTCGCCGATCTCATCGCGGCCGAGGCAGGGCTGCCTGACGTGCAGACCGATTACGGCCGGGCCACGAAGCCGGCGGCCCAGCATCTTCTCTCGCTGGTGTACCTCACGCGCGCGGGAGCGGGTGACTTTGCCAAGGCCGCGACGGAAGCAAAGGCCGTCATTGCAAACGCGCAGTTCGGACTGCTGCCGCGCTACAAGGACGTCTTCGACATCACCAACGAGAAGAACAAGGAAGTCATCTTCGCCATCCAGTTCACGACTGATCCGTTGACCACGGGCGTCGGCAACGAGCTGCACCTCTACTGGGGCTACCCGTACGATCTCGAGCCCGGTATGCAGCGCGACCTCGCGAACGGTCGTCCATTCAAGCGCTGGCGCCCCACGCCGTACCTTCTCGGACTGTGGGACAACGCCAAGGACATCCGGTACGAGGACATGCACAAGGTCGCGTGGATCTCCAACAATGCGGCGAACCTCCCCAAGAATGCCGCCGGCCAGCCCAAGTTCCTCGTGGGCGATACGTCGGTCTTTTACCCGAGCCGCGAAGTCACTGCGGCGGAGCGTGCGGCAACGCGATACAAGCTCTACGCGCCATCGGAGTACAGCGAGGCGGTTTTCCCGGTGCTCAACAAGTATCTCGACGCGGGCCGTCTCTCGACCAACGAAACCCGCGGCTCACGCGACTTCCTGATGATGCGGCTCGCCGAGACGTACCTGATTGCCGGTGAAGCGTTGTTCCGCGACGGCAAGGCAGCCGAGGCCGTGACATTCGTGAATGCGGTGCGCACGCGTGCCGCGCGGCCCGGCAAGGTGGCGGACATGCAGGTGACCGCCGCGGACCTCAGCATCGACTTCTTCCTCGATGAGCGCGCGCGTGAGCTGACAGGAGAGATCATGCGGTGGTTCGACCTCGTGCGCACCGGCAAGCTGGTGGAGCGCGTGAAGCTCTACAACGCGCAGGCTGCGCCGAACATCCAGCCGTATCACGTGCTGCGCCCCATCCCGAACAACGAGATCCTGTTGTCGGGTGGTACGATGAAGCAGAACACCGGCTACTAGCCACCAGGGACTACGACGAAGGACCTGCATCTGACAGTGTCAGGTACAGGTCCTTCGTGGTATTCACCCGGGTCAGGTGGATTTTTTCGTCATGATCAGGATGACACCGTTCGCACCGCGCGATCCCCACACGGAGGCATCTGCGCCCTTGAGCACTTCGATGGACTTGATGTCGTGCGGGTCGAGGTCGGACAGGGAGGCGCTCCCGTTGCTCTGCGGATGGCCGTCGAGCACGAAGAGCGGCTCATCATTGGCGTTCATCGAGCGCGCGCCACGAATCTTGATGGAGGTGCCCCCGTTGGCCGTCTTGAACACCTCGACGCCGGCAAAGCGTCCAACGAGCATGTCGGTGACGGTGCGCGGCGAATTCTCCATCAGTTTGTCACCGTCCGCCTTGGTGACGCCGCCGCCAATGGCGCCCGCCGTCGACATGCTGTCTGCCCTGGGAGCGGGCGCGGAGGCCGTTTGACTGCCACCAGAGCTACAGGCACTTCCGAGCACGACACAGCAGCCGAGTGCCGCCAGTCCACCAAACGAACCAGGAATTCCACGCGTACGCATGAGCGACCGCCTCTCGATAAAGAATGGGCACTACGCCATCGAGCACGCACGCCCATGTTGACTTTGTAAGCGCCCGTGATCAAACGCAAGTGTCAACTGTTCAATGAACAAGTGTGCAACAACCACCGAGGAGCTCGCATGACGGAGCAGCGTGTAGCGCGACGAACTTTTCTAGCCACGGCGGCCGCGGGTGCCGCCGCACTCGGCGTGGGCCGCACCGGTCTGCTGGGTGCAGCGGAGCTCCCGTCGCGCGCGACCGGTTCGGCGCCAGTGGGCATCAAGCTTGGCGTTGCGAGCTACTCGCTCCGCGAGTTTCCGCTCGACAAGGCGCTGGAGATGATCAAGGCGCTCCATACGCCGTACGTGAACTTCAAGTCGGTGCACGTGCCGTACGAAAAAACACCCGCCGAGCTTGCGGCGTTGCGCAGGCAGATCGAGGCGGCGGAGTTTCAGATTGTAGGGGGAGGCACCATCACCTTCGACAAGGACACCGACGCTGACGTGGAGAAGTACTTCGCCTACGCGAAAAATGCCGGCATGCCGACAATCGTGTGCACCGGTGCTCCATCGGTGTTACCGCGTGTCGCCCGGTTCGCAAAGCAGTACGACATCAAGGTCGCCATTCACAATCACGGCACCGAAGACAAGAACTTTCCGTCGCCGTTCGACGTGCTGGCGCACGTGAGCAAAATGGATTCGCACATGGGCCTCTGCATCGACATCGGCCACACGGTGCGCACGGGCACGGACGTGGTGAAGGCCGTGCTCGCCGCGGGCCCCCGGCTGTTCGACATGCACGCCAAGGACCTCACGGACTTCAGCACGCGCGACAGCCAGGTGGCCGTGGGCGAGGGCAAGATCCCCATTCCTGCCATCTTCCGCGCACTGCAGACCATCCAGTATGCTGGATATGTGAACCTCGAGTACGAGATCAATGCCAAGGATCCACTGCCCGGCATGCAGACGTCATTCGCCTACATGCGCGGCGTGCTGGCCGGCATGGCCTGACCCACATCACCTTGCAGCTTCATCCGACCATGACAACCCCCCGCTGGATTTTCTCCGTCGCCGTTGCGAGCCTCGCCATTTCCGGCGTCGCGTCGGCACAGGCCGCCAGAGCCAACTATGTGGAGGTGGTGCGGCACGATGCCGACCATCGCGTGGACGTGCTCGTGGGCGGCAAGCCCTTCACGTCGTACGTGTGGCCCACGTCGCTCAAGAAGCCGGTGCTCTACCCCATTCGTGCGGCGAGTGGTGCGGTGGTCACCCGCGGCTTTCCGCTCGACGCCCGCCCCGGTGAGCGCGTGGACCATCCGCATCACGCAGGCCTCTGGTTCAACTACGGCGACGTGAACGGCCTGGACTTCTGGAACAACTCCGATTCCATCAAGGCCGCGCAGGCGCCGAAGATGGGCACCATCACGCACAGGGCTGTGCGTGGCTCCACGAACGGCGCTGGTGAAGGGACGCTCGACGTCACCGAAGACTGGGTGACCAACACGAACGTACCCCTGCTGCGTGAGGACACGCACTTCGTGTTTCATGCAAAGGACGGCGCGCGCATGATCGAGCGCATCACGACGCTCACCGCACTCGATTCCACGGTAAACTTTCGCGACAACAAGGAAGGGGTCATCGGCATGCGCGTGGCGCGCTCGATGGAGCAGCCGTCGCTGACGCCGGAGAAGTACACCGACGCGAGCGGCCGAGTCACCGAGGTTGCCAGGCTCGATACGGCGGGCGTGCACGGCTGGTACACGTCATCGGAGGGAAAGCAGGGCGACGATGTGTGGGGCACGCGTGCCAAGTGGACGATGCTCACCGGCGACGTGAACGGCGCGCCCATCACCATCGCGATGCTCGACAACCCGAAGAACGTGGGCTTTCCCACGTACTGGCATGCGCGCGGCTACGGCATGTACGCGGCCAACCCGCTTGGCCAGAAGGCGATGAGCAATGGCAAGGAAGAGCTGAACTTCAAGCTTGCGCCGCATACGTCGGTCACCTTCCGCCACGAGATCCTGGTGCTGGACAAGAAGGCGACGCCGGCGGATATCGAGAAGTATTATGCTGATTTCGTACGCTAAAGGGGGGACGGGGGACGGGGGGACGGGCCGAGACGTCAGGGTACGGCGCTCCCGATCCGTGCGAGTGTCACAGGCCCGAACAGGCCCGCCGGCCGCACTGGCCAGGCAGACGCATTGAACGGCTTGTAGTTGATGTCCACAAAATTGATGTCGCGAAAGTTCCGCCACTGCACACCTCGAATATCCAGGTCGCGAACGCGATTGGCCGAGACGTTCGCGACTTCCACCTCGAGCACGTTGCCGGCGCGCCGGAGCGGCCCGGTCTCCACCTGAAACGGCCGCGCAAAGAGCACACCAAGGTCGCGCCCATTCAGACGCACGCGCGCACTCTCGCCAACCTGCCCGAGCGACAGGAGGTGACGGCTCGCACCATCGGGCGCATCAAATGTGACGGAATAGCGCACCGTCCCGGCAACCGGTCGGCGTCTGCATCACCCCGACCCGTAAAGGGGCTCACGGAGTCTGCGGCATAGGCCTGTGGGAGCACCGGTCCTCCCTCGACGAACGCAACCGACCATCGGCCGCGCAGAGCTACCGGTGCGCTACGCTTTCCCACATATGCCCACTGTGCTCCTTTCGCCGGCGTGTCGAACGTGCGAATAATGAGCGACTGCCCCGAATCGGCCTCGACGTACGCCTCGACGTACGCCTCGGCGCGCCCCGACACAGTCCGCAGCCGCGCTAGCCCCGTTCGGCCCGACATGGGGTCCATGAGTGCCACGGATGACGGATGACCCGCCAGCGCGACCCAGCCTTCCACAGCGCGTGAAGCAACCACGAAGTACTGCCGGCCTGTCGCGCTCTTTCGGCGGATGAAGCCAAGCGATGACCCGGCAAGCGGATCACGCTGTACACCAGCCGCCAAGAGCAATGGTTCGAGCTCACCACCCATGAACAACCGGCCTTTCCCTATCTGCGCTACCTGAACGCCGTTGCCGGCATCGCGCCATGGAATTTCCTTTTCCATGGCCGCAAGCTGTGCGCGACGAGCTGCCAGGGCTGCAAGGCCAGGTACATCCGTTGGCAGCGTCCCGACAAAGGCAATCGTCGCTCCATCACGTGCCAGTGCCAGCATGCGCGCGAACGTCTCCGGCGGCATGTGCTCCGTTGCAGGAACAACGAGCGCTGAATAACCGGCGCTGCCCGCATGCAGCTGCGCACCGGCCGCGCGCACTTGCTTCACCAGCAGACGATCGGACACGTAATCCACACCGAGTCCCGATTCGTACATCGTGCGGGCCAGTTTCCCGAATGGCGTGTCGTGGAACCACTTTGGGTCGTGGATGCGAAAATCCATGCGCTTGCCCGAGGCGTCGTGCCAGTTGTCGGCAATGGGCCAGTAAAGGAGTACGTCGTTGTCCGGCTGTCCACCCTGCAGGAAGGACTGCACCCGCGTGACGTACTGGTTGAACGCCGGCAGGTGCGGCCAGAACGCATTGCGCGGGTTGAATTCGGTAGAGGCGTAAAACTGCCAGCCGGGCCATGCGGCGTCGCCCGGCGAGTATGCGGTGCCGTGATAGACGAGATGATTGATGCCGGCCAGGAACATGCGATCGGCGGCCTGCCTGATGTCGTCGAGCGTGGCGGTGAAATGCTCGCCAAGCCACGTGAATGATTCCGCACTCGCAAGCCTGTGCCCACCAACATGTGCCGCGGACGACGCGAACTTGTTGATCAGCGGATCGCCGTCGGGGCCGCGGAGCACACCAAAGATCTCCGTCTCGGGAATGTCCGAGGCCGCATAGAGATCGAGGATGTTCCCGGGCGAGCCGTGGGCCTGCTCCCGCATGAGCGCACCTCGGCCATGCGACCAGGTGGTGAGCTGCTCAACGAAATGTTCGAGCAGCATTTCGTCGAGCGTTTGTCGGTAGTCGGACTTTACGCGTGCAACATGATCTGTTTCACCAACGCCGGCGAGCGCCGGAAGCTCCGCGCCAGGATCGTATCCGCGACGCTTCCTGAATTCGGCGAACACGCCGGCGGAGGCATCGCCCGTATACTCGAATGAATCATGGAAGTACGACCGGATCGCGCCCTTTGGCAGGGCCGCGGTTCGCTCGGCGAACATTGCGAGATACCTTGCCGTGGCCCCCGCCGAGAACGGGTCGAGGGATGGCCCTTCACCGCCTGGGGCTGGTCGCTTCACGTTGTCGCCGGAGAAGCGTGTTTCGGCCGTGTACACGATCCAGCGGCCTTCGGGCGCCTGCCAGCGAACGGGCGACGTTAGCGGAATGGAGACATGTTCACCGGTGGCAGAGCGAGCCGTGATGGCCTGGACCTGGCGAGTGGCGATGTATGTCGTCCACGTGCTTCCACCGGCCACGGTATCGGCGTGAATGACGAGCGAGAGGTTCACGTCGGCGGGCTGTACCGAGGGCCCACCCATACGCCACCCCGAGCCCTGTGGCAAGTCCAGCCCCATGCCGCGACGTCTGGTCTCGGAGGCGACATGCGCGATCATGTCCACCCACGCCGGGCTGAGGTAGGGGATGTATGCAGAGTCGGCACCCCTGGCGCCGTAGATCACCGTGACTTCGACGCCGCCAAAGCCCGCTGCGGACAGCTCGGCGAGCTGCGCCGAGAGGCCGGGCTTGTTTACGGCGCTGCCAAGCCACCACCAGCGCGTCCACGGCTTCGTGTCGCGGGTAGCCGCAGGCCATGCGAGCGGCGATTGTTGGGCGACCACCGGAACAGCAACAAGGGCAATGAGCATCGCGCACTTTCCGGCGCGCACCAGCGATCGTACCATGTTCATTGCCTCGTTTTTGAACATATGTTCATCATCGTGACTCTGTTCAATATCACGTGCCACGAGTATCGTTTCCGCCCGTTACGCTGACAAGAGGAACATGTGACAAGGCAGAATGACCAGGACGTGGTGACCCGCCGGACGTTCCTCGTGCAGCTCGCCACCGTTGGCGCGGGAGCCGGCATGCTTTCGGGCTGTGCCTGCATGACGTCGAGCGGTGGTGGACACGGCGCGCGCTCCGCGAATCACATCGGCCTGCAGCTCTATACGGTCCGCGATCTCATGGAGAAGGACTTTGCGGGAACGCTCGAGCGTGTCGCGCAGATCGGCTACACGAACATGGAGTTCGCCGGATACTTCAACCACTCGCCCGTGCAGGTACGCGCGATGCTGGATCGGCTGAATCTCGTCTCGACGAGCGCGCACATCGGCGCGCAGCTCATGCAGAAGGATGCCGCCGCCGAAATCGCGTCGGCGAAGACCATCGGGCAGGAGTACATCACCATTCCGTCCTACTCGTACCCAAAGGATGCCCGCTTTGATGCATGGAAAAAAGCCGCGGCGGAATTCAACAGGTGGGGCGCCATGTGCAGGGACACGGGGATCAAGCTCGCCTATCACAACCATGCACCGGAGTTCGTGGCCGTTGCCGGCGGGCCAACGGGGTACGACGTGCTGCTCCGCGAGACGGACGCATCACTGGTGGATTTCGAGATGGACATCTACTGGACGCGCTTCGCGGACCAGGACCCCATGGCGTGGTTCGCGAAGTTTCCCGGTCGTTTCACCATGTGGCACATGAAGGACCTCCAGGTCACGAACGGAACGAAGGGGATGGCGCCCGTGGGCAGCGGCACCATTGATTTCAAGACCATCCTGACGCATACGACGGAGGCCGGTCTGAAGCACATGTTCGTGGAGCATGATACTGCCGCTGCATATCCGGGCGGGTCGCTCGCGAGCATTCAGGCCAGCATCACCAACCTGCGTGTGATGCTGGCATGATGATCCGGCGAGAATCTCTCATGAAACTCTTCACGGCACTCTCGCTGCTTCCCTCGCTTGCTCTCGCGCAGGCCGTGCGTCCGGTGGTCGCGCGCGAGCAGGCGCCCATTCCCCTCTGGGCCGATGGTGCCCCGGGCGCCGTGGGCAATGCGCCGGAAGACCAGCCGATCATGACGCCATATCTGCCCCCCGCCGGCCGCGCGAACGGGACCGCGGTCGTGATCTATCCAGGGGGCGGCTACCAGCACCTGTCGATGCAGAAGGAAGGCAGCGACGTGGCCAACTGGCTTGCGAGCAAGGGCGTGACGGCGTTCGTGGTCAGGTACCGGCTGGGTCCAATCTATCACCACCCTGTGGAGCTGGGCGATGCACAGCGCGCAATTCGCACGGTGCGGTCTCGGGCGTCCGAGTGGGGCGTTGACCCGCGTAAAGTGGGCGTCATTGGTTTTTCGGCGGGTGGTCATCTTGCATCAGCCGCGGGCACGCACTACGACGCCGGCATTGCGGCGAGTTCCGACGCCATCGAGCGTGTGAGCTCACGTCCTGACTTCATGCTGCTGTTGTATCCGGTCATTACCATGCGCGACTCGTTGGTGCACAAGGGCTCGCGCCTCAACCTGCTGGGCGAGCATCCGGACGATGCGATGATCAGGCTACTCTCCAATGAGCTCCAGATCACGCGTGACACGCCGCCCACGTTCATCGTGCACAGCTCCGACGACAGGACGGTGCCGGTCCAGAATTCGATCATGTTCTACGAAGCTCTTCACGCGGCGGGAGTGGTCGCCGAAATGCACATCTTCGAGTATGGTGGACACGGCTTTGGTCTCGCGCCAACGGACCCGGTCCTTGGCAGCTGGACAACGCTGTGCGAATCGTGGATGCGGCGGCATGGTGTCATCCCGCTGGAGTGAGCATCGCGAGCGCGTGTCGGGAGATGCTGTCCTGGCATGTGCGCCAGATGGGCCACCGAGTTGGTCGAGTCTCTCCCGACATTCGCTCCGCTCCTGCGGGATGACAGTGGCTCGCCCCGCTCCTGCGGGATGACAGTGGCTTGCCCCGCTCATGCGGGACGCCAGATCACGTCAATGCGACGGGTGATACTTCCGCGTCCACAACACGATCACGCCACACGCCGAGCGATACGCCGGCGGCGCCGTCGTCCCGTCGCGATAGATCTCGATTCCCACGACCTCACTCGGCGGCAGGTAGTTCACGCCGGCCTTCTGCATCCCGTCAATCACCACGTTCGACTCCTCGCACCCGGGGTGCTGCGCCTTTGCGAGGCCCGAGATCACCTTCGCCTGCACACCACTCTCGAGAATCGTGAAGCCGCCCAGCTGGGTGATGAGCTCCGAAATCTGCTCGGGATGCCGCTCGCGGATCTCCTCGCGCGTCAGGAATTTCCCGAAGAGATTCGATTTGCGGTTCGCATCGAATTCGGGATACCGGCTTCTCGTGGCGATGATGCGAATGGAGTCCAGCGAAATGGCGCGGACCAGGCTGACGTTGCGCACGATGCTCGTGCCCGACCGGAGCTCGACGTCGCGCTCGGCGTTGCCGTAGCCAATACGCCGGACACTCAGCAACTGCGTGCCGGCAGGGAGCCCATCCAGGGTAAACCGCCCCGATGCATCCGTCGTCGTGATCGCACGCGCATTGAGCACGCGGATCTCGGCGTCGGCGACAGGTTCGCCGGCCGCGCCGCGAACAACACCGGTCACTGACGCGGTGCCGGTGAGATGGCCAGCGACCACGGAATCCGCTGCGGCCTTGCCGGCATCGATGCGCGCGGCCCGCTCGAGCGAGTCCAACGTCGACAGCAACGGAGCCGTCTGCACGCTGAGTGACAGGTCACGCGCAACGGCGCCTTCTTCGTCCGACACCGACACGCGCGCAATGCCACCGCTGCGGTTGGCGTGCTGCAGCTGAATCGAGAGCCAGCTTCCAGTTGGCACCCCGCACAGGCGATACTCGCCGCGCGGACCCGTCCTGACCACGCCGGATCGTTCCTGGGTGGTCGACTTCAACGTGGCATTGTCGACCGTGATCTCATTCCACGCGACGACCACCTCGGCATTCGCGAGCGGCTGTTCGGTATCCGCATCCACCACACGACCCGCCACCACCCCGCGGCCCTTCGTGAGCAGCACCCCGAAGCACACCGCGTCGCGAATGGCCGCGCCTTGCGGCAGGGCGAAGTCGGCGTGCGAGGTACGCCCGGGCTCCACTCTCAACTGGCTGGCCGGCATCGAGAGCTGCAGGGAGTCGAGCCGAGCGCTGGCCAGCTGGACCATGTAGAGGCCGGCGGGGATGGAATCGAGATGGAAGCGTCCGCGCTCGTCCGGCGTCGCGGTGAACGACACCGTGGGGGCCGGATCAAGGCGCACCGCTTCGACAGACGCGCTCCGAAGCGCACGCGATTGACCACGTTCGGTGATGGTGCCTTCCAGCCGCCCAAGCGAGAAAACCTGCGCCCCGAGGCCGCTTGCGGCGGCCATCAGGGCGCAGGCCGCCCAGCCCGTTGCGTTTCTTGTCCGAGTCATCGTACCCACGATCGCATGCAACGACTATTCCGCATGGCCCTTGAAAGGGCAAGCAGCAAAGCGAACCCAAGGGGTTGGCAAAGCCCGTTCGGGTCATCAGTGCACTGCCTTTTCTGGCCGGCCATTCCGGAAACGGGGCGCGTCGCTGGCGATTCAGACCACGCAATCGGCTACTCGACGTATTGACTCGCGCACCGTTCGCTCGGCACTGCGTACCTGACGTGAATGGACGCGTAGTGCAGGGTCAGGGACGCGCCATTGCGATTCGTGTTCCGAACGAATGCAAGAACCCTGGGCGAATCATGTTCGACATTGGCGGCCTGCTCATGGACGTGCAGGACCTGCTGGGCGGGCGCGTCGTATAGTGACCCACGGATGCGGAGCGGGTCATGCGCGAAGGCATCCCCGCCTAGCCGCTAACGATCGTGAGAAGTGATCGGGCGTGTCTCGTCGATATTCTCGACGTCATCGGCGGTATTGCGAGACATTTCGACCGCGAGTCTGTTCGCCACAATTTCGCAGGTTACGTAAGCATCGATAATTTAGATGGACATCATCATAACCCCGATTACTCTTCGGCGGTGGAGGTGTTCCATGGGAACCGACCGAAACCTGTGAGAACGCCGCGCAGGCGCAACGCGGAGTTCAAGCGTGAAGCAGTGCGGCGCGCGGCCGGGCGGGATGCGTCAAAGATGCCGACGCATGTTCCCAGATTAGGAGTATGAGACATGAGGCAAGCGGTGTGCGCGATGGCGCTGGTGATATCAGCGTCCTGGAGTGCAGGCGGCCAGAGCAGCACTCTGGTCGAAATTGGAATGGATGCGCGGCTGATGTTCGTTCTCAATGAGAGTCACCAGACGCTCATCAGCGTGCCATTTCAGCGTATCCGCGCGGGAGGCTTCGTATCCGAGGCTTGCCATTGAAGCAACAGGCAGCTTGAACTACAATGGCGGCACCCACACGGGCTTCACGGCGGGTGTAGGTGCGCTGTATCATTTCGTTCCATCACGAAAGGATCTTCAGCCATACGTACGGCCGTTCATCGAATACTCGCGAGGGTCCGGTACTTTCAATAGCATCGCGACATATACGGCGTCCGGTTCAATCGGCGTAGGGCTCGGCGCAAAGAAGCCAATCACTGACCGATTGGCGTGGCGTGTCGAGGGCGCGTACGCGGCGGCATCAGCGGGATCAAATCTGTTTCTTTTCGCGGGCCTGTCGATATTCACGCACTGATGATATTGCGGCGCAGCCTCTAACGGCGTCATCGGGTGTCTGCGCCAGCCGCAGCAGGGAACTCTCGCCAATCACTGAACGTGCGGTGCATCAGTGGACTGTTACGCACGTTGTAATAGCGTTGTCGCCCTTGAGCGAAGCGAAAGACCTGCTCTTTTACCACTACAAACAGGTCCTTTGCTGCGCTCAGGACGACAACGTCCGCTATCTGTAATTCATAAGCAGTCCACTAGTGGCAATGCTGTTCAGTTAGCTGTCATCCCGCAGGAGCGAGCGAAGCGAACGAGTGTCGGGATATACTTTCCGCACCCAGAACTCCCAAAGGCGGGACAGCAGCTCCCGACAGTCGCTTCGCTCCTGCGGGATGACAGTCTAAGGTATTCTTGCGGGATGACAGTCTAAAGTATCCTTGCAGCATGACAGTCTAAAGTATTCTTGCATGACAGCCTACAATGCTCCGGCGGAATGACCGCCTACAACGCTCCTGCGGGATGACAATCTGTCGGAATGGCTGGAGGCGTTGCTCACGCGCCTCGCTGCTCTTCGCCGACAAGATCGGCGCCGGCCACAGCATGACCATCGGCTACACCATCATAGTGGCGTCGTTCCTGCTCGTCTACTTCGGCATCCGCAGCTACCGCGACAACACCCTCCACGGCCAAATCTCCTTTGGCCGCGCCTTTGCCTGCGGCCTCCTCATCACCCTGATCTCTGCAGCGCTCCTCCACCACAAAGCGCCCACGCCAGGCAATGCCTCCGCAGACCGCGCCCTCGCCTGAGCCTGCACATTCACAGTATTCTTTCCCTCACCACGCGATCTCGGAGACGTCGCGGGCGACATTCGGGAACTGGATGCGGGAGGGCGTGGATAATGCGTCCCCGGGTGGCTCATCTCAATGGAGAAAATGACATGGCGAAGCCAGCAAAGAACACGATCTGCCTATGGTACGATGGTGACGCCGAGGAGGCGGCGCGGTTTTATGCCGCGACGTTTCCAGATTCGTCGGTCAGCGCAGTACACCGCGCACCGGGAGACTTTCCGTCCGGGAAGCAAGGAGACGTGTTGACGGTCGAGTTTACCGTGATCGGTATTCCGTGCCTCGGCCTCAACGGCGGACCTGCGTTCAAGCACAGTGAGGCGTTCTCGTTTCAGGTAGCAACCGATGACCAGGCCGAGACGGATCGCTACTGGAACGCCATCGTCGGCAACGGCGGCCAGGAGAGCCAGTGCGGATGGTGCAGGGACAAATGGGGATTGTCCTGGCAGATTACGCCCGTCGCCCTGACGCAAGCGATCACCGATCCGGATCCCGCCGTCGCCAGGCGCGCGTTCGATGCGATGATGCAGATGCAGAAGATCGACGTCGCTGCAATCGAGGCGGCGCGCCGCGGGTGAGACGGCGAGAATTGTGATGTGGGCAAGTGTGATGGACGGCGACGACGAGTGCTGCGACCTCAGTCCGAGCGGAGTGCCTCGCTCGGACTGATGCGCGCCGCACTCATCGTTGGCGTCAGCATCGCCACCAGCGCCACGGCCGCGAGCATTGCGGCTACCCCGGCGTATACAGCGGGATTGGATGGACTCACCTCAAAAATCAGCGAGCCGACTCCGCGCGCCAGCACCACTGCGAGCACCGCACCAATGCCCAGGCCGGCGGCAACCGGCACGAAGCCCTGTTGAACGACGAGGGCGACAATCGATCGCGAATCGGCGCCGAGTGCCATGCGCACGCCGAATTCCCGACGGCGACGGCCGACAGAAAACGCGATGACTCCGTAAACGCCAACAGTGGCGAGCAGCAACGCCGCAGCGCCACACACCCCGAGAATTCCGGCAACCATTCCGTAGAACCAGGTTCCATCATCCACGAGTTGTGGAATGTCGCGAATATCATAGATGGGGACCTCGGGATTGATCGCAAATGCCGCAGCCCGCACGGCGCTCGCAATCGCGAGCGGTGGGCCGGATCTTACCTGGACGGCGATACTGGCGGACAGTGGCACGGCCTGCGCGAGGGGCACGTAGACACCTGCGGGATTGCGATCGGGCGATGCATCGAATGCGCCCATCCAGAGATTTGGAACGACGCCAACGATGGTGCGCCATGGAAGGCTGTCGGCAGTGCCGAGGCGGATGCGATGGCCAATCGGTTCGACATTAGCCAGGAACCGCTTCGCAAACCGCTCATTCACCAGCACGACGAGATCACTGCCCGCGAGATCATGTGACTCGATGAGCCGTCCGCTCAGGGGCGCCACGTGAAGCGCGGGAAGCATGGCTGGCGACGCGACCGCGTAGCGCGCCGATGGAACATCGTTCTTGTCCTGATAGGACACGCCCTCGACGGCAACCCGGCGAAATGGCGCATGCGTACCTGGCAGCGCGGACATTAGTCCCGCACCGGCAACAGACGGATCGTTCTGGATCCGCTGCTCCAACTGCCGAAAGAAGTCGAGGCGTTGCACCGATGAAAAACTCTCGGGGACAGACACGCGCGCGATAAACACACCCGTGCGTGGTACGCCCATCTCGACATGCCGTGCACGATCGGCACCGAGTGAAAGCAGGGCAGCATTGACCATCAGGCCCATCGAGAGCGCGAGCTCCACGACTATGAGTCCCCGCATCATCCGGCCGGACGACGAGGCACTGGCCGTTCCGGACGAATTGTCGCGCACTGTTCGAGAAAGACTATCCGCCGATATTCGGAGCGCCGGGACAACCGCTGCGAGCACTGCGGCCGCAACCGTGAGGACCATGCCAAACAACAGTACGCGCGCGTCCAGCCTTGGCTCGACCCAATAGGGAAGCTTGGACACGAACGTCCGGGCCAACGCCGTCACGCACAGTTTCGCAACCACGAGCCCCAGTGCGCTGCCTACGAGAGCGAGAAGCAGCGACTCCATCAGGAGTTGCGTCACGATGCGCCGGCGCGATGCGCCCAATGCCATGGAAAGTGCCACTTCGCGCGCGCGATGAACCGCGCGAACCAGCAGGAGGTTCGCCACGTTCGCGCACGCCACCACCAGTACGAGCAACACCGCGGCGAGCACGACGAACAGCTGCGTCGTCGCTGTCTCTCCGATGAATCGCTCCGCAAACGGTTTGACGGCTACGTCGAGCCCGGCGTTCGTGGCAGGAAATGCATCCGCCACACGCCTGGCAATCACCGCGAGCTCGGCATGCGCCGCATCACGTGTGATGCCGGGGCGCAACGCGCCGAACACCTCGAACGTGGTGCCAGCGCTCTCCTCTGCCGTGACAGGAATCTCGAGCGGCAGCCACGCATCTTCGTTGGACGGAAACCGGAAGCCCGACGGCATGATGCCGACGACGGTGCGCCCCACGCCATCCACCGAGATCGTTCGTCCGACCAGACCGGCATCGCTGCCATACCGGTCACGCCATGCGTTGAAGGACAGGACGATCGCCGGCGTCGCATCCGCGTGCGCATCGTCGTCAGTCAACATACGACCGCGCTCCGGGCGTGCGCCGAGAATGCCGAAGGTGTTGGGCGTGACGAAGGCGACCGGCCACCGATCGACATTGCTGCCCACGCGGAGCGTCGCGGTGGCCGTGCGAAACGCGCCAAGCGCAGCGAAGGATCTTTGCTGCGCCGTCCACATGGTGTAGTCGCGGGCCGCCGCGCCGATGCCCTCGCCTGTCGTGCCGATTCTGTGTCGCTCCAGATGCATCAGGCGGCGTGGTTCTGCGATGGGGAGTCCCCGAATGACAGCGGCGTCAATGATGCTGAACATCGCCGTGGGCAGTCCGATTCCGAGCCCGAGTGCGACAGCGGCCAGAATCGTGATGGTGGGATAGCGCCACAGGCTGCGCGCGGCGCGACGAAGCTCGAAGGACAAGGCCATTGGAGACCGAGAGTTGAAATGTCCACACGCGCATACCGGCATGATCAAGCGGCCGCCGGTCCTGCTCCGGCGGCGGCGCGCCCCCTTTGAAAGGCCGTACGCAGACTCACTACGAATAGTTACGCGGGCGATGGCCCGCGCCAGCGTGGTACTGAGGTGGGCAGGGTCAGTGTGAAGGTCGAGCCGAATCCCTCGCCGCTCTCAACCGTAAGATCGCCCCCCATGGCCCGCGCGAGCTCTCGACTTATGGTGAGGCCAAGGCCCACGCCGTCGGTGCTTCGGGCAAACGACTGATCGGCCTGCACGAACGGTTCGAAGATCCGGTCGAGCTTTGTGGCGGGAATGCCGCATCCGGTATCGCGCACATGGACGGCTGCATTCCCTTCCGTTGCCGTGCAGGTCACACTGATGAAGCCACCCGCCGCGGTGAACTTCACGGCATTGGAGAGGAGGTTCAGGAGGATCTGGCGCAGCCGCTCGGGATCCGCGCGCACCCCCACGTCGGGTGGAGGAAGCACGCATTCGAACTGCAGTTCTCTCGCATGCAGTTGCGGATGAATCAGGTCGCGCAGGCTGGCAACGGCATCACACAGCCCCACATCGGTCATGCGAATCTCGAGGTGGCCCGCCTCCATCCGTGCGAAGGTCAGGATGTCGTTGATGAGGCGGATCAAGTGCTGCGAGCTGCGCCGAATGCGGGAGAGATCGTCGGCCTGCTCCGCACTCACCGGGCCCCTGATACCCAGCTGCATCAACTCGACATAGCCCGAGATTGCATTGAGAGGTGTGCGCAACTCGTGGCTCATGCTCGCCAGGAAATCGCTCTTGGCGCTGTTGGCGGCTTCGGCCTCCGCGCGTGCGTTCCGTTCGGCGTCGATCAGGATCGATTTCTCAACGGAGATCGCGGCCTGTTCGGACGCCGTTTCCATGAGAAAACGTTCGAGTGCCGTTGGGAAATCGTGATTCTTCGAGCCGGCGACGACATGCCATCGTTGCGCCTGCCCGCGCGGCGAGACGATCCAGACCCGCGTACCGTCGCGCGACAGTTCGTGGCGCAGGCCGTCGACATATGTCTCCTCGTCTCCCGCAGTCCCATCGCCCACGAGTTCGTCCAATTGCCTGCGCAGCATCGCGCCGGACGCGTTGCGGGGGTAGATGTCGGCGTGGCGCAGCGACACCAGACGATCCACGACGACCGCGTACACGAAATCTGCGCGCAACAATCCCGCGAGGACTTCCACGAGGCTCGAGACTGTTTGCCCCGGCTCGAAGCTTCGCCACAGGGCGGGCAATGCCAGCACCGCCGCCAGGTCCCGCTCGGTGCGCCGCGCATCGCCGTGACCCGCCTCGTCCTCCTCGTCCGAAATCAGCCCCAATGGGCGAGGAACGCGAGACGACGTATCAACTCGCCGGTCGTCGTTCGGCGGACCGCTCGCGCAGCTCACGCAGGAATTCGTCCGGTGGGACGAAGAACGGATTTTCGCGGAGGATACCGCCGACGAGCACCATGGGATGCGTGCGGAGAATGTCCATCAGCACGGCTCCGTCGTACTTGCTGGTATCGTAGGCGCACACCACGGGGTCTGGATATTGGGGAAGAATGTGATTCAGCCGCGTTTCATACTCCACGAGGTCATTCACGCCCGGGCGATCTTCGCACGACCATTCCATGTGCGCGAGCAGACGCGTGCGCGGAAAACCCTCCGCCTTCCCTTCCTTGAGGACGTTCTCGATGAGGCTGAGCATCGCGTCCTGATCGAAATGCCCTTCCCGGAGATAGGCGTCATTCCACGGCCTGATTTCCAGTTGCGCACTGGCTTTATGCTCCGCCACCGGAACGCCGGCGCCGGACAAGCGCTCCTCATACTCGTTGATCCCCTCGGGATCGACAATGCAGAAGCCCCGCTCGCCCTGCTCAAGGCCCTCGCGGAGGAACGGCAGCATCGTCGCATCCTCCTGCTTCGTGCTGTCGAAGAAGGCACAGACGTGATAGCGCTCCTTCATGGTGCATCCCCCGAGGTGGACGGGCGGAAGCTCGGAGAGTGCGTTCGAATTCATGTGGGTCCCGCGTTAGGGCACGGCATGATGTTCCTGTTGGGCACACTGCAAGCTGCGGACCAGCTCGCTCTGCAATGAGCGGCCGCAAATCGCCACATATGCGATATGGTATGGCGGTCAGCAACATCCAGTGCAAGGCTTCTGCCGGACAACCGCGCGCCCGGATGTGCTGGCCAATGCGGCGGGCAATTTGTCAGCGTCCGTAGCGGTGGTTCCAATATTCGCCTCTTTTCATCAGCGCGGAGCCTTGGCCGCACGACGGGCGCGATCCTCCTCCCACTCGATGAATGGCCCATCGAAGTCGATGAGGCGCGTCCCGTCGAACGACCACACGCGTGTCGCCACCTCGCGCAGGAACGCACGGTCGTGGCTCACCAGCAGCACGGTGCCATCGTAGTCATCGAGCGCGTCCTCGAGCACCTCGATGTTCTCGACGTCGAGGTGATTGGTCGGTTCATCCAACACCAGGAGATTCGCGCGCGAAAGCGTCATGAGCGCGAGCGCCATGCGGGCGCGCTCGCCACCGCTCAGTGTGCCGATCTCACGGACGACTTCCTCCCCCGTGAAGCCGAAGGCGCCGAGATGGTTCTGCACCTGGCCCCGGTTCCAGGTTCCTCGTTGCGCCTGGATCGCGTCAAACATCGACGCTCGGAGTGGAAGGTCGGACAGGTCCTGCCGGAACCAGGCGGGCGTGATTGATCCGCCAATTTTCGCATCACCAGCCGCCGGCGCGCGATCGCCGAGTATCGTGGAAATGAACGACGACTTGCCGGCGCCGTTCGGGCCCACGAGCGCGACGAAGTCGTTGCGTCGCAACACGGCGGTAAAGTCTTCCACGAGCACGCGGCCGGGTACCTCCACGCGCAGCTGCTCCACCGACACCACCTGGTCGCCGCCACGCTCGGCCGTCTCGAAGTGAAGCGTCATCGCCGCCGGATCGCCCGGCGGCGGCGCGAGGCGCGGCAGGCGCTCGAGCCGCTTGCGCTTGCCCTTGGCCTGAAAGGAGTTCACGCCGGCGATGTTGCGCTTGATGTACTCCTCTTCCTTCTTTACATACGCGCGCTGCTTCTCCATCTCGCGCTCGCGCGTCAGCCGACGCTCGGCGCGCTGCGGCACGAACTGGCTGTAGTTCCCCTTGTACGATTCACTCGTCTTCGCCTCGACGTGCAGGATGTTCGTGCAGATGGCGTCGAGGAACGCACGATCGTGTGAGACGACGATCACCGTCTCGTCGGCCTCGCTGAGCCAGTCCTGGAGCCAGGTGGTGGTGTCGAGGTCGAGGTGATTGGTGGGCTCATCGAGCAGCAGCAGGTCGGCGGGCGCGATGAGTTGCGCTGCCAGACCGACCCGCCCGCGCTCACCACCCGACAGCGACGACACGAGCCGCGTCTTCGACTCCTCGGCGTCAAAGCCGAGGCCCTGGAGCACTGCGTCCACCCGAGCGTGATAGATGTAACCGCCCAGGTCGGCGAAACGCTCCTGGTCGTGGCCGAAGCGTTCGAGGAAGTCGTCCGTGACACGCTCGCCCATCTCGCCGAGCTCCATCGCCTGTTCGGCAATGCGCTGCTCGAGGGTCACGACTTCGCGCCAGGCGGCGGCGCCTGCCTGCCAGACGGTCGTGGCGCCCTCGAAGGCCCGGTGCTGGTCGAGCAGGGCGTGCCGAAGTCCCGGCTTGCGCGCGACGCTGCCCACGGTGGGCTGGAGATCGCCGGTGATGACCTTGAAGATCGATGTCTTGCCGGCGCCGTTGCGGCCGATGATGCCCCATCGCTCACCCTCTGCGACGGTAAAGGTGATGTTCTTGAAGAGCTCGGTGGCGCCGAAGGAGATGCCGACGTTGGAAACGGAGAGGAGGGTCACGCGCGGATGGAAGAAGGCAAGGAGATGTCGAGAAAGCTACATGCCGGATGCATTTCACCAATCGCTCCTGAACCTGCAGTGCCGGGGCTACGCCGTCACGGCACCATGCCGGCGGGCGCCACGCCCGCGAGCGCCGACACGATCAGCGCGGCCCATTGGGGCCCGAGATACGAGTTCGCCGTGTCGACGTACCACTCGTCGAGCGAGTGTGCGCCGCCGCCCTGCCCACCGCCACCGAGCCTGATGGCCGGGATGCCCATGCTGATCGGGATGTTCGCGTCGGTGCTCGACGCACTCGTCTGCGTGGAAAAGCCGAGCGACTTGGCGGCGTTGAGTGCGGTCTGCACGATGGGCGCGGCGTCAGCCTGCCCGCCGGTGGGGCGAAAGCCCATCGAGTCGATCTTGAGCGAGAGCTTCGCGGCCGCGGCGCGCGGGCCCGTCCAGCGCGCGTTTTCGGCGTCGAGCGCCTGGGTGAGAATCTTCTGGATCTTCGCATCGATGTTCGCGAGCTCGGTTGCGCTCTCGGACCGCATGTCGACTTCCATGGAGCCTTCGAACGGAATGGAATTCACCGACGTGCCGCCGGAAATGATGCCGACGTTGAACGTCGTCTTCGGCGTGGACGGCACCTGGATGTCGGCGATCATCGCCCCCGCGCGGGCGAGGGCGTGGATGGGATTGGGGATGCCGAACGCGCCGTAGCTGTGACCGCCCGGCCCCTTGTATGTGACCTTGTATCGGTTGCTGCCCACCGCGCGGCTCGCGATGCCGAGTCCTTCTCCGTCGACCGTGATGAAATAATCGATCTTGCCCTGGAGCTCTTTCGTGAACAGATGCCGCGTGCCGCGGAGATTGCCGGGCCCTTCTTCGCCCACGTTGGCGACGAAGTAGACAGTGCCGTTGGTCTGGAGGCCGGCCTTCTCGAAGGCACGCGCGACGGACAGCACCGTCACGAGTCCGCGGACGTCGTCGCTGATACCCGGCGCGACGATGGTGTCGCCCTTGTGCTTGATGGAGACGTCGGTGCCTTCGGGAAAAACGGTGTCGAGGTGGCCCTGGATCAGCACCGTCGGACCCCGTCCCGTTCCTTTCCGCTCGGCGATGACGTTACCAACCGCATCGATGCGCACGTTCTTCAGGCCGGCGGCCTCGAAGCGCTTCTTGATGTCCGCGGCGCGCACCGATTCCTTGAAGGGCGGCGCGGGGATCTGGACGATCTCGAGCTGCTGCTGAAAGGTCCAGGCCTTGTCGGCCTTGATGATGTCGAGGACGTCCCGGACTTTCGCGTTGTTGGTTGGCAGCGGGGATTGTGCGCCGAGCGGGAGGGCGAAGGCGAGGAGGAGGAGGCGCTTGATCATGAGAGTCGGGCGGGAAAAAGGAGATACAGCAATGTTCGTCTTCACACTACTTTCCACCATGGCGCCGCCAGAACGCGATCCGACAGCCAGAACGTTTCCGTTCCGTCGTGCAGCAGCAGGCCACCAACCGCGGTGTCAGCGTACTCAATGAGAAAGCTGCGCAAGTGCCGCGCGTCGGCGTAGCCGGGGTTCGATGTCGCCTTCACCTCGACGGCAAGCACGCGCTGCTTGCGCTCCACCACGAAGTCCACCTCCTCGCCACCGCTCGTGCGCCAGTACATCACCGCCGGACGAGCCACGTCCGTTTCCCGCCAGGCGAGCAGGTCGGTGAGAATGAGGTTCTCCAGGTGTGCGCCACGCGGTGCGGCGTCGCCCGCCAGGGAGAGTGCGAGTCCGGTGTCGCTCCAATAGTACTTCGGCGACTTCATGAGCCGCTTCGTCCGATTGACGGCATAGGCTTCAACGCGCACGAGCTGATACGAGACCTCGAGCAGGTTCAGGTATCGCTGCACCGTGGTGCGCGGCAGGCCGACGTCGCGCGCGAGATCGCTCTGGTGCACGACGTTGCCGAGCCGTTCGCACACGGCGCGCATGAGGCGCTGGAAGTCATAGAGCGAATCAATGGCGGCCAGGTCACGCAGATCACGCTCCAGATAGGTCTGCGTGTAACCGGCAAACAGCTCCGCGCGGTCGGCGGCGTGGCGGGCCTCCGGGTAGCGAAGTGCCGGTTGCGGATACCCTCCGCGTGCCGCGAGCAGCCGCCAGTCTTCGGCAGGCGCTACCTGTGCATCCAGGACGTCCAGCCAGTCATGAGCGGGAACATCAAGCAGCGCCGACCAGCAGCCCGCCGAGCCAAACCCGAGTTGCTCGCGCCGCGTCATCGGCCACAGGGTGAGGTAGCGTGCTCGCCCCGCAAGCGACTCGGACACCCGATTGGTGAGCAACAGGTTCGCGGATCCCGTGAGCACGAAGCGCCCAGGGCGTTCGTCGCGATCGGCCGCTTCCTTGAGGGTGATGAGAAGGTCGGGCTCGCGTTGTACCTCGTCGATCGTCAGGTATTCGGCCTGCGAAACAAAGGCGCGCGGCTCATTGCGGGCCATCGCGCGCGCCTCTGCCCCATCCAGCGTGATGTACTGTCGTGAGTCGGGCGGTGCGTTGGCACGAACGAGCGTGCTCTTGCCGGTGCGACGGGCGCCCGTGACGACGACCACGGGGAACAGCCGCAGGCTCCGCGCGAGGGATGCCTCGAGCGTTCGGGGAAGGACCAGTGTTGAAGTAGATATGCCCATATCGTGGGCAAAATATGCCCATACCGTGGGCATATTACAAGTACTTGCTACTGGATCTGGATGTAGAGTGGCACCGGCCAGAGCCGCAGGATGTCAATGCGCCGTGTCGGCGGCCGGTCGTTCCTCGCCTTCGTGAATTGCTTCCACCCCGTGAACTGCACCGGCTCGCGCTTGATGTCGCGCCAGTAGGTATCGCGCTTCATCCACGGCGGGCCAAAGCCGTCCATGTGCATGACGAGCTGCACGCGCGGGTCGAGCGTGATCTTCTTCGTGTTCGTGACCCCGCCCGGCGTGAAGCGGTGCACCACGAGAATCTTTGGCGGCAGCTTGTGCTTCTCCACCAACGCCGCGAGAAAGTGCGACGCATAGTTGATGTCGGCGGCGTCGTACGTGCCGATGCGCTTGCCGGGAATGCCGCCCTTCTTCATCGAGAATTCAGGGTCGATGCCGAGGTGCACGTCGGGCCGCACGAGGAACTTCTCGATCCAGGGCAGTTCGTACTGCAGGGTACTCTGGCCCACCTGGAGGTCGAGGAAGAGGAGCGCGTTCCGGCTCTTCGCCCAACCGTAGACTTTTTCGATCATCGCGCTGTCATGCCGCGTCCGATACTTGCCGCTCGTGCCAGGTTGCGCGTCTGCGACGAGGACGATGAGGTGCAGCGCCGGTTGCGTGGGATGCGCCGGATCCAGCCGGTTCCATGCCACGACCTCCGAGTCGAGCTTGCCGAGCATGACGTCCGGGGCGAACTCGCCAAGGATGCCCATTCGTTTGGAGAGCGGATTTCCGTAGAAGGCCACGATGCGCCGCGCCGGCAGGATGCTTCCAGGTAACGGCTCGGGTCCCTTTACGGGCCAGAGTGAGTCCAGTTTTCCGCCCATGTCGCGGAACGCCAGATGGCGGTCGCCGGACTTCGGGCCCATCGACCCGCCTCTTCGCCTGCTAGAGTCCTCAGGAGCAATCCGCATGGCGTTCACCGATGTCGTGTCCATTATCGTCGCGCGGCGTGCCGCCATCAGCGAGTCAACTGAATCCCGCTGCGCGCGCGGAATGGTGTCGCGAACGGTCGAGGGTTTCTGACGTGAGGCAACCGTCGCGGCTGCCGCGCGCGGAGTACCATCGGCACATGCGCCGAGGACGCAGGCGCCGAGTGCGATCATGGACTGGGCGAAGTGGAGGTTCCGAATGAGGGAACGGAGCGGCATGGCGGGTAGAAAGGTATGCACGTCGCTGTGGCATGAAGCTGCACTACAGCAAACGAGGCATCCATCGTGGATGCCCCTGTCCGTCCTGCACGCTTCAATAGTGATAGCGCGCCTGAAGAAACTCTACGCGATCGTCAAATACCTCGTAGACCAATCGATCCGCCCCCGTGACACGCCGGGACCACACGTTGCCCCCCATGTGTTTCAGGTGCTCCGGCTTCCCAATCCCCTCGTGCGGGTCACGCATCGTTGCCTCCATCAGGTCGAGCACGCGGAGCGCAAGCTTCGGACTCGTGTCCACCCAGCACCGGAGATCTTCCCGGCACTCATCCTGTACCACTGCATTGCGCTTCCTTTTTGCCGCCATCGGGGGCGTCTCGATTACCTGCCTGTGGTCCTACTCATCGAGTCCGAGTTGAGCGCGGAGCTCAGTGAGATCCTGGGACTTCGTCGAGCCCTTTCGGGCGCGTGTGAGGGCGGAAAGCAACCGGGCCGCATTTGCAGGCGACCGAAGCAGATAGGCCGTTTCATCAGACTCGCCAACTCACCGGCGGGGATGAGCGCCATATCCTCATGGCCCCGACGCTGGATGACAGCAGCGTCCCGCGTATCCTCGACTTCGTTCCATATCTCAGCCAGGTGCTCCGTAATATGTTGGTAGAAATTGACTTACCATCATAAGCGGGTTACGTTATGATGCATGACGAGCGTCTCTCGGCATCTGGCCGAAATCGGTCGGCGTGGCGGCACCAAGAGCCGGCGCACGCTCGACCCCACTACCGCGCGCGCCATGGTTCGGGTGCGGGAGGCTCGTCGTGCATATCGACGGTTCTACACCCAGTGCTTCTGGTCGTACCGCGCCGACCTAGTTATCACGACCGATGATGTCGCCTGGGTTGCAGAGCAACTCATGAAGCACGGAGATCAGGCGGCATGGCGTGTCGGTACGGCGCTGTGCCGTTAACGGAATATCAGCACCAATTACTTGCCGATCTCGCGGCGGCACGAACAGACGAGCGCTATCTCGCGGGTGGCGCGGCCCTGCACATTGCGCCCAATTCCACACGGTACAGCAACGACCTGGACTTCTTTCACGATTCGGTCACGCGCGTCGCGTCGACATTTGCTGCCGACATAAAACTCCTCGAATCTGGTGGCTACACGGTCGCCGTCGAACTGAGTCAGCCGGGATTCGTGCGCGCGAAGGTGACTCGCGATGCGCACTCGACGCGAGTCGACTGGGCGCACGACTCTGCTTGGCGATTCATACCACTGGTGCGTGACACCCTCGGCGGCCTGCTCCTCCATCCTGTGGACCTGGCGGTGAACAAGGTGCTCGCGCTCGCGGGCCGCGATGAGCCTCGCGACTTCGTGGACATCCTCTTCATCAACGACCGTATCCTCTCGCTCGGCGCGCTGTGCTGGGCGGCGGTGGGCAAGGATCTCGGGTTTACACCATTGTCATTGCTCGAGCTCCTAAAGCGTCGGGGGCGCTATCGTCCGGAAGATTTTGCGCGGCTCGACCTCGCAGTCCCGTTCGAGCTCATCGCAGCAAAATCGACATGGCTCGCCGCGTTGGATGACGCCGAGGTCTTCGTGAGAAGCCGGCCGCCAGCGGAAATTGGATGTCTCTATTGGTCCAGCACAAAGAAGGCGTTTGGTGCACCGACGCCTGCTGACCTTTCGCGTGGTGATGTACGGGTGCACTGGGGCGCACCAGGTGGAGTGCTGCCGCGCCTCGCGGATTTCGGACTCGCCGAGCCCTGAGGGACGGCAATGCCGGAGTAGGTCCACATTCGTACAAGTTCGAACGGAAGATCGTATTCGACAGCAATCGCCGGACGGGCGGCGTCGACGCACTCTATTCGCTTGACTTGACGTCGAGTACCGCTGTTGCCGTACCGATACCGGTTGCGGGGCCGCCCGCGCCTGGCAGCGCCGCCAACCAGCCGCGCTTCTCACCCCTCTGGTGGTGAGATTGCCTACACGTATACCCGCCCGCTGGTAACACTTTTGATATCTGGATCATGAGCGCCAACGGGACAAATTCTCGTCCGTTTGCAAACTCCTCAATGCGCGAGTTCATGCCGGAGTGGAGTCCCGACGGCGCGTACATGGTCTACGTGCGTTCACCGGCACTCAATGTCAACGAGATCGTCATTGCGCGAGTGAGCGACGGAAGCATTGTGCGGACGATCCCGGAGCCAACAGTTGTCGTCCTGAGCGAAGCGAAGGACCTGTTTGTGCTGGTAAAGGAGCAGTCCTTAGGACGGATCTCGAGCGCGATGATATTCGCGCCGCCCTGGCATTCACTGCGGATGGGGAGCGTCGTCTCCGTGGTGACACCGCGGCGTGAGTGAGTTGACTGCGCCGCGGTTGCTCCTCAACCAGAATCTCGCGCCCAGCCTCGTCCGTCGCTTGGCCGGCTCCTATCGTGGCGATATTCCACGGGACCATTCCTGATGCGGTTGAGTGCAGGGGTCGTCAGAGTCCTTGCCTAGCGACAATCTGCTTGCGTGTCCGGCGAAAAGGACGAGACAGTTTATCCGCACCGTGGCTGCGGGATGACAGGTGGCGTCCCACAGTAGTGTCGGGGTCCGCTGTACAGTCCTTTGCGCCAGTGTTAACAGTAGATCCCAACTCGCCTCGCGAGCGCAGGATGACAGCTCACTGAACCGTATTGGCGCCAGGCACGACCCCATAGTGCGAACCATGCCATGGCTGCGGGATGACAAGCCGACACCTACTCCGCACGCATGGCAATCAGCGGATCCACGCTCGCGGCTCGACGTGCCGGAATCCAGCTGGCCAGGCAGGCCACCCCGAGCAACCCCGTTGCAACGGCAGCGAAGGTAGGCGCATCAACCGCACCGATGCCGAATAACAGCGCGGCGAGAAAGCGCGTGAGCCAGAAAGCACCGGCGAGACCGGCCACCACACCAATCGACGTGAGCACGATGCCCTGGCCCACGACGAGACGCGTGACGTCCCGCCGCGAGGCGCCAAGCGCGATGCGGATGCCAAGCTCCCGCGTGCGCTGGCTCACCGCATACGAAATCACGCCGTAGATGCCGATGGTGGCGAGCAAAAGGGCGATACCGGCGAACGACGCAAGAAGAATTGCATAGAAGCGCGGCTGCGCGACGGAGTCCGACAGGGCGCGCGTCATCGGCATCGCGTCAAAGACGGGGAGATCGCGATCGATTTCCCGCAGACGCGCTTTCGCGAGGGTGATCACCTGCGCTGGTGGCAACGTCGACCGAATGACGACGCTCAGGCCGGTACTGGGGGTCTGCGTGAACGGAAGGTAGATGGTCTCGAGCGCATCGCGGCTGGCGCCCTGCGCCTTGATGTCACCGACCACGCCGATGATCTGCCCGCCCGCCCTCGCGGTGTCGGCCTTGTTGGCCGAGCGCTGCCACCCATAGCCGATGGTGAGCGATTTTCCGATCGCTGACTCATGGGGAAAGAACTTCCTGGCGAAGTGCTCGCTCACGACGATGACGGGCGGCGAGTTGACGCGATCGGTCTCGATGAAATTGCGGCCTTCGAGCATACGCATGCCGAGTGTCGGGAAGAGACCAGCGGAGACGATGCGGATGTCGGCGGTCGTGCGCCTGCCGGGCTGTCCCTCGGGCTCGTCGGCGCGATGGAAGGTGATGCGCATGCCATCATCCGAGAGCGGGCGGCCATAGACGACGGCGGCGTTCTGGGTGCCAGGCAGGCTCCGCAACTGCTCGACGAGACTATTGCCAAACGCAATGATTTCGGCGTCCCAGGGATACTTGGCGCCAGGGAGGGAGAAGCTCATCGTGACGACGTGCTCGGGATCATAACCCGGATCAACGCGCATGAGCCGGACGAAGCTGCGGCCCAGCAGGCCGGCGCCCACGAGCAGTACGACGGCGAGCGCCATCTCGGTGACGACGAGCGCACTGCGCGTGCCCTGTGTGCCACGACGTCCATTCGAACCGCGCATGCTCTCGCGAAGCATCTGCGCGAGGTCTGTTTTCGCGGCGTGAATGGCGGGGACGAGGCCAAAGATGACGCCGGTCGCGATGGAGACGAGCGCGGTGAACGCGAGCACGCGTCCATCGATCGTGACTTCATCGAGGCGCGGGACGGAGACGGGCCCGTACGCGCGAACCATGGCGACCACCCAGGCGGCGAACGCGGTGCCGACCGCGGCACCGGCGAGCGACAAAACAACGCTCTCGGTGACGAGCTGTCGCATGATCTGCGCTCGGCTCGCACCCATGGCGACACGCACTGCAATCTCGGACTCTCGACCCGTCGCGCGGATGAGCAGAAGGTTCGCGACGTTCGCGCAGGCCATGAGCAACACGAGTCCGACGCACGCGAGCATGACGTACAGCGGAGCATGCACATCGCCCACGATCGCTTCGCGGAGTGGCGCGGCCATTCCGCGAAAGTTCGCGTTCGTCTGCGGATACTGCTCCTGCAATCGCTTCGCGATGGCGTTGATCTCGGCGCTCGCGGCCTCTGGTGTCGCACCGGCTGCCAGACGGCCGAGGCCCAGGAGGTAATGCGCGCCGCGATTGGGCGGATCGAGGTCGTCCTTGGAAGGCACCAGGGGGAACCAGGCATCCATGTGCCGCGGAAAATTGATGCTCGAGGGCGCGACACCAACAACCGTGTACGGTTTTCCGTCCACCTGGATCGTCCGTCCGACCACACCGGAATCGCCGCCGAAGGTCGTGCGCCAGAATCCCTCGCCGAGGACGACGATGGGCGCGGACCCTTGCTTGTCGTCGCCAGGCGCAAACTCGCGGCCAAGCTTTGGATGGACGCCGATGACGTCGAAGTAGTTGGCGCTCGCCGTGGCGGCATTGAGCAGCACCGGCGTGCCGCCGTTGATGGTGAGGTTGCGCGTGCTGTTGATGAACGCCGCCATCGCGGGAACGAGCTTGCTCTGCGCGCGATAATCCATGAAGTCGAGATACGACATCGATGTGGCATTCCCGGCCTTGCCCATCGACGCGACGCGCACGAGCCGGTCTGGGTCGCGAAACGGAAGTGGGTTGAGCAGCACACCGTTGACGATGCTGAATACGGCAGTCGTCGACCCGATCGCCAACGCGAGTGTCGCGACGGCAACGACGGTGAAGCCCGGAGAATGCACGAGCTTGCGCACCGCATACCGCATGTCGAGCGCAACGGAGCTCCACCACTCTGCGCGCCGTTCGCTGTTGACACGTTCACCGTCGATCATCATCAATCCTCGCCGAGTGCGTTCGAGATCTCCAAAGCGCCGCTCGGCTTCAGTGCGAGCGTCGCCGGGTGTGCGACCGGCGGCAATGAGATCATTGATCGCCATGTCGAAGTGGAACAGCAGCTCCGTGTCGACGTCCTGCTGCACGTCGCGCGCGCCGCGGTCGAGCCGGAAGAGTCGCCGAAAGCGCATGATGCGTCAGGTGGCCTGAATGATCTTCGACACGGCGCGCACATAGGTCGTCCATCGTTCCGACTCTGCGCGCAATTGCTTGCGGCCTGCCGAGGTGAGCGAATAGAACTTGGCCTTGCGATTGTTTTCCGAGAGCCCCCACTCGGCGTGAAGCCACCGGCGCTTTTCCATCCGGTGGAGGGCGGTGTAGAGCGCGCCCTCCTCGATCTGGAGATCGTCGGCCGTGATGTCACGCACCCAGCGCACGACGGCGTAGCCGTGTGACGGGCCCCACAGGAGTGCTTTCAGAATGATGAGATCGAGCGTTCCGTGAACGAGATCGAGCTCCGAGCCGGGCATGTGTCTTCCCCTGAATGTCTGATGGGAATGTATGTACGTGAATGGAGATGCGTCAACGGGCAGTGCCCCGAGCGCCCTGGATATCGGCGCCGCGACCGCGGGCATACGCGGGGTGAGCGGCGGTACACGGGCCGAATGAGTAGGGCAACCACAGTAGTTGATATCCACTATTCCAGATTCGTGGATGCTGTCTGCATGGCTGGCGAAAAGGACGGGACAGAAGATCCCGACAGCCGCACAGCGGCTGCGGGATGACAGCGCACAGCGGCTGCGGGATGACAGCGCACAGCGGCTGCGGGGATGACAGGCGGACGAGGCAGTCGCTGAAATGGAGACGGCATCGCCT